>NZ_VJYK02000270.1 GCF_007097205.2 Streptomyces alkaliterrae
CCCCCGACCCCCTGAACCCCGGAAGGATAGCAATGGCACCCACAGCGGTGATCACCGGAGCGAGCAGCGGAATTGGCGCGGCCACCGCCCGCCGCCTCGCGAAAGACGGATACCAGGTCGCCCTGGTCGCCCGCCGGGCCGAGCGCCTGGCGGAACTCGCCGACGAGCTCGGCGGTGAGTCGGTCGTCTGCGACATCACCGACCCGGAGGCGACGCAGAAGGCACTCGGTCGCCTCGACGCATGTGACGTGTTGGTCAACAACGCCGGCGGCGCGCTCGGCGCGGAATCGGTCGCCAGCGCCGACGCGGCCGACTGGCAGTCGATGTTCTCGGTGAACGTGCTCGGCACACTGCACGTGACCCGGACCCTCCTGCCGCTGCTCCGGCGCTCGCCCTCCGGCGGCACCATCGTCACCGTCACCTCCACCGCCGCCTTCACCAACTACGAGGGCGGCGCCGGCTACAGCGCCGCCAAGCACGCCGAGCACGCGCTCACCGAGACGCTGCGGCTCGAACTGTGCGGCACCACCACCCGCGTGATCGAGATCGCCCCGGGCATGGTGCGCACCGACGAGTTCGCGCTCAACAGGTTCCACGGGGACGCCGAGAAGGCGGCGGCGGTCTACGCCGGCGTCGACCGGCCGCTGCTCGCCGAGGACGTCGCCGAGTGCGTGGCGCTCGCCGTGGGGCTCCCGCAGCACGTCAACGTCGACCAGCTGGTCGTACGACCGGTCGCGCAGGCGGCACAGCACAAGGTCCACCGGGACCGACTCTTCACCAGCTGAGACACCCGGCCGGGCCCGGCCGCGCCGAGCGCGGTTGCCGCCGGGACGCGGCGCCGACACACGGCCGCCGCCGCATCCCACCCGGTTTGCCCCATCTCGTGAAAACCGCGACCCACACCACCGAAAGGGAGTGTCGCTCAGCCATGTCCTTCTGGCGAAAGATTCTGGAAAAAGTATTCCGCCGCAAGCGCCGCAAGAAGAACGACGCTTCCATCTACCCCATGTTCTGATATCCGCCGTCGAACCACGGGATCTTTCGGAAGATCGCCGATGGGCGCCGGAACCGTCAAGGAAGGAGGCCGAGGTGCACGGCCCCGCAGTCGCATTTCCCACCACGGCCGAGTCGCGACCCGAGCCGTCCCTCGCCCGCCGCCTTTACGTCCGCGCGCTCGATCCCGAGTGCCGACTTCCGTCCGGCGCGCTGGTGGACGAGCTGCGCTCCGAACTCGGCAGGTTCCGAAACGCGGGGCAGCGCCCGTCCGACCTCGCCGCGCTGCGCGAGGCGGCGACGCGCTGGGCCTCACAGGAGACCGCGCGCTTCGTCGGGCTGCTGGACCGGGCGGCCGGAGACCCCGACCGGGAAGCCGTCGTCCGGCAGGCGGGCCTGTCGGCGGCCCCACTCGCGCTGCTCAGCGGGGCGTGGCTGCAGTGGCTCAGCGCGCCGGGCAACGCCGACGATCCGCCCACCCTGCGCGTCCTCGGCCTGTACGCGGCCGATCTCGGCGCCGGTCACCCGCACGCGTCCCGCGGCTCCGCCTATCTCACGGTGCTGCGGAGTCTGCTGCTGGCCGAGTACGCGACGCCGCCGGCGCGGCTCGCGCAGGACCAGCGCGTCGACGACGGCTCGTTCTACCTGCCGTCGGTGCTGCTCGCCCTCAGCCGCCGCCCGGACGAGTTCCGGGAGGAGCTCGTCGGCGCCGACCACTGCCTTCGGACCGTCGGCCTGCTCCCCGTGCTCGCGCTGGTGCGGGCCGCCCATCCGCACACCACCCGCTGGGAGTCGGTCGACCCCTCGGGCGTGCGCCAGGGCGGCGAGGGCAGCGGCGTCGAGCTGAGCCTCGCGGCGGTGGGCGCGCTGCTCGACACCTCCTCACCGGAGCGGACCCCGCGCCTGGTGGCCGGCTTCGGATGGGCGATGGAGGCGCTGCGCGGATGGCACACGAGCCTGTACGACCGGCTGGAGTCGTGCCTCGACCCGGCCTACGGGATGGGCGAGTTGATGCGGCTGCGCGCCAGGGAGGGCGCCGTCTACCACCACGACTTCGCCATGGAGGGCCGGTCGCTGTCGGCGTGGCTCACCGAGTGCCGGACCGATCCGGCTCCCTTCCTCGGCGTGCTGGCCCGCAGCAGGATGGTCAAGCCGGGTCGTTCCGAGGCGAGTTCGCTGGTGAACGGCCTGGTGGGCGAACGCGGCCCGATGTTCCGGGTGTTCGCGCCGGAGGACCTGGCCGTCGTGCGGCGCTGGATCGACTCGCTCCCGCCCCGGGACGCGCACGCCGCCGAGCGGCGCCCCCAACCGGTGGTCCCGCCGTTCGCCGTGCCGAGGCTGTCCTGGCCGACCACGGCGGCGGAGCCCGAGGGCAGCGCGCCGGAGGATCTCCGCGACGCCTACTGGCGCCTCCAGGGCCGTACCACGAGCCCGGCCGTGCACCGCTGGGCGCGGGAGTACGTGCACGGGTGGCTGGCCCGGTCCCGGCACGGCATCGGACGCGACGGGACGACGCTTCCGGAGCACTGGCCCGCCGAGGGTCTACGGCCCTGGCTCGCGGCGGAACACGACCGGCACGGTGAGGAGTTCGAGCGGGGAAACGCGACGGAGGTGCCGACGCGTGAGGAACTGGTCGACTCCACCGTCCAGCTCGCGCCGCTGACCCTCATCGACGGCTCCTGGCTCCAGGGTTTCACCGACTACACCGAGGCGTCCTCGGAGATCGGCTTCTCGCTCTTCGAGACGTACTGGGACGAGCTGGGGAACGGCGAGCCGCGGCTGAACCACCCGCTCATCTACCGGGAGGTCCTGGCCGAGATGTCGGTGGAGCTGCCGCCGACCGCATCGCGGGAGTTCGCCCGGTGGTCCGGCTTCCGGGACGGCTCCTTCGAACTGCCCGTCTACTGGCTGGCGATCGGCAGGTTCCCCAGGACCTTCCTGCCGGAGGTGCTGGGCCTGAACCTGGCGATGGAGCTCTCGGGCGTCGGCGGTTCCTACCGGCGGGCCAGGATCGCCCTGCGCGAGCACGGGTTCAGCACCCGTTTCGTGGACATCCACAACACGATCGACAACGTCTCCAGCGGCCACTCGGCCTGGGCCGCCGACGCCGTGGACACCTACCTCAGCACCGTCCCGGCGTCGCACCTCGCCCAGGTCTGGCACCGGGTGCGGACCGGCTACCGATCACTCAACCCCCCGTCCGGTCTGTGGGCCAGGCAGGCGCAGCGCCGTGCCCGTGGATCCCGCACCGGCAAGCGCTTCACGCGTTAAGGAGCAGGCAATGTCCGAGCTGGTTCTGGGCGTCTCCGCCTACTACCACGACAGCGCCGCGGCCCTGGTCGCCGACGGCGTACCCGTGGCGGCGGCCCAGGAGGAGCGCTTCAGCCGCCGACGTCACGACTCGGCGTTCCCCGCGCGGGCGGTCGCGTACTGCCTCGCCGAGGCCGGCGCCACCCTGGACGACGTCGCGGCGGTCGCCTACTACGAGGATCCGGCGCTCAAGTTCCGCCGGGTGCTGGCGACGTTCGCCGCGGCCGCACCGCGCGGCTTCGCCTCGTTCGAGCGGACGCTGCCGGAGTGGCTGTCCTGGAAGCGTGACGCCCCCCGCCAGGTGCGCCGGGAGCTGGAGCGGCTGGGCCTGGGCCGGGTGCCCGAGGTCCGGGTGCACCGCCACCACGAGTCGCACGCCGCGTCGGCGTTCCACCCGAGCCCCTACGAGTCGGCAGCCGTGCTGTGCGTGGACGGCGTCGGAGAGTGGGCGACCACCACGCTGTGGCACGGGCGCGGGAGCCGGCTGGAGCCGCTCTCGGAGATCCGCTTCCCGCACTCGCTCGGGCTGCTGTACTCGGCCTTCACCTACTTCTGCGGCTTCAAGGTGGACTCCGGCGAGTACAAGCTGATGGGCCTCGCGCCCTACGGCACCCCGCGCTACGAACGGACCATCCGGGAACGGCTCATCGACGTCAAGGACGACGGTTCGTTCCGGCTGGACATGCGCTACTTCGAGTACCTGCGCGGCGAGGTGATGACCGGCGGCGGCTTCGAGGAGCTGTTCGGCGGCCCCCGCCGCAGCCCCGAAGGTCCGCTCACCGAGCGCGAGTTCGACCTGGCGGCGTCCGTGCAGAAGGTCACCGAGGAGGTGGTGCTGCGGCTGGCCCGCACGGCGCGCGAGCGCACCGGGGAGTCCCGGCTGTGCCTCGCCGGGGGCGTCGCGCTCAACTGCGTCGCCAACGGCCGGGTGATCCAGGAGGGCGTCTTCGACGAGGTGTGGATCCAGCCGGCGGCGGGCGACGCGGGCGGCGCGCTCGGCGCGGCCCTGCTGACGGCCCACGAGGGCGGAGCGCCCAGGTCCCACCTGGGCACCGGTCGGGACGGCATGTCCGGTTCGCTGCTCGGGCCGGGCTACGGCGACGAGGAGATCGCCGCCTTCCTGGAGCGCGAGGGCATACCGCACGAACGGCTCGGCCCGGAGCGGCTGGCCGAGAGGGTGGCCGACGTGCTCGCCCAGGAGAAGATCGTCGGCTGGTTCCAGGGCCGGATGGAGTTCGGTCCCCGGGCGCTGGGAGCGCGGTCGATCCTCGGCGACCCGCGATCGCCGCGCATGCAGTCCGCCATGAACCTCAAGATCAAGTTCCGGGAGTCGTTCCGCCCGTTCGCCCCGTCCGTGCTGGAGGAGGACGTCAAGGACTACTTCGACCTCCCGCAGGAGAGTCCGTACATGCTGGTGGTGGCGCCCGTCGCCGAGTCCCGCCGGCTGCTCGACGTGGACGAGGGGCAGGCCTCGGGCCTGGACCTGCTGCGGGTGCAGCGCTCCACGATCCCCGCGGTCACCCACGTCGACCACTCGGCGCGCGTGCAGACCGTCTCCGAGCGGAACAACGCGCCCTACCACCGACTGCTGTCCGCCTTCAAGGCGGCCACGGGCTGCTCGGTCCTCGTCAACACGTCGTTCAACGTGCGCGGAGAGCCGATCGTCAACACCCCGGCGGACGCCTACACCTGCTTCATGCGCACCGACATCGACTACCTGGCGCTGGGCGGCTTCCTCCTGACCAAGGCCGACCAGCCGCAGTGGCGGGAGGACGGGAACTGGCGCGAGGAGATCCCCCTCGACTGAGGCCGCGGGGCCGGCCGACCGCCGACTCCGCCCCCCCAACCCATCGTACGAGCCGTGAGGTACGCCCATGAGGAAACTGCCGCTCCTCCTTGTCTACTACCTGTTCGTCACGCCGATCGGCGTGCTGCTGCGAGTCACGCGCGACCCGATGAAGCGCCGCGTCCAGCGGGACGCGGACACCTACTGGACCCCCGCCCCGGTGCGTGAGTGAGCCACCCCGGGACCGGCGCTACCTGAGCGGAATAGAGAGCGTGAGCGGAACAGAGAGCACAAGACCACCCCATTCCGAGGCCACCTCGTCGGCTCCGGAGCGAGGTAACCTCCGCATTCCCCACTTCCGGTTGGACGACGGCACGCGCGACGTCGTCGGCAAGGAGATCGCGGAACGGACCGCCTCCTCGGTGCTCGACTCGGACGACAACGAGGCGATCCTCGCCAACATCGGAGCGCACGTGCTCCGGAACCACCTGCCGGGCCAGATCCTGGCCGCCCTCGAGTCCTTCCCCGTGACCGGCCACCACGCACTGGTGCTGAACAACCTGCCCCGCCAGGAGTTCCCCGCCACGCCGGTGCACGGGTACGGGGACGAACCGGCGCTGGCCGTCGTGAACTCGGTTCACCTCGGCCTGATCCAGCTGCTCGGCATGACCCCGTACGCGGTGGACTACGAGAACCGGGGGCGGCTGATGCGCAACGTCGTCCCCAACCCGGCCGCCGCCGGCACCACCAGTTCGTGGGGGGCCGACTCGGAGTTCTTCTGGCACACCGACAACCCCCATCTCCCCTTCGGCGAGGCGGGCCTGGACCCCAGGGGCTACGTCCCGCGCTACCTGACCTTCTACGCGGTCCGCAACGACGAGCGGGTCCCCACCGAGATCGCGGCGGTCGAAGAGCTGATCGAGCTGCTGGACGCCGCGCTGCTCGCCGGACTCGAACGGCCGCACTTCGTCGTCGGGTCGCCCGACTCCAACGACTTCGCCGACTCCCCCCAGCTGATCGAGCACTCCCCGATCCTCGAACGGGACGGGATCAGCCGCCACCGCGCCCGGTACGACAGCGGGACGACCCGCGGCGAGTCGCCCGAGGCGGAGGAGACCCTGCACCGGCTGACCGAAGCCCTCGACCGGGTCAGGGGATCCGAACTGGTGCTGGAACCGGCCGACTTCCTGGTCTTCGACAACTACCGGGTGCTGCACCGTCGCCGCGCCTTCACTCCGGGCCCCGCGCCCACCGCACGCTGGCTGCGCCGCTGCTACGCGAGCTGACCGGCCCACGCCACACCGTAAGGAGAACAGAAAGATGTTCCGCATAGCAGTCGTCGGTGGCCGACCGGCACCCGTGAAGGGCGCCAGGGAACTGGGCATCGACGTCGTCCTCGTGCACGAGGAGGGCAACTACGACCCCGCCATCGGTGAGCACTGCGAACGCATCGTGCACGCCCCCATCACCGACGGCCCGGCGATCCTGGCCGCCCTCCGGCCGCTGCACGAGGAGCGCCCGTTCGACCGGGTCATCACGACCACGGAGTTCGCCGCCGAGTCCACCGGCCACGTGGTCGACGCGCTGGGCCTGCCCGGCGTGACCGAGGCCACCGCCCGCGCGCTGAAGGACAAGGCCCTCACCCGCGAACTGCTCGACAAGCACGGGCTGAGCCCGGTGCGCTACCGGACGGTGCGGTCGGCGGGCGAGGCGGCCGAGTTCCTGGCGGAGGTCGGCGAGCGGGTGGTCCTCAAGCCGGCGGACGGCGTGGCGAGCCTGCACATCCACCTGGTCGAGACGGCGGAGCAGGCCGCGAAGGCGTGGGACCTGCTGGCCGCCGCCGAGGTGCGGTCGGTCATCGCCGAGGAGTACCTGGAAGGCCCTGTCGTCTCCGTCGACTCCTTCTCCCACGACGGCCGGCACGTCCCGATCGGCTACTCCGAGTACCGCATGAACGACCGCTTCGTCGAGTGGGAGGTCTCCACGCCCAGCCGCGTCGCCGTCCCCCACCTCGACGAACTCCGGGACCTCACCGTCAGGTTCCTCGACGCCGTGGGCCTCACCGAGGGCCCCTCGCACAGCGAGTTCGTGCTCACCCCCAAGGGCCCCCGGGTACTGGAGTCGCACGCCCGGCTCGCCGGCAGCGGTGCTCCCGAACTGGTCCGCCGGGCGTTCGGCTGCGATCTCAACCGCTGGTTCCTCACCGTGCCGCTGGGCATCGACACCCTGCCGGACCGCTCGCCGGACCCGATCGGCGGCGCGGCCGTGCGCTTCTTCACCCCGGAGCCGGGGAAGGTCGACTCGATCGACGTGGACGACGACCTCGACGTCGAGCTGCGCCGCCAGCCGGTGGGCGAGGTGCCGCAGGTCTTCCTCCCGCACCTGGACGACTTCGCCGACCACCTGCCGGACTTTTGGACGGGGCCGGTGGTGGACCCTGCGGTATGACACTGGTCTGCGCAACTCGCCAACTGAAGCGCTCAGTCACAGCCCGCCGTATCCGGTCTTTCC
>NZ_VJYK02000271.1 GCF_007097205.2 Streptomyces alkaliterrae
CCCCGCCGCCGACGGTGCGGCGGCGTCCGCACCGTCGGCGGCGGGGCGGCGCGTCCCGGTGGGGCGCAGCGCGAGTACCGCGCGGGCGATGGCGTCCGAGTCGCAGAGGGTGACGGAGTTGACGCCGGGCCGGGTTCCGGCGGCGGTGACCCAGTGGACGGCCTCGGTGGGCACGCCATAGGCGAAGCGGCGCGGGTGCGGCTCGCCTGCGGCGTCGAGCAGGTGGTAGGGGCGTCGTGAGACGGCGAGGCCGCCGGTCTCGTACGTCCGGCCGCAGCCGGCGGGGATGTGGAAGAGGCGGCACTGGCCGGCGTCCAGCATGGCCCGCAGCAGCGGGTCGGCGGTGTGGCGGAGGTCGGGTTCGGGCAGTCGGGCCTCGACGAGCACCGTGGCGCGGTAGCGGGCGCCGGGCACCTCCGGAGACTCGGCGACGTAGCCGGCCGGCCGCAGCGGGGTGCCGGCCTCGGCGTGGACCCGTGTGCGGGGGCCGACGATCCGCAGCATCCCCGCCTCCACCAGCGCGATCATCTCCTCGATGCGGGAGGCGGGTGGCCCGATGGACAGGAAGGCGTTCAACCCGGTGTACCAGCAGTCGAGTTCGTCCCGGTGGGAGTCGCCGTCGAGTCCGGCGTGGTCGACGACGAGGCGGATCTCGTTGCGGAGGTCCCGCAGGACGTCGAGGGCGGCCTTGACCGGGTCGCCGACGTTGCCGCCGCGGGCCGCGCGGACGTCGGCGGCGAGGTGCGTCAGCAGCCAGCGGTGGAAGGACTCGGGGCCGTCGAAGACGCGGTCGCCCCAGGGGCGGGCGATGATGTCCCAGTCCCAGAGCCGGTCTTCGGGGACGCCGTACCGTGGCGGCACGGCCCGCCGCGGCTCGCCGTCCGGGGCGGCGAGGTAGTCGGCGACCAGGGCCGCGGCGTCGGCGGGGCGGCCCGCCGCCACCAGCAGCGTCTCGTAGTAGACGCTCTCGACCTCGGCGGCGATGAGCGGCCACAGGTCGGTCCCGAACAGCAGCCGGTCGCCGTCTTGGTGGCGTTCGGCGAGGCGGCGGATGGTCGCCGGGGTGAGCAGCCGCGGTGTGTGGCGGCCGTGGGCGCCCTTCTGGTTCTCGCCGCGTGCGTGGTAGGGGATGCCGCGTCGGGAGCCGGCGACCAGGCGGGGTTCGCGGCCGGACGGGCGGAAGCGCAGTCGGCCGCCGACGCGCTCGAAGCGGCCGCCGCGGCCGACGGTGAACAGCGCCATGTGGTCGAAGAAGTTGAGGCCGAGGCCGCGCAGCAGCACCGTTTCACCGGGCGGTACGGACGTGGCGTCGAGATCCGCGGGGTTGCCGGGCGGGTGGTGTCCGAGGCCGTACTCCGCCGCCTGCTCGGCGAGGGGCGCGGGGCGGCGGGAGTCGACGTGGCCCTGGGCGAGCACGACGGCGTCGAGGTGGTCGAGGTGGTCGCCGTTGTCGAGCGTGAGTCGTTGGCCGCCGTCCGCGCGTTCGCTGAGCGCGGTCGCGGTGGCACGGTGCACGACCACGGTGACGTGCTCGGGGGCGGCGACGACCACCTGGCGGAAGACGTCCTCCAGGTAGCGGCCGTAGAGGGCGCGGGTGGGGTAGTCGTCGGGGCCGAGGGCGCGGGCCTCGGTGAGCACGACGTCGTCGTAGCAGCCCAGTTGGGCCTCCAGTGGGCTGAGGTCGCCGACGCCTCGCGCCCACTCGTGGAGGCTGGGGCCCGGCTCGACGGGACCGGCCATCTCCACGGTGTCGTCGGTGTAGGCGGTGACCTGGGAGGCCACGGTGTTCATCAGAAGTTCGCGGGCCTGGTCGGTGCGCCAGACGCGGCCGGGCCCCGGCCGGTGCGGGTCGACGACGTGGACGGTGAGCACGGCGTCCGTGGGGTCGGCCCTTTCGTTGGCGCAGATCCTCTCCAGCACCGACAGTCCTCGCGGGCCGGCACCGACAAGACAGATGTTGAGCTGGGCACTGCTGCTCACGGGGCTTCTCCCGCCGCACGTCTGGGCCGGCCGGGGCCGGCGGTCCGCCTGGGAATCTCCGAAGCCGTGCGGGGCGGGGACCGCGCCGGGCGCGCACCCGCGTGTCCCCACCCCGCACGCGCGGCTCACTGCTCGCGGCAGAACTCCGCGATGGGGTAGCCGACGTGCCGGTCCTCCTCGGGGAGGTAGCCGAGCACCTTGTCGCCGGGCTTGAGTTCGGTGCTGTTGAGGACGGCGCCGCCGGGGCCGAGCACCCGCACGTGCCAGTCGTCCTGGAGGATCAGGTTCGCCGTGCGCCCGTCGGGGGCGACCGCGTCGATGGACAGCAGCGGACGGGACTCGATCTTCACCCGGCCGACCGTGACCAGCCTCGTCCGGCCGTGGATGTCGACGGCGGTGACCTTGCTTCCGGCCGTCAACTCACTGAGGTAGTTGGTGCGTTCGCCCGCGCCGAGCGTGTAGGAGTGGATGGCGCCGGCGTTGACGCGGAAGGGACGGGTCGGCATGTACGGCAGCGGGTGGGTCTCGCTGACGCAGAGGATCATGCCCTTGGAGGTGGAGCCGACGAGGATGCCCTCGTCCTCCCCGAAGTAGGTCGCGGTGTCCACACAGGCGCGTTCGCCCATGCCGACGTGCGCGGTCGCGGTGACCTCCAGCTCGACCAGCCGCACGTCCGGTACGTCGGTCTCGGCGGCCCGCTTCAGCGCGGTGGCGTCGCCGACCCGGGCGGGGGCCATCAGCACGCCGTCGGAGCCGAGTTCGAGGACGCCGAAGATGATCTCGGCCTCCTCGACGTCCTGCGCGACGGTGATCAGGCTGCCCTGGGCGCGGGCGGCCGCCGCGATGACGATCTCCAGCGGGATCTTCGTCGGGTCGCGGAAGAGCAGCAGGCTCCACTTCTCGGTGCGCCCCGAGCGGCAGGCGTCCTCCAGCGTCTCGGCGTCCACGATCTCGGTGAACCGGCCGAACTCCACCTCCGGGTGCCGGCCGGCGAGTTCGGCCGGCTCGCCGTGCTTGCGCGGGTCGACGACGACGATGTCGGCGGCGCCGAACTCCTCGGGCAGCGGCTTGCCCTGCGGGAAGAGGATCTTGCGGACGGTGGGCGGAAGGTTCTCCAGGTCGGCGAGGTCGTCGCTGAGCACGCCCTCCACTCCGGCGTGGATCGCCTCCTGGACGATGGCGTCCTTGGCCGAGCCGACGGTGCGGACGTCGATCCAACTGAGCTTCACAGCACACCTGCCAATCGTGAGGTGGTGGTAAGGGGGGTGTCGGTCGGCCCGGACAGCTCGCCGGGGCCGTGGACGATCCCGGCGAGTTCCCGGACGGTGTCCGCCGGGGACCGGGAGGTGAAGACGCGACGCCCAACCGCCAGTCCCCGGCAGCCCGCGGCGAGCGCCGTGCGGGCGAAGTCGCCGAGTTCCTGGCGGCCGTCGGCGCCGCCGGCGACGAGGATCGGGAGCGGCGAGGTGGCGACGACTTCGGCCATGCGGTCCGGGGAGCCGGCGTAGACCGTCTTGACCAGGTCGGCGCCGAGGTCGGCGGCGACGGCGGCGACGTGCGCGATCAGTCCCGGCACGGTCGGGTCGGCGAGCCGGGGCCCGCGCGGGTAGATCATCGCCAGCAGCGGCATGCCCCAGCGGTGGCAGGCCGAGGCGACCGCGCCGAGGTCGGCGAGCTGCGCGGCTTCGGTGTCGGAGCCGATGTTGACGTGCACGCTCACTGCGTCGGCGCCGAGCCTGACCGCCTCCTCGACGTCGGCGACCAGCACCTTGGCGTCGGCGTCGGGGGCGTGCGCGGTGCTGGCACTCAGGTGCACCACCAGCGAGCAGCGGGTGAGGAGCCGCTGGTCGAGGAGGCGCGCCCGCCCCTTGTGGACGACGATGCCGTCGGCGCCGCCGGCGACGATGTCGCGGACGAGCGCGTCGTAGCCGTCGGCGGTGCCGATCGGCCCGTCGGAGACCGAGTGGTCCAGGGGCACGAGGAGGAAGCGGCCGTCCCCGTGCCCGGACAACCTGGCCAATCGCAGTGAGGTTCCGGGTAGAGCTGCTCTCGCCATCAGGCGCTCCCTTGCGCTGGCGTGGGTGGACGAGGTGGACGAGGCCCGCCGGGGGCGGGACCGGGCGCCGGGCCTGCAGCAGCGTGGCAGTGCGATGTCGAGAAACGGTCGGCGAGCCGTCAAGGCCCGGCCGACGCCCGGCCTGTCCGGGCGCGTGCGCGGGGGTGCGGCTCGGCTACGGCGGGGGTGCCGACCGCGGGTGGACACTCACGGTGGTCGGCTACGTCCGACCGCCGGGTGCCAGGATCAGGAAACCGCGGAAGGCAAACGTTCAGTTTTGGACACTGGAAGCCGTGCAACCAGGGAAGATCATCAGTTGGACGGCCTCGCCGACAGTTCCCCACGCACATGACAGTGGGTTAGGCAAGCCTCAACGCGCATGCTGAGCTGCGGTTGATCACCGAGCGTCAACGGGCCCCCGTACCGGACGAACGCACGTGCGCGACCGGATTCCGCACTGACTTCCGTCGCGGACCGCTACGTAGAATGGCGGCGCTGTGATCGCTTACTCGTCGCATCACCAGACCACTGGTGGTCGTATCGCGAGATGGGGGATGTATGCGCGCTTCAACGTGTCAGGTACCTCACTTAGATGACCGGGATCACGCTCTCCGGGACGACCGGTCCGCCCTCCACTTCGGCGTACTCGGGCCGCTGACCGTCGGCGACGCCGAGGCCGGCGAGGTCGTCGCCATCGCACCCAAGATGCGCACCGTGCTCGCGCTCCTGGTCTCCCACGCCGACCAGGTGGTCCCCACCTCGGTGCTGATCCGGGAGCTGTGGGACGACAGCCCTCCGGCGAGCGGGCTGCGCACCCTCCAGACCTACATACTCAACTGCCGCAAGCTGCTGCGGCGGTTGACCGGCCTGCCGGCGGCTGAGCTTTCCGGACAGGTGCTCGTCACCCAGGCCGGCGGCTACGGCTTCCGCAGCCACGGCGGCCCGGTCGACTGGATGGAGTACCAGCGGCTGACCGACCGCGGTACCCGTGCCGTCGCGGAGGGCGACGACACCAGAGGCATCCGACTGCTCGACGAAGCGCTCGCGCTGTGGCGCGGCCCCGCCTTCGTCGACGTGCCGACCGGCCCGGTGTTGGAGTCCCGGCGGCGCCTCTTCGAGGAGTCCCGGCTCTCGGCGATCGTCGCGCTCGCCGAGACCCGCATCAGAGCCGGACTGCACCACGAGGTGATCGGCCACCTCGCGGCGCTCACCAGCGAACACGCCTTCCACGAGGGCCTGCACGCCCAGTACATGCGGGCGTTGGCGCTCAGCGGCCGGCGCGCCCAGGCGCTGGAGGTGTTCAGCACCCTGCGGACCAGGCTGGTGACCGAGATCGGGCTGGAGCCCGGCTATCCGCTGCAGCAACTGCAGTTGGCGATCCTCAACTCCCACACCCACGACCTCTGAACGGGTGGCGCGGACGGCCCGACCGGCGGTCGACCCCCTCCCGGACGCCGCTCGGCACACCCACACGTCCGCCACCTCCGGCTCCTTCGATTCTCCGTCACTTCGACCGTCGGCAGACGTCGGCCCGAGTCCGGGTGTGCCCCGGGCCCGGTCGGGAGCGCCGTCACGCGCGCTCACCGGCCGGGGCCGGGCGCCCGGGCCCGCATCGGGGCCCGGCCCCGGTCCCGTCCTCCGACGCGGCCGGACTCAGCCCGTCACCAGCGGCCGTCCGCGTACGACGCCGCGTTCGTCCGGCGCCGACACGGGCGGCTGTCGGCGCGCGGAGTCCCGCAGCCGCAGGGCGAACTCCTGCCACACCTCGGCGCAGGCGGTGGCCATCGCGGAGATCGTGTCGGCGCAGTGCGTCGGCAGTGAGTCCGCGAGGCGGTCCCACTGCCCGGAGTCCGCGATGTGCGGTTCCATCATGCGCAGCAGCAGCCGGCCGGTCTCCGTGTGCCGCAGCGACGGGTCCCGGCACAGGCTGCGGAACACCGCCGACCTGGCGTCGCCGGCCACCGCCGGCGGTGCCTCGGCCGGTTCCCGCACCGGTAGCCGGGCCGGCGGCCGGGCCGGCGCCGTCGGCTGCTCCGGAATCCTCGCGAGCGTGCGGCGCTGCCCCAGCGGCACCGGATCCTCGCCCCGACGCAACCGGTCCCGCACATCCCGGACCGTGCCCGGGGAGATGCCCGCCTTCGCGGCCACCTCCCGCAGCGACGCCTCCGGGCTGGCGGCGATGATGCGGCTGGCGAGCAGCCGCCCCTCGGCGCTGTTCAACGGGCGGACCCGGCCGTCCCGGCCGACCCGCGAGGCGCTGTGCGCGGCGTCCCCGCCCAGGCGCCGACGGTGCGCCGCGACCGTCTTGGCGGACAGCCCGGTCACCGCCGCCACCGCCCGGTCGGACCAGCGCGGATGCGAACGGAAGATGCGCGCCGCGGCGGCGGTCCGCTCGGCGACCGTGAGCGGCAGCCCGCCCGAGGTGTTGGCCTCGACGGCGTACACGAACGCCTCCTCCGGGGAACCGTCCAGCAGCCGCGCCTCGATGTGGCTGCGGCCCCTGACGCGGGCCACGCGCAGCCGGTGCGTGCCGTCGACCACCCGCATCGTGCGGCGGTGGACGACGATCGGTGGGAACTGCCCGTCCGCCTCGGCGAGCAGCCTGACGTGCGCCGGGTCCTCCCGCCGACGTCTGGGCGAGTCGGCCGGCAGCAGCCGGCTGATCGGAACGAGCTGTACGGCGGACAGCCTCGGCCAGGCACCGGGCACCCGGGGCCCGCCGGGCTGGGCGCTCACGCCCGGCACCCTGCCGGCCGGCGCCGTGCCGCCGGGTCGACCATCACCGACACCCATCGCTAGGAGATACCTCCCTCTCGCCTCAACTGGTCATCGTCCGTGGTGCGTCGCGGCCGTATCTCGTGTCCCCCGTGCGGTGCGACTCCCGTGGGCCCCCGTCGTGCGCGGCCGCTCAGCCCGCGCCGCTCAGCCAGCCGCGCAGCTCGCGCATCGCGGTGCCCGAGCTGTCGGTGTCGATGCTGCGGCCGAGGTCCGCGACGGTGACGTCGGCGAGCGCGCCTCGCCAGGCGGCGTCCGCGCTCGCCATCGCCCGGGCGACCGCGCACGGCTTCGCGCAGCTCTCCGGCGACAGCGCCAGCGGGCCGCGGCGGCGGATCTCTGTGCAGCGGAACGGCGGCTCCCGGCCGTCGACCGCCTCGACCACCTCGAGCACGGTGATCTCGGACGGTGCGCGGGTCAGCCGATAGCCGCCGGAAGGCCCCGGCACCGACCGCACGATGCCGGCGCGGGAGAGGGCCTGGAGCTGTTTGGCCAGGTACGCGGTCGGCACCCCGTGCAGCTCGGCGAACCGGGCCACCGGCACCGGCGACGTCGCCTGACTGAGCGAGACGCAGCAGTGCAGGGCCCACTCGACCCCGTTGGACATCTTCATGGCACCAGCTTAGCGGTCGCGGACATCCGATGTCCGGGATTCTGCTATAACTTGGACACCAAATATCCGAGATGAAGGTTACGGCTGTGACTGACACTCAGAAACACGCTGCTCCAGGGCAGTTCGGCGATGCCGCGCGCGCCTCGCGCGCACCGGCCGCCACCCCCGCACC
>NZ_VJYK02000272.1 GCF_007097205.2 Streptomyces alkaliterrae
GCCGCGAGCAGATGCCGACCCCCTGACCCCTCCCTACACTGAAGCCGCGAGACAACGCCCGAAACACCCGAAGGGACCCGCTATGTCCAAGCGAGGAAACAAGCGCCGTGCCCGCAAGAAGAAGGCCGCCAACCACGGCAAGCGCCCCAACGCCTGAAATCACCCGCCGGGCCGGCGGGTGATCCGGCGGCATCCGATCGGCTGAAGGTGATGCGCCAGGAGCACCCCCGTGGGCATGTCGCGAAGCCGGCGGCCCGGCGGCGTGCCAGGCTCGCCGCACACGCCGCGTACACGGCGGCGGGGTCCGGGGCGAGGCCCGGGTGGCGAGGCCCGGGTCGCGAGGCCCGGGTCGCGAGGAGGAAGCGCGGATGGCGGTCGCCCGTGGCGGATCCGACCCCGCGTTCCCCCGCGACCCGCTGACACTCCTCCGCAGCCGTTCCTACCTCGTACTCCTCCTGATGTCCGCGCTGATCGGCGTGCCGGTGTCGGCGGCGGCGTTCGGCTTCCTCGCGCTGGTCGGCGAAATCCAACCCCTCCTCTACACGGACCTTCCCCGGTCACTGGGATTCGACGAAACGCCAGGGTGGTGGCCACTGCCGCTGCTCGGGCTGGGCGGACTGCTGGTCGGACTGACGATCCAGCACCTCCCGGGAAACGGCGGCCACGAACCCTCAGAAGGCTTCGAAACCACCGGCCCACCCACCGCCGCCCACCTTCCCGGCATCCTTCTCGCCGCACTGGCGACGCTCTGCTTCGGCGCGGTCCTCGGCCCCGAGGCCCCTCTCCTGGCACTCGGCGCCGGACTCGCCGCCGGTGCCGTGCGCATGGTCAAGCGGGACCCGCCGCAGCAGGCCGTCGCGGTGCTCGGCGCGGCAGGAAGCTTCGCGGCCGTCAGCTCCCTTCTCGGATCGCCACTCCTGGGAGCCTTCCTCCTCATGGAAGCCTCAGGACTGGCCGGGCCGATGATGGCGCTTGTCCTGGTACCCGGCCTCCTGGCGTCGGGCATCGGCGCACTCATCTTCGTCGGACTCGGCAGCTGGACCGGCCTGGGCACCTACTCACTCGCCCTCCACAACGTCCCCGACGCCGCTGACCCCACCATCACGGAGTTCGGCTGGGCCCTGCTCATCGGCGTGTCCGCCGCCGTCGCGGGCGTGGGCATCCGACGACTCGCCACCCGCCTCCGAACACACGTCGAGAAGCGGCGCGTCCCGGCCACAGTGGTCGTGGGCCTGATCGTGGCAGGCCTCGCCGTCGGCTACGCCGAGGCCACCGGCAAAGCGGCCACCGACGTCCTCTACTCCGGGGAGACCGCGCTGGACCCGTTCCTCACCAACAGCGCCGCCTACTCGGCGGCAGCGCTGCTGCTACTGCTCCTCTGCAAGGGCCTGGCCTACACCGTCTCCCTCAGCGCTTTCAGAGGAGGCCCGATCTTCCCGGCGATGTTCGTCGGAGCGGCGGGCGGCATCCTCCTCTCCCACCTGCCGGGACTGAGCCTCACCGCAGGTTTTGCCATGGGCATCGGCGCGATGAGCGCCGCGATGCTGAAACTCCCGCTCGTCTCCGTCCTCCTCGCCACACTGCTGCTCGGAACGCAGGGAATCACCGTCATGCCCCTGGTGATCGTCGCCGTCGTGGCCTCGTTCGTCACCACCGCAAAACTCACCCCACCCCCCACCCCACAGCCTGAGGCGAGCCCGGAGCGGGGGCAGCCGTGAACTCGCGGGTCCGACCCCGCCCGTGGGCGCAGCGGGAGTCGTCCCTGCGGTGACCGGCGTCCTGTCAGGGGCACGAGCCGTCGAAGATCTCCTCGTAGCTGCGGTAGACGCCGGCCGCCCCGGTCCTCGCGTCGGAGTCCGGCTCCGGGTACTCGCTGACGGGCACCGGCTTGCAGACCGCCCACTTCCGTGTGTCCGGCGACTCGTCGAAGCCGAAGGTGCCGCTCGCCCCGCGTACGCAGTTGACGCAGCTCGTCCCGGAGCGGGTGCCGAGGATGGTCATGTTGACCATCGTGTTGTAGACATCTGCATGCCTCGGCAGGGCCGGGGCCCCGTTCTTCCCCGCCGCTTCCTCCGTCTCCTTCCTGCCGCCGTTGATGTCGTCGTAGGCTCGGCCGGTGGCCTGGGAGAGCACCGTGAAGGCGTCGTAGTACATGACCGCGTAGCCGTCGTCCAGAGGCTTGTTCCCCCACGGCTGTTCGTGTGCCGGGTCGTTCCGCAGTTTCTCCCGCAGCTTGTCGAACTGCTTCAGGAAGCCGCGGGGCCCGGCCGGGAGTTGCTTGTCCGCCGTCCATGACCGGGTGTCGACGGAGGCGGCGTTCACGAGGGTGATCCCGGCGTCCCTCAGTTGCTCGGTGATCTCCGCCGTCGTGGTCTCGGGGTCCATGCCGATCCCGACCTTCAGGATGCGCGTCGGTTTCCCGTGGTCGCAGGAGGGTTCGCTCGCCAGCCGGTCCACCAGGTGGGGCAGATCGTGATCGCGCCCCGCGAAGAAGACCGTGTCCGCTCTTGTCAGGCAGATGCTGCGGGCGACGTCGGAGAAGCGCTGGGGGACTCCCTCGTCCTCGCCGGTCAGCCCCAGGTAGGACGCCTGCCGTTGCTTGAGCCCGTACTCCTTGCCGAAGCGCGCCAGGAAGACGTCCCGGAGGTCGGCGGAGTAACTGTCCAGCTCCCGCCGGTCCGAGACGAGGAAGCCCGTACCGTTCCCGGGGTTCTCGGCGAGGTACTCACGCAGCGCCTCGGCGTAGAGCCGGTTGGACGGGGACGTCTTGAAGAGGTAGCCGGCCTCCATGGTGGTCGAGGTGAGGATGGGGCCGATTGCGGGGATCCGGTGCTCGGAGAGCGCCTCGGCGGCGGCGAGCGTGTCCGGAGTGCTGCTCGGCATGCCGAACACCCCGACCAGCGGCGCCTCGTCGTCGACCATCCCGGCGAGCCGGGCCACTACGGGCTCCCAGTGCTCCATGTTCCTGCCGTTGTGGGCCAGCAGCAACTGGTAGCGCGGGCCCGCCTGGGCGTTGGCCCGGAGCTGGGCGGCGTGCGCGCCCGCGAGCGCGCGGGCGATCTGTTCCGTGCTCATGGTGCTGGAGGCGTCGGAGGTGAACGGCATCATGAGGGCGACCCGCACGTACGGGATGCGCGGCTGCCCGTTCTCCGGTTGGGTCCAACTTCTCTCCACCCGGGCGTTCTCGTCCGCCACGCCGCGTATCAGTCCCTCCAGCTCCGGATCGCCCGGCAGGACTCCGGCGGTCACTCCCACGCACTCTTTCCCGGCTGCCTCCAGCCCGTCGCCGCACCTCTCGGGCAGCAGCCGTACGACGACAAAGGCGACCGCCGCGAGCAGTACGACGCCCACCGCGAGGACGACCGCCTTGTCGGCCGGCCCCCAAGCACGGGTCCTGAAGCGGTTCAGCACAGTCCTCACTCCTCGTCCAGGGCAGAGCCGTACCTCGGGTAGGGTCCTCGCTCGCGCGCCGCGGCCGGCCAGGCCCGGGCGGCCTCGCTGAGCACGGCACGCCCGGAGGGGTGCCGCATCGACAGGAACGTCAGCTCCGAGCCGAGGTCGTCGCACAGGTCGGGCAGGGGTTCCGCGTAGGTCTCGGAGAGGTACCAGAGCGCGTGGAGCAGCCTGTTGACGGACCTGCGTACGTCGTCGGTCTCGGCGTGGCGGTGGTCGTGGGCGCCGCGCGCGATCTCCGCGCGCTCGTCGGTCCACCCGTCCGAAGGGGGCCGGGGCGCCTCGGCGGTGTACCGGAGAGCGTCCAGCCAGCGGCCCGCCTCCCAGACTCCGAAGTACCCGGTCAGCGCGCTCACGACCGCCTCCGCGTCTCCCACCGCCAGGGTGTGCCGGAGGACGTCCGGCCCGTGTCCGGGGCCCCGCGCCGCATGGTGCTCCCGCAGAAGAGCGTGCAGATCCTCCCAGCGCAGCCCCGGCGCGGCCGCCTCCGAGGTCGCACGGGCCTCATGGATCAGCAGGGCGCGCAGGAAAGGGTCGGGGACGAAGCCCGTAGCGGCGGCCGCGGCCCCGTCCGACCGCGTCGTCCACAGCTCCTCCTCCAGGTACCGGGCGGCGGACGGGACCGCGGCACCCGGGAGACCACCGACGGCCGATGTGGACACCGGTACGAGCGCCTGCGCGGCCGCCCGGTCGCGGGCCAGGGCGAGCGGTACCAGGTGAGCGCGTTGCTGGGGCTGCGGAACCAGCTGCTCCAGCAGCACCTCGGCGACCCGCCGCCCCTCCTCGGCCGGCAGGTCGAGCAGCTTCTCCAACTCGACGGCGCCCCGCCCACTGGCCCGTACGACCGCCTCGCACAGCGTCCTGCTGCCCTGCGGGTGGCCCCGGGTGAGGGCATGCAGCGCTGACGGCAGGTGGCGGGGCAGCGGGCCCTCCGCCGCATCGAGCATCAGCAGCAGGTCGTCGTGGGTCAGCGGCGTCAGCGGGACCACGAGCAGCCCCGCGGACGGCGAGCCGGGGACGGCGCGCTCCCAGCCGGAGGTGTGGACCAGCTCGGGCAACTCCCGCCGTGTCGCGTCAGGGTAGAGGTCCCCGCCCTCGCCCAGCCGGGTCGCGACGACCACCAGCGGGTCGCGGGCGCCGGACCCGGACGCGGCACGGTGTTCGAGCAGCAGGTCGAGCACGCGCCGCCCGGCGGCGGTGTGCGCGTTGTCCAGCAGGACGAGGGGACGGGGTGTCCGGTTGACCCGGTGCCACCAGCTGTAGGCGTCGGTGAGGTCCTCGAGGAACGCGGCGACCAGAGTCTGCTCGACCGCCCGCTGGAAGTCGCCGCCCTGGTGGAAGCGCAGACTCAGCCGGATAAGGGCGGCTTCCCCACTCTCGGAGCCCGGGAAACGGCTCTGGTACCACCGGTGCACGGCCCGCTCGTCGCGACTGCGGGTGTGCCGGCCGAAGTACTGCTGGACGACCGCCTCGGTGACAGGAGCCAGGTCGTGCCGGCGCCTGTCCGGATCGGCGAGACGCTCGCTGACGTCGTACGTCCACTGGCCGCCGTCCTCCGTGCTCTTGTGAAGACCGCAGGCCGTGAGGAGACGGGCGATCCGGTCGCGGGCCAGCGACTGCTCGACCTCGCTGCCGCGGTGCCAGCTGGACACGGCGAACAGCCCGGGCATCAGGCGGGCGAACCGGAACCGGCTGGCACCCGGCACCGCGGGCGCCAGCCGGCACACCAGGTGCTCCAACACCTCCACCACGGCCGACGTGTTGGCCGCCGTGGAACCCGACCACCGGCCACCCTGCTCGATCCGCGCGGCGTCAACCCTGCCGACCGGAACGCGACCGCGGTAGGCCCTTTCCAGGAAGTCCAGGACCGCCGTCCTGCCCATGCCGTGGCGGCCGGTCAGCAGCGTCACGGGAAGGTCGCCGCGATGTTCCTGAGGGACGAGTTCCCGCCGGTCGGCCGCCAGGCCGACCAGACGGGGCACCAACGCGCGCAGGAGGGGATCCCGCGCGTATAAGGGCATCCGCATCGCCCTTCCCCCGTTCTGTCGATGTCTCCGATGACGTTGTCGTTCCGCGTGCCCGTGGCGGCTCAGCTTCCGAGCAGCCTCCCGAGCGCCTGGCCGACGGCGTCGAGCAGGAACTGTCTCCCGACCGTGTCGGGCGCGCCACCCAGCAGGCGCCGCATGCCCTCCATCAGCCCACGCTGCCGGTCCGGCCCGGGGCCGCCGCCGTCGCCGTCGTCGCCGCTGTCGCCGTCGTCGCCGCCGTCGCCACCGCCACCGCCGTTGCCGCCGCGCGCCAGGGCGGCCGCGCTGCGCAGCAGAGCCGCGCGGGCCTCCGGATCGAGATCCAGCCCCGGCGCCAACTCCTCGATGAGACGGGCCAGCTCCGCCGGCGCCAGCGCGGTGTGCACCTCGACGCTGTTGCGCACGTTGTGCTCGGAGTCGCCCTGTGTGATGTGCCCGATCGTCCCGGCCTCTATGTGGGTGTGCTGGGCGGGCCGCCGACGCTCGCGCTGCTGCGCCACGTACGCGACGATGTCCGAGGAGCCGCTGAGCACGGCGCTCACGCCCTGCGAGGTGAGCGACACGTGCGAGCCGATGCCGTTGTGGAACGGCGGCCCCTCACAGGTGATCAGCTCCTCCTCGACGAGATAGGCGAGGGCCCGAGCGACCTCGCTCCGGGACAGCGGCTCCCCCAGGAAGAAGACCTCCGGCGAATCGAGGAACCCGCTGATCCGCAGCGGCTGCCGGTGCGGGTTGGCGTGGATCCAGTGCAGCACGGCACGCGTCGCGTGGCGGCCCCGCTGGACCGAGTTCGCCCGCAGCGCCTGCAGCCGGCGAGCCCGCTCCGCCCCGGCGGCCCGGAGCGTCACCACGGGAGCACCCGCGTCCGTGCCGGGCCCGCTGCGGGAGTCGATCAGCTCCTCGGCGCCCAGATGCTCGACGACGGCTCGGACCGCGCTCACGGGAATGCTCTGCGAGGCACCGAACTCCGCGCAGGAGACCTGCCGACCCGGTTCCCCCTCCGCCTTGTCCCAGACCCACAGCAGGAGACGCGGGCCGTACCTCTCGACGTACGCGGCGAAGTCGGCGTGGTCCCTGAACGCGGGCACTGAGGCAGACACTGACCGACCCTCTTCGTCTTCGCACCGACGGCTGGCTGCCGCACCTACCCCGCTTCCGCCCTTTGTAACCAGATCAGTTCACTCGGTGACCGCCCCACAACACCATGGCACCCGCCCGAAGCTGACCCTGCTCGGCTGCTCGGCTGCTCGGCGACGACGGGACGCGTCCCCTCGGCCACCGACACGACCATGAACCTCTGCGTGCCGCGGCGACGACTCGCGCCGGTCGCCGAGTGGGAAACGGTGCTACGGGTGGGGGATGCCGAGACCATAGCGGCGGCTCGCAAGTGGCACGGCCGTGTGGAACGTCGAGCTCTACGCTCTCGCACGGTGTGACCTGGGCATCTCAGGCCCGCAGCCACCGTCCGGCGACTGGCCCGTGCCCGGCAGCAGCAAGAAGACACCACCTGAGCACGCCCCGCCCTTGCTGCCGTGCCCTGTCCCCCGGACCCGGCAGACAGCACCAACCGGCCGCCGACCAGGCGACCGCCGTCAAACGGCATCGTCAAACGCCCCGGACCGAGACCGGTCCGGGGCGTTCGCGGCTGGTGCCCCCGGCAGGATTCGAACCTGCGACACCCGCTTTAGGAGAGCGGTGCTCTATCCCCTGAGCTACGGAGGCGGGAGAGCACGCTGCGGTGAGGTGCTGACCGACCTCAGACAGGGTAACGGATCAGCGTTCGTGCGTGGTGGCTTGCCGTCCTCTTCGGTGCGCGGTTGCTCGGCCGGCGGATGCGCCCGTGTGGCTCCGGCGCCGGGAGGGTACTAAGTGTAGTATCGGTAGGGAACTGAGTTCCGCAGTTGTGACCAGGACGGAGACGGACCCGTGGCCCTGAGGATCGTTGTCTGTGTGAAGTACGTGCCCGACGCTACTGGCGAGCGGCAGTTCACGGAGGACCTGACCACGGATCGTGAGTCGGTGGACGGTCTGTTGTCGGAGTTGGACGAGTATGCGGTCGA
>NZ_VJYK02000273.1 GCF_007097205.2 Streptomyces alkaliterrae
CCACTGAGTTGAGGGCTGGGGACATCGTGTTGCTGCACTTCACGCCGACGTTGGAGGCGGATCTGCGGCGGACGTTGGAGGCGGCCCGGGCGGCGGGGCTGAAGCCGGCGCAGCTTCGGGACCACGTGGGGGAGTGACAGCCGCCGGGCGCGCTTCGAGGTGCCGGGTCGGGGGATCGGGCGTTCAATGAGAGGTGACTCGCCGCTGCGGGGCGGCGGCCCGACTTGTGACCGGGGGTCGGGCCGGTGACCGTGGGGAGGCGCCGCCATGGCCGGATCAGCGGATTCCACGGATTCGACGGATTCGACGGACCCGCCGGAATCAACAGGGTCGAACGACCCGTCGAGCGTGGGGGTTTCCGCGCGCGGCGCGCGTCGTGGGCTGCTGCGGCGGTGGGGTGAGGCGTGTGCGCGGCGGTTTGCGGTGGTGTTGATCGCGTGGGTGGTGGCGGTGGGCGGGTTGGTGGTGTTGCACAGCGCCTACGGGGGTGAGTACTCCGACGACTTCAATCTGCCGGGCAGCCAGTCGCAGGACGGGCTTGACGTGCTTCAGCGGCATGATCCGGCGGCGGGTGGTTACAGCTCTCAGGTTGTTGTCCACGACGGGCAGGGGTCGCTGGACCGGCTTGGTCCGCAGATGGCGTCGGCCGTGTCCGAGCTGGGGAAGCTGCCGCACGTGCTGGCGGCGCAGAACCCGCTGGAGACGCCGCCACCGCCGTCCGGCGCGCCCGACGTCGGGCCGTTGTCGACCGACGGCCGTACCGCGTACATCACCGTGCGGTTCGACGTGCGGCCGAACAGTCTCGGCTCCGGGTACCTCGACGGGGTCGACGTCGCGGTGCGGCCGTTGCGCGATGCGGGGGCGCAGGTCGACTACGGGGGGCCGCTGGGGGAGCTGGCCCGCCCGGCGCCCAGCGACGGGACGAGCGAGCTGATCGGCTTCGGGGTGGCGGTCGTCGTGCTGCTCGTCGGGTTCGGCAGTGTGCTCGCCGCGCTGGTGCCGCTGGTGTCCGCGCTGGTCAGCGTGGTGGCGGGGCTGTCGTGCCTGGGGCTGCTGGCGGCGGCGCTGACGTTCGCGACGGTCTCCCCGACGCTGGCGACGATGATCGGTATCGGAGTCGGCATCGACTACGCGCTCTTCCTGCTGACCCGGCACCGGCAGGACCTGATGGACGGCGCCGACCCGGTCGCGGCGGCCGGCCACGCGGTGGCGACGAGCGGCCGTGCGGTGCTCGTCTCGGGTGCCACGGTGATCGTGGCGCTGGCAGGGCTGTGGGTGTCCGGGGTGGCGTTCATCGGGCTGCTGGGCGTCGCGGCGGCGGTGACGGTGCTGACGGCCGTGCTGGGCGCGCTGACGCTGGTACCGGCGCTGCTGGGGCTGATCGGACGGCGTGTGGACCGGCTGCGGGTCCGCACGCCGGTCGCGGAGACGGCGGGCGGGCAGGGCGCCGAGGGCGACGGGGGCCTCTGGTACCGGTACGCGCGGCGGGTGGCGCGGCGGCCGTGGTGGTTCCTGGCGGGCGGTGTGGTGACGCTGGCGGTGCTGACCGTGCCGCTGTTCTCCATCCAGCTCGGCCACATCGACGACGGCGCCGACCCGACGTCGTTCACCGACCGGCGGGCCTACGACCGGATGACGGACGCGTTCGGCCCAGGATCGAACGGGCCGCTGACCATCGTGGTGGACCAGTCCGGGGTGCCGACCAGTGACCGCGCCTCCGTGCAGGGCGACGTGAACCGGGCACTGACCGACGTGCCGGGCGCCGCGTACGTCACGCCGTTGACGCCGACCTCCGACGGCGACGTGCTGGTGGGCACC
Source organism: Streptomyces alkaliterrae (assembly GCF_007097205.2). GTDB lineage: Bacteria > Actinomycetota > Actinomycetes > Streptomycetales > Streptomycetaceae > Streptomyces > Streptomyces alkaliterrae. Next base: position 1,819 of record NZ_VJYK02000273.1, read on the forward strand.
GCGTACTCGGACAGCCGCCCGCAGAGCGCGGACACCACCGACCTGGTGAACCGGCTGCGGGACGACGTGCTGCCGCAGGCGGTCTCCGGCACCCAGGCGCAGACGTACGTGACCGGGACGACGGCCGCGCAGGTCGACTTCCTCGACGTGGTGTCCGCCCGGCTGCCGCTGATCATCGCCGTCGTCGTGTCGCTGGCGTTCCTGATCATCCTGGTGGTGTTCCGGGGGCTGCTCGTGGCGCTCAAGGCGGCTGCTCTGAACGTGGTCTCGATCGCCGCCGCCTACGGCGTGGTGGTGGCGGTGTTCCAGTGGGGCTGGGGCGGTCCCGCGCTCGGCGTCTCGGGCACGGTGCCGATCGAGAGCTACGTGCCGATGATGATGTTCGCCATCCTCTTCGGCCTGAGCATGGACTACGAGATCTTCCTGTTGACGAGGGTGCACGAGGCGTGGTTGCGCACCGGGGACGCGCGCGCCGGGGTGGCGCACGCGCTGGCCATCACGGCGCGGGTGATCACCTGTGCCGCTCTGATCATGGTCAGCGTGTTCGCGGCGTTTGTGATCAGCGACAACGTCATCGTGAAGATGCTCGGCCTCGGGCTCGCGGTGAGCGTGCTCATCGACGCGACCGTCGTGCGTCTGCTGCTCGTACCGGCGGTGCTCTCGCTGCTGGGCGGTTCCGCGTGGTGGGTGCCGCGCTGGCTGGATCGCGTACTGCCGCACGTCGACACCGAGGGGGAGGGCGAGCGGGCGCCGGCGCGGGCGGGTGACGCGGACGCCTAGGGTCTGTCCGAGGGGTCACCGCAGAACAGCGGCGATGGGCCAGGTCGCCATGTGCTCGGAGCGGCAACGGAGTTGGGGCCTTTGTGTGCCGCGAGAACGGGCCTGGGCGGGGAGGGGCCGCTTCGGCCGAAAGTGGGCGCTACCGAGAGACGATCTTCAGTACAGTGAGTAGCAGTCGGTCTTCGTACTGTTTCACGGGGAGAGCCATGCGGGTCGCCATCACGGCGTGGGACGACGGCGGTCGGGCCGGTACGGACGATCTCAGGGGCTGGCTCGGGAAGCAGCGGGAGCTGCGCGGGCGCGTGCAGCGCGGGGCCGGTGAGCCGCCGGCGCCCGGGACGATGGGGACGGCCACCGAGGTCGTCACCGTGCTGCTGGAGCCGGGGGGCGTCGTCACCGTGCTGGCGGCCGCCGTGGTCACCTGGATGCACAACCGCAGCGGCCGTCAGACCGTGACCATCACGCGTTCCGACGGCACCGAGGTGACCGTGACGTCCGACCGGGTCAGGGGCCTCGACGCCCAGCAGGCCGGCGCGCTCGCCCAGGAGATCGCGCGGCAGCTGGGAGTACCGACGCAGCGCCGGGAACCGGCCGATCACCGTGACGGACGGGAGGAAGACGGGCCCCGCTCCGACCCCGAACCTGGGGCTGACGGCCGCCGTCCGTGACCGCTCCGTCGCGCCGTACCAGCGACTTCGCGGGCCCCGCCGTCCGCGCGGTGGTCGTCGGCACCAGCGTCCACGGCGCCGGGACCCGACTCCCCGACCTGCCAAGCGTCGAAGCGTCCGCCCGCGACCTCGCCGGGGCCCTCCACGAGGTCTGCGGAATGGAGCCCTCGCAGATCGAGCTGCTCCTCGACCCCGCCGACGGTGCCACGGTCATCGAGGCCGTCGAGCAGGCCGTCGCCGACGCCCGCGGCCTGGTCCTCTTCGCGTTCATCGGCCACGGGCTGCTGGGCCCGCAGGACCAGCTCTACCTCGCCACCGCCACCAGCTCCGCGCAGGGCATCGCGCGCTCCATCCCTTACCAGGTGATCAGGGACACGCTCGGCGGCAGCGGCGCCCGCGTGGTCATCCTGCTCGACTGCTGCTTCTCCGGAATGGCGCAGGTCGCCTCCCGGGGATCCCTCCGCGACCCCTACGTCAGCGCGCGTCCGGATGGCAGCTTCCTGCTGACTTCCGCCTCGAACTACGCCGTCTCCTTCGCCCCCGAGGGGGAGCGCCACACGCTCTTCACCGGGAAACTGCTCGACCTCCTCCACGAGGGCGATCCCTCCGCACCCGCCTGGCTCACCCTGGACGGCGTGTACGCCCACCTCGACCGCCGGTTCCAGGACGGGCCCGTACGTCCCCACCGGCAGAGCGAGGACCGGGCGGGCGAACTCGTCGTCGCCGCCAACAGGGCATACCCCGCCGCCACCGCGCAGGCGCCCGCGCACCCCGCCGACGGCACGGTCTGCCCCTACCCCGGCATGGAACCCTTCCGGGCCGAGGACCACAAGCAGTTCTTCGGCCGCGAGACGCTCGTCGACGATCTGATCGCCGAAGTGGTACGGCCCGTGAGACCGGCGGGCGCGTCGGACGCGGCGGCCCCCGCACCGGTCGTCCTTGTCGGCGCCTCCGGCGTCGGCAAGTCCTCCATCCTGCGGGCGGGTCTGCTTGCCGGCCTCCAACGCCGCCACGACTCCGACCCCGCCACGCCCTGGCCCGCGCTGCTGCTCGCGTCGCCCGGCCCGCATCCGCTGCGCGCGCTCGCCGACTTGTGGACCCAGGTGTCCGGCACGCCGCGGGCGGAGGTCGAGCGGCAGCTCGGCGCCGGCCGCCTCCCTGGCGACCGGGCCTGCCGGGTGCTGGTGGTGGACCAGTTCGAGGAGGTCTTCACCGCCTGCGAGGACACCGAGGAGCGCGCCCGGTTCATCCGCGCCCTGTGCCGCGGCGCGACCGCCGCCGAGGACGGCAACAGCCCCCGCGTCGTCCTCGGCCTGCGGGCAGACCACTACGGCAGCTGCCTCGAACACCCCGAAATGCGTCCCGCCCTCAAACGGCAGTGCACCGTCTGGCCGATGGACGAGGACGCCCTGCGCGCCGCCATCGAGCACCCGGCCCGCGACGCCGGACTCCAGCTGGAGACCGGACTCGTCGACCTCCTCCTCCGCGAGACCCGTGAGGGCAGCGGTCGCGACCACGGCTCGGCGCTGCCGTTCCTCGCCCACGCCCTGCGCGAGACCTGGACGCGCCGCAGCGGCGCGACCCTCACCCTCTCCGGATACGCGGCGACCGGCGGCATCTGGCAATCCGTGGCCCGTACGGCAGAGGACATCTACGAGGGCTTCGACGAGCCGGGCCGGAAGGCCGTCCGCGAACTGCTCCTCGCCATGGTCACCCTCACCAGCGGCGGCGACGAGGTCGTCCGCCGACGCGTCCGCTTCGACGAACCGACCGACGGCCGCTCAGGGGACCCGCGCGGCACGGTCACCGGCGTCCGCGACCGGCTGGCCCGGGCACGCCTCGTCACCGTCGACCGGGACACGGCCCAGATCTCCCACGAAGCGCTCCTGCGCGCCTGGCCCCGGCTCCGGCGCTGGATCGAAGAGGACCGGGCCGGGCTGGTGACCCGTCAGCAGCTGGCCGACGCCGCGGACGCCTGGGACCGCGCCGAGCGTGCCCGCGAGTACTGCTACCGCGGTTCGCGACTGGCCGCGGCCGAAGACTGGCTGCGCGAGCAGCGGCACGCGGCGCTGGTACGCCCCCTCGACCGGGAGTTCGTCGCCGCGAGCCAGGACCTCGACCGCTCCGAGCGACAGCGCGAGCAGCGCCAACTCGCGGAATCCCAGCGGCTGGCGTCGAGGCTGCAGCGGCAGGCGCGCCGACTGAGGCAGTTCATCGGGGTGATCGGCGGGGTCCTGTGTCTGGCACTGATCGCCACGGGGGTCGCGGTCCAACAGCGGTCGAATGCCCAAGCCAACGGCGAACAGGCCCGGAACCGCCAGCTCCAGGCGGCCGCCCGCGCCGGCATCGGCACCGATCCGCGCGCGGCGCTGCTGCTCGCGGTCGCCGCCTACCGCGAGGCCCCGTCGTCGCAGACCCGCGACACGCTGATGGACACCCTGAGCGGGACGCAGTACGCGGGCTCCCTCGAAGCCGGGGGCGCGGTCGGCACGATGGAGTACAGCGACGACGGCCGGACCCTGGCCGTGGCCCGGCTCGGCGGGGAGGTCAGCCTGTGGGACGCGGCACGGGCCGGCGGTGAGCCGCGCAAGCTCGCCGAGGTCGTCGCGAAGGAGTCGGGCTTCCTGGGGAAGACCGCGATCTGGCTCGGCGACGGCACGTCCCTACTGCTCACCGGGGCTGACGACGAGAAGTCCGTGGGCGCGTTCTCGCTCGCCGCCGATCGCAGCCGCCCGCGGCCCCGAGGCAGGTACCCGCTGCCGGTGGAGGGGTTCGTGGAGCAGGCGGAGTTCAGCCCCGACGGCCGGCTGCTGATGACGTCCTCCTCCTACGAGACCAGGCTCTGGTCGGTGCGGCCGGGACGCGCCGCCGTCCGCGCCCGGGCGATCCTCCCGCAGCGCAGGAGCAACGTCCAGGCCGCCGCCTTCGGGCCGGGCGGGGACTTCCTCGCCCTGGCCTGGCAGGACGGCACGGTGGAGCTGTGGGACGTCGGGGACCCTGGCCGGCCGCGCAGCCTCGGCACGCTGGAGGCCACCGGCGGCCCGGCCCGCGCCATGGCCGTCAGCTCGGACGGGAAGACCCTCGCCGTCGGCTCCCGAGACGCCCAGGTCCGGCTGTGGGACGTGTCCGCGGCGGTCCGCCGGGGCCTCGCCGCCGCGGACCGCCGCCCCACGGCCGTGGTCGGCGGCCACGGCGGCCCCGTCGAAGCCGTCGCCCTCAGCAGGAACGGCCGCCACCTCGCCCTCGGCAGCACCGACCACTCGGCGACGGTATGGGACCTCTCCGGGGCGAGCCCGGCCCGTTCGGCCGTGCTGTCCGGACACGCCACCACCGTCTCGGCCCTGGCCTTCGCGCCCGACGGCCGTACGCTCGCAACCGGCGATCACGACGGAGACGTACGGTTCTGGTCGCTGACGGACCGGCTGGTCCCCACCGTCAAAGCACGGCCGTTCACCGCACCCACCTCCGACTACTACCGGTGGCTGGAAGGGGTGAACCCCACCGTCCTGTCCCCCGACGGGGGCCTGCTGGCCGTGGCCACCGCGGGTGATCGGCTCGGGCTGGTTCCGCTGACGGGGCGGTCCGCGGGCCGCCGTGCGGGCGCGGTCCGCCTGGACACGGGCGGGCGGTTCGAGAATGAGGCGCTGTGGTTCTCGGCCGACGGCGATCGGCTGGCGGCGGAGGGCCCGGCGGGCTTCCTGACGGTGTGGGACGTGAGGGATCCCGCCCGCCCGAAGCGGGAGTTCCGGCTCCGGGCAGGCGCGGCGGGCGACAGGTACGACCTGCAGGTCTCCATCCGGGACGGCCTCATGGCGATCGGCTCCAAGACCGGAGCCACTTTGTGGGACCTCTCCCGACCAGGCCGGCCGAAGCGGCTCGGCTCCGTCAAGAAGCAGTGGAAGTCCGTTCCGACAGTCCTGCTCGCCCCCGACGACCCCGTCCTGGCCGTCGACAGGACCCTGTACGACGTCGGCGACCCGCGCAAGCCCGCCCGGCTGTCCGCCCTGCCCTCCGCCGACGGCAGCCGCTCCTATCCGACGCCGCGTGCGTTCTCCCCCGACGGCACCCGACTGGTGGTGACGGAATTCGGGGGAAGGGGAGCCTTCCTCTACGACGTCTCCGACCCGGCCCGGCCTCGGTACCGGGGCCATCTCGCCCGGGGCAGCGAGACGGGGCCGTACGCGTTCAGCGCGGACAGCCGACTGCTCACCGGCACCGGCTCCGGCACCCGGCTCTTCGCCTGGGACGTGTGGGACCCCACCGCCC
>NZ_VJYK02000274.1 GCF_007097205.2 Streptomyces alkaliterrae
GGGCGGGCCTCAGCTTGTCGGGCGGAAGGTGCGGAGGTGGAGGCTGTTCGCGACGACGGAGACCGACGAGAAGGCCATCGCGGCTCCGGCGATCATCGGATTGAGCAGGCCGGCCGCGGCCAGCGGCAGCGCCATCACGTTGTAGCCGAACGCCCATACCAGGTTGGATTTGATGGTGCCCAGCGTCCGCCGGGAGAGCCGGATGGCGTCGGCGGCGACCCGCAGGTCGCCTCGGACGAGGGTGAGGTCGCCGGCCTCGATCGCGGCGTCGGTGCCGGTGCCCATGGCCAGTCCGAGGTCCGCCTGGGCGAGGGCGGCGGCGTCGTTGACGCCGTCCCCGACCATCGCCACCGACCGCCCCTCGGCCTGCAGCCGCTTGACGACGTCCACCTTGTCCTGCGGCATGACCTCGGCGATGACCTCGTCGATCCCCACTTCGGCGGCGACCGCGTCGGCGACCGCCTTGTTGTCGCCGGTCAGCAGGATGGGGGTCAGGCCCAGTTCGCGGAGGCGGCGGACGGCCTCGGCGCTGGTGGGCTTCACCGCGTCGGCGATCTCCAGCACCGCGCGGGCGGCGCCGTCCCAGGCGACCGTGATGGCCGTACGACCGGCGGCCTCGGCGGCCCGCGCCGCCTCGGCGAGCGGGTCGGGCAGGGTGAGCGCCCAGTCCGCCAGCAGGCGTTCCCGGCCGACGAGGACGGCGTGACCGTCCACGACGCCCTGTACGCCGAGCCCTGGGACGTTCTCGAACTGCTCGGGCGTCGGCAGCGCGCCCACCTTCTCGGCCGCGCCGGCGGCGACGGCGGCGGCGATCGGGTGCTCGGAGGCGTTCTCCAGCGCGCCCGCGAGCCTCAGCACCTCGTCGGCGTCCTCGCCCTCCGCGGGGTGGACGGCGAGCAGTGTCATCCGGCCGGTGGTGACGGTTCCGGTCTTGTCCAGGACCACGGTGTCGGCCTTGCGGGTGTTCTCCAGCACCTCAGGGCCCTTGATCAGGATGCCCAGCTGGGCGCCGCGCCCGGTGCCGACCATCAGCGCGGTCGGCGTGGCCAGTCCCAGGGCGCAGGGGCAGGCGATGATCAGCACGGCGACGGCGGCGGTGAAGGCGACCGTGAGCCCGGCCCCGTTGCCGAGCCAGAAGCCGAGTGTGCCGAGCGAGAGCGCGATCACAAAGGGCACGAAGACCGCGGAGATCCGGTCGGCCAGCCGCTGGGCCCGCGCCTTGCCGTTCTGCGCGTCCTCGACGAGTTGCGCCATCCGGGCGAGCTGGGTGTCGGCGCCCACCCGGGTCGCCTCGACGACCAGCCGCCCGCCGGCGTTGAGCGTGGCGCCGGTGACCGTGTCGCCCACGGCGACCTCCACCGGCACCGACTCGCCGGTCAGCATGGAGGCGTCGACGGCGGAGGAGCCTTCCACCACCCGCCCGTCGGTGGCGATCTTCTCGCCCGGACGCACCAGGAAGTGGTCCCCGACGGCGAGTTCGGCGGTCGGTACCCGCTGCTCGCGGCCGTCCCGCAGGACCGTGACCTCCTTCGCGCCCAGCTCCAGCAGCGCACGCAGCGCGGCGCCGGCCTTGCGCTTGGAGCGGGCCTCGAAGTACCGGCCGGCCAGGATGAAGGTGGTCACCCCGGCGGCCGCCTCCAGGTAGATGTTCCCGGCGCCGTCGGTGCGGCTGACCGACAACTCGAACGGGTGGGTCATGCCGGGCATGCCGGCGGTGCCGAAGAACAGCGCCCACAGGGACCACAGCAGGGCCGCCGAGGTACCGACGGAGATGAGGGTGTCCATGGTGGCCGCGCCGTGCCGGGCGTTCGTCCACGCGGCGCGGTGGAAGGGCAGCGCGCCCCACACGACCACGGGCGCGGCCAGCGTGAGGGAGAGCCACTGCCAGTACTCGAACTGCAACGCCGGAACCATCGCCATCGCGATCACCGGCACCGACAGCAGGAGGGACACGAGGAGGCGTCGGCGCAGCGGCTCCAGCTCGTCGTCCTGCGGCGCGGCGCCCCCCGCCGGCACCTCCGTGGGCTCCGGGCGCGGCGGCGCGGGCGGGGCGGCGGTGTAGCCGGTGGCCTCCACCGTCGCGATCAGGTCCTCGACCGCCACGTCACCGTGGTAGGTGACCTTGGCCTTCTCCGTCGCGTAGTTGACGGTGGCTTCCACCCCTTCCATCCGGTTCAGCTTCTTCTCGATACGGGCGGCGCACGAGGCGCAGGTCATGCCGCCGATGGCGAGCTCGACCCGGGTCGGTCCGGGCGCGGTGGTGGTCACTGCTGCTCCCTGGGAGTGTGGACGGGGCCGGGCCGGACGGGTGGCGCCCGGAACGGCCCCGGCAGGTGGGTGGGCGGTCAGGCCCGACCGTTGAGTTCGTAGCCGGCGTGGTCGACGGCGTCGGAGATCCGTCGGTCGTCCGCCGGTCCGTCGGTGACCACGGTCACCTGTCCGGTCTCGACGTCGACGTCGACGGTGCGGACGCCGGACAGCTCGCCCAGTGCGGTGGTGAGCGTCGCGGCACAGCCGCCGCAGCTCATGCCCGAGACGGTGTAGACCGTACGGCGCTCGTTCCCGGGCGGGACGGCGGCGGTGCCGTTCGAGCGGTTCCCATCGGGGGTGCAGCAGGACGTCATGGTGGCTCCTCCGGGAGTCGGACAGGGTGAATCATACCCTGGCGGGGTATCCAGTGATGACAAGACTGTATACCCCCCACCCGTATTCCTCGCAAGGGGTCGTCCGGACTTCTCCCGGTGACGCATACCGCTACCCCCCAGGGGTATAGTCGTCGCTGTGTCGAACGGGTCGAACAGGTCGAACAGGTTGAGCGGCCCGACGGAGAACGCCCGACAGGGCACCCGCACCCAGGGAGTGTCATGAGAACCGGACTGAGGATCACCGCATTCGCCGCCGCGCTGGCCGCCACCTTCGGGGTCGCCTACGGCGCCGGTGCGGGCGTCGACCCGCTGAACACAACCCCCGCCGCGGAATCACCACACGGCGGGGAAGACCCCCACGCCGCGCCCGGCACCGACGGCCCGCCGTCCGCGTCGGAACCCCTCGGTGCCCTCAGTGTGACCGACGGCGGCTACAGCCTCGACCTGGACACTCCGCGTCTGGCCGCGGGGGAGCGGGGCGAGCTGCGCTTCACCGTGCGGGACGGGCGCGGCCGACCGGTGACCGACTACCACGTCGAGCACGAGAAGGAACTCCACCTCATCCTGCTCAGCCGTGATCTGGCGACCTACCGCCACCTCCACCCGGAGCGGGCCGCCGACGGGACCTGGAGCACCGACGTCCGACTGCCCCGCGCCGGCGACCACCGACTCGTCGCCGACTTCCGCCCCAAGGCCGGCGACGCCGCGCCCCGCACCCTCGGTGCGGACCTCGCGGTCTCCGGCGACTACCGGCCCCGCCCGCTCGCGAAGCCGTCCGCCACGGCGACCGTCGACGAGTACGCCGTCTCCCTCGACGGCGCCCTCACCCCCGGCCGCCCTGGCGAGCTGCGGCTGAGGATCAGCCGAGACGGCAGGCCCGTCACCGATCTGGAGCCCTACCTGGGCGCGTACGGCCATCTGGTCGCGGTGCGCGCCGGCGACCTCGGCTATCTGCACGTCCACCCCGGTGGCGAGGCCGGCGCCGGCAAGGCCCGGCCCGGCCCGGACGTCACCTTCACCGCGATCGCGCCCAGTGCCGGCACCTACCGGCTCTTCCTGGACTTCCAGCACGAGGGCGAGGTCCGCACCGCGTCCCTCACCCTCGACGTGCCGCCCGCCAAGGGCTCCGCGACCCCGGCTCCCGCGGGGAGGCCGGACGACGCCGGCCACGACCACTGATCCGGCGTCCCGCGGGCCAGCCCTCAGCGGGCGCGCAGCGCGGCCAGCGTCCGGTCGAGGTCGGCGGGCCGGGGGCGGTTGTGCGGCAGCCTGGCGAGCAGCGCGGCCATACCGCACGTGTTCGTCAGCGCGGAGAAGACCAGACCGGCCGCGACCCCGGCGGAGAGGAGCTGGAAGGCCGGGTGCACCAGCACGGCGAGGACCAGGCCGAGCAGGACAAGCGTGCCGGCGGTGAGCCGGACCTGGCGGTCCATCGCCCAGGCGGTCCGCGTCGGGCCGTCGGGGCGCCGCAGTTCGTGGCCTTCGGAGGTCCAGGCGCCGGTGCCGCCGGCAAGCGTGGCGGTGGGGATGTGGTGGTCGGCCAGCACGCGGCAGGCGCTCTGCGAGCGTGCTCCCGACGCGCACACGACCAGGACGTCACCGCGTTCGGCGGCGTCGCGCAGGTCGGGCAGCGCGCGCTGGAGCTGGTCGAGCGGGATGTTGAGCGCGCCGGGCAGATGGCCGGTCGCGTACTCGCCGGGCGTGCGGACGTCGATGATCGTCAGCTCGTGCAGCCGGTCGCGGGCTTCGTCGGTTCCCAGCGTCGTGGGTGTGGTCATGGTGGGTGCCATCCTTGTGTGTCGACGGTGCCCCCCGAGGGAGACTACCATTACCCCTGGGGGTATTTCTGAGGAGTTGTGGTGGAACTTGATCTGGCAGGTGCCGAACTCAAGGCGGTGCTCAACCGGCTGCGCCGGGCGCAGGGGCAGATCACCGGCGTGATCCGGATGATCGAGGAGGGCCGGGACTGCGAGGAGGTGGTCACGCAGCTCGCCGCCGCGTCGCGGGCGCTGGACCGGGCGGGCTTTGCGATCATCGCCACCGGGCTCCAGCGGTGTCTGACCGACATCGAGGGCGGTGTCTCCTCCGACGAGGGTCGGGAGGAGACGCGGGCGAGGCTGGAGAAGCTGTTCCTGTCGCTCGCCTGAGCCGCCGGCGGGCCGCCGGTCTCACACGAGCGTGCCGACCAGCATGAAGGCGGCGACCGCCAGCAGCACTCCCGCGAAGATCCTCCGCAGCGCCACTGCCGAGACCTTCGCCGCCAGCCGCCTGCCGTCCCAGGCGGCGAGCACGGCCGCCCCCGTGAACGGTGCCACGACCGCCCAGTCGACCCCGGCGCCGCCGCCCGCCCGCGCGGTGAGGGCGACCAGCGCGAACGCCACCGTGAGCGCCGTGGCCGGCAGATCACCGGCCGCCGCTCCGGCGAGATAGGCCGGAACAACGCCCGCCGCGCTGAACAGCGCCGCCGTGCGCCAGGCCACCTGGCCGTCGCGGGCGTGCGCGTAGAGCGCCGTCGCCGAGGTGGTGGCGACGATGAACAGCGCCGCCGTGGTGGCGGCCGCCGGAGTGAAGTCCAGCAGGTAGATCAGCGCGGGGACGGCGAGGATCCCGCCGCCTCCGCCCAGCGCCCCGAGCGCCAACCCGACGGCGGCGCCCGCGGCGAGGGCGAGCAGCAGCGCGCTCACGCGGGCGCGTCCGGGACGCCGAGCCGTTCCTCCGCCATGGCCCAGGCCGCGTAGCCGCCGAGCAGGTCGGAGACGTCCGCGAGGCCGCGGTGCCGCAGCAGGCTCGCGGCGATCGACGAGCGGTGGCCGCCGGCGCAGTGCACCACCACGGGCCGGTCGTCGGCGATCTCGCCGAGCCTCCCGGGCAGCTCGCCCAGCGGGATGTGCACGGCCGCGTCGAGGTACCCGGCGGCCCCGCGCTCGGCGCAGCCGCGCACGTCGATCACCAGCGGCGGTCGCTCGCCGTCGAGCGCCGCCCGCAGGTCGGTCGCCGTCACCCGGCTCGCCGGGGTGACCTCGTCGTCGCCGAACGCGGCCAGGTGGTCGTCGGGATCGCGCAGGTACCCGGCGAACCGGTCGAAGCCGACCCGGGCGAGGCGGGTGAAGATCTCCCGCTCGCGGTTCTGCGGTGCGACGACGAGGAGTTCGTCGGTCGGGGCGAGCACCGTGCCGACCTGCTCGGCGAAGCGCCCGTCGGCGGGTACGTTGACCGCGCCGCGCAGGTGGCCGGCGGCGAAGTCCTGCGGCGTGCGGGCGTCGAGTACCACCGCACGGGAGGCCCGGCGCGCGGCGAACTCCTCGACCCCCAGCGGCCGCGGCGCGGCGCCTGGATCGTGCAGCTCCCGCCGCCGCCGGTTGAGGTCGGCGTCGTAGGAGAAGTACTCCGGGGCGGCCGACTGGCCCGCGGTCACCAGCTCGACGAAGGCGCTCCGACTCATGGGAGCGCAGGCGTAGTTGGTGGCCCGCTGGGCGCCGATGGTGGACCACCGCTCGGTCGAGAGGTTCTTGCCGCAGGCCGAGCCCGCGCCGTGCGCCGGGAACACCCGCACCTCGTCCGGCAGGGTCATCAGCTTGTTCCGCACGCTGTCGTACAGCATCGACCCCAACTCCTCCGCGCTGACGCCGGAGGAGGCGAGCAGGTCCGGGCGTCCGACGTCGCCGATGAACAGCGCGTCTCCGGTGAGCACGCCGTAGGGCACGGCGTCGTCGGCGTGCTCGCGGACGAGGACGCTGACGGACTCGGGAGTGTGGCCCGGCGTCTCCAGGATCTCCAGGGTCACCTCGCCCAGAACGATCAGCTCGCCGTCGGCCAGTGCGCGGACGGGGTACTCGGTCACCGCGCGCCGCCCGTAGCCGATCCACGCCCCCGTGCGCGCCGCCAGCTCGAGATGTCCGGCGACGAAGTCGGCGTGGAAATGGGTGTTGATGACGCCTACCACGGTGAGCCCGCGGCTCTCGGCGTCGGCGAGGTACTCGGCGACGTCCCGCCGGGGGTCGACGACCACGGCGTTCCCGGTTTCCTCGTCGGCGATCATGTACGACGCCTGGGAGAGGCAGTCGAGGTAGTACTGGGCGAAGAACACAGCGGAGACCTCCGTCACGGCGGGGCGAAACAGCCGTTCTCGTATACGGGTGGGGGTATCTGCTCCTCACGGTAGCGGGCCCCGAACTTCCTCGTCAAATACCCCCCGGTGTATCCATCCCTCGGTGGTGAGGGCGCCGCACGTTGCGCCGGGCAGCAGATCGCGCGCCGGGTGGGAACACGTTGGCGGACGGCGCCGCGGCGCTGTTAGCATCGGTGCCATGGCACGAGGTATCTGGTCGCAGAAGGTCCGCACCGCCCGCTGACGGCGGCGCGTTCCTGTTGAATCCTGCTGAGTCCGCGCTCGCCGTCCCGGTCCACGCCGGGCGGCCCGCTGCTGCCGCCCGGCTCCACTGCGAGCCGCGGAGCACCGTTGAACCCCTCCTCCCTTCCCCGTACCGCCATGTCCCTGCCCGCCGAGGCGGGCGGTAGCGCGCACGTCCGAGCCGACGGCGTCACCGTCCGCCGCGGGTCCCGCACCGTCCTGAACGACGTCTCGGTCACCGTCTCCGCCCGGTCCCGCCTCGCCGTCGTCGGCGAGAACGGCCGCGGCAAGACCACCCTGCTGCACCTGCTGGCCGGTCTCGTCACGCCGGACGAGGGCACCGTGCGGCGCACCGGCACCCTGGGCCTGGCGCGTCAGGAACTGTCCGCGCGGGACGGCGAGACCGTCGGCACCCTGACGTCCGAGGCGCTGGCGCCCTCCCTCGCGGCCCTCGCCGCCCTGGACGAGGCGACCCTCGCCCTCGCCGAGGGCGACCCCGCCGCCG
>NZ_VJYK02000275.1 GCF_007097205.2 Streptomyces alkaliterrae
GGGTGGCGCGGCCACGGAAGGGTGGGGTCGGGCGGTGACCGCGACAGGTGTGCGAGACACTGGAGTACGTGACTCGGATCGTGATTATCGGTGGCGGACCTGGCGGATACGAGGCTGCGCTGGTCGCGGCGCAGCTCGGGGCGGAGGTGACGGTCGTCGACTGTGACGGTCTCGGCGGCGCGTCGGTGCTGACCGACTGCGTGCCGTCGAAGACGCTGATCGCGACCGCGGAGGTGATGACCACCTTCGAGTCGTCCTACCAGGAGCTGGGCATCACCGTCGCGGAGGCGACGGCGGAGAGCGGTCTGGGCGTGGACCTCGGCAAGGTCAACCGCCGGGTGAAGCGGCTCGCGCTCGCCCAGTCGCACGACATCACCGCCTCCGTGACCAGGGCGGGCGCCCGGGTGATGCGCGGGCGCGGGCGGCTGGAGCCGCATCAGGCGCCGGACGGCTCGCGCACGGTCGTCGTGCGGGTCGCGGACGGCAGCGAGGAGACGCTGACCGCCGACGCCGTGCTGATCGCCACCGGCGGCCACCCCAGGGAGATCCCCGACGCCCAGCCGGACGGCGAGCGGATCTTCAACTGGACGCAGGTCTACGACATGACCGAACTCCCCGAGGAACTGATCGTCGTCGGTTCGGGTGTGACCGGTGCCGAGTTCGCCGGCGCCTACCAGGCGCTGGGCTCACGGGTGACGCTGGTCTCCTCCCGTGACCGGGTGCTGCCCGGCGAGGACCCGGACGCCGCCGCCGTCCTGGAGGACGTCTTCCGCCGCCGCGGTATGAACGTCATGGGGCGTTCCCGGGCCGCCGCCGCCAAGCGGGTCGGCGACCGGGTGGAGGTCACCCTCGCCGACGGCCGTGTCATCAGCGGCACCCACTGCCTGATGGCGGTCGGCGCGATCCCCAACACCGCCGGGATCGGCCTGGAGGAGGCCGGCGTCAAGCTGACCGACTCCGGCCACATCAAGACCGACCGGGTCTCCCGCACCAGCGCCCCCGGCGTGTACGCGGCGGGCGACTGCACCGGCGTCTTCGCGCTCGCCTCGGTCGCCGCGATGCAGGGACGTATCGCCATGTACCACTTCCTCGGCGAGACCGTCACCCCGCTGAACCTGAAGACCGTCTCGGCGAACATCTTCACCGACCCCGAGATCGCGACCGTCGGCTACTCCCAGGCGGACATCGACGAGGGCCGCATCGAGGCGCGGGTGGTGAAGCTGCCGCTGCTGCGCAACCCCCGGGCCAAGATGCAGGGTGTGCGGGACGGCTTCGTGAAGCTGTTCTGCCGGCCGGGTACGGGCATCGTGGTGGGCGGTGTGGTCGTCTCGCCGCGCGCGAGTGAGCTGATCCATCCGATCTCGATCGCGGTCGACAACAACCTGACAGTCGAGCAGATCGCGAACACGTTCACCGTGTACCCCTCGCTGTCGGGTTCGATCGCCGAGGTGGCACGGCAGTTGCAGACGTCGAAGGCCGCGCAGGGCTGACAAACCCCGTGGCCGGGTGCCGCGTTCACCCCGCTGACCTGCGCCTCCTCCACCGGGGCCGCCCGCTCGGGCGGTCCCGGCCCGCGTCGACGCCCGTGATGTGGACCGGACTTATACCACGCACGCGAACCACTCGTGAACAACTTCGGTAAACTCCGGCAATTCGCTGAAAGCAGACGGTCGTCCGCGTTACTGTCGGTTCCGTGTTCGCAGCAGAACGTCGTCAACTGATCCTCGAAATGGTGCGGGCGAACGGAGCGGTGTCGCTTCGGGAACTCGCCCGCGTCGTCCAGACCTCCGAAGTGACCGTACGGCGTGACGTCCGGGCGCTGGAGGCGGAAGGGCTGCTCGACCGCCGACACGGCGGCGCCGTACTGCCGGGCGGCTTCACCAGGGAGTCCGGCTTCCCGCACAAGTCGCACCTCGCCACGGCCGAGAAGACCGCCATCGCCGACCTCGCCGCCGGACTGGTGGAAGAGGGCGAGGCGATCGTCGTCGGCGCCGGCACCACCACCCAGGAGCTGGCCAGACGCCTTGCCCGGGTGCCCGGCCTGACCGTCGTCACCAACTCCCTGCTCGTCGCGCAGGCGTTGGCGCATGCCAACCGGGTGGAGGTGGTGATGACCGGTGGCACGCTGCGCGGCTCCAACTACGCGCTCGTCGGCTCCGGCGCGGAGCAGTCCCTGCACGGACTGCGGGTCTCCCGCGCCTTCCTCTCCGGCAGCGGACTGACCGCCGAACGCGGCCTGTCCACCTCGAACATGCTCTCCGCCAGCGTCGACCGGGCCCTCGTCCAGGCGGCGGCGGAGGTCGTCGTCCTCGCCGACCACACAAAGCTCGGTACCGACACCATGTTCCAGACCGTGCCGACCGACCTCATCACCCACCTGGTGACCGACGAGCCCCCGAAGGGCGAGGACCGCGCCGCCGGTGAACTCCAGGCGCTCGCCGACCAGGGCGTGCGGATCGCGGTCGCCGCCGCGGCCGCCACGGGCGGGCGGGAGCAGGCCCTCCCCGAGCAGCGCCGCCCGCTGGGCGGCGGCTCGTCACCACTCCGCGTCGCCGCCGGAGGCGGCCAGATCGCCGACCTGGCCCCGCGCCGCCGTTAGGGCCTGTCCGGCCGGCTGGGCCCATGCCCGTCCGGCGCCCACCCGGCGTGCCGGTCGGTGGTGACGGCCGGGGCCGGGGTCGGCGCCTGCCCGCGCCGGTGGCCGGTTCCGACACGCGGCGAGTGGCCGGCTGCCGGCCGCCCGTCCCCGCCGACGACGTCACTCGCCTGGTGGGCGCAGCCGCAGCCGCAGCCGCGCCGCAGCCTCGCGTCGAGCGTCCGACGACGACGGCGGCCCCGGTCGGCTACCCGCGCCGCAGGGCCGACCGGGGCCGCCGGTCGTGTGTCGCGGCGCCTCAGCGCGCGCCGCGCGCCACGTCAGTCCTTGATCTCGCAGATCACCGTGCCGGAGGAGATCGACGCGCCGACCTCGGCGCTCAGCCCCTTCACCGTACCGGCCCGGTGCGCGTTCAGCGGCTGCTCCATCTTCATCGCCTCGAGGACCACGATGAGTTCGCCCTCGGCGACCTCCTGGCCCTCCTCCACGGCGACCTTCACGATCGTGCCCTGCATCGGCGAGGCGAGCGCGTCCCCGGACGCGGCGGACGCCGACTTCTTCGCCGCCTTGCGACGCGTCGGCTTCGCACCGCCGGCGACCGCCGCACGGGCCAGCGGCATGCCGAGCGACGCCGGAAGCGAGACCTCCAGCCGCTTGCCGCCGACCTCGACGACGACCGTCTCGCGGGTGGCGTCGTCCTCGTCCTCGTCGACACCGGCGCCGGCGAACGGCTTGATCTCGTTCACGAACTCCGTCTCGATCCACCGCGTGTGGACCTGGAACGGCTCGCCCTCGCGGCCGTTGACCTCCGGTGCGAACGCCGGGTCCTCGACGACCGTGCGGTGGAAGGGAATCGCCGTCGCCATTCCCTCGACCCGGAACTCGGCCAGGGCGCGCCGGGCGCGCTCCAGCGCCTGACGGCGGGTGGCGCCGGTGACGATCAGTTTGGCCAGCAGGGAGTCCCACGCCGGGCCGATGACGCTGCCCGACTCGACACCGGCGTCCAGCCGGACACCCGGGCCGGACGGCGCGTCGAAGGCGGTGACGGTGCCGGGCGCGGGCAGGAAGTTGCGGCCCGGGTCCTCGCCGTTGATGCGGAACTCGAAGGAGTGGCCGCGCAGCTGCGGGTCGTCGTAGCCGAGTTCCTCGCCGTCGGCGATGCGGAACATCTCGCGGACGAGGTCGATGCCGGTGATCTCCTCGGTCACCGGGTGCTCGACCTGGAGGCGGGTGTTCACCTCGAGGAAGGAGATCGTGCCGTCCTGGCCGACCAGGAACTCACACGTACCGGCGCCGACGTAGCCGGCCTCCCGCAGGATCGCCTTCGACGCCCGGTACAGCTCGGCGTTCTGCTCCTCGCTCAGGAACGGCGCAGGCGCCTCCTCCACCAGCTTCTGGTGGCGGCGCTGGAGAGAGCAGTCACGGGTGGAGACGACCACCACGTTGCCGTGCTTGTCCGCCAGGCACTGCGTCTCGACGTGACGCGGGCGGTCGAGGTAGCGCTCGACGAAGCACTCGCCACGGCCGAAGGCGGCGACGGCCTCGCGTACCGCCGAGTCGTACAGCTCCGGCACCTCCTCCAGCGTGCGGGCGACCTTCAAGCCGCGACCGCCACCGCCGAAGGCCGCCTTGATGGCGATCGGCAGGCCGTGCTCCTCGGCGAACGCGACGACCTCCTCGGCCCCGCTCACCGGGTCCTTGGTGCCGGCCACCAGCGGGGCGCCGGCGCGCTGCGCGATGTGCCGCGCGGCGACCTTGTCACCGAGGTCGCGGATCGCCTGCGGCGGCGGGCCGATCCAGATCAGCCCGGCGTCCATGACGGCCTGGGCGAACTCCGCGTTCTCGGAAAGAAAGCCGTACCCCGGGTGGATGGCGTCGGCGCCGGAGTCGGCGGCGGCCTTCAACACCTTGGGGATGTCCAGGTAACTGGTGGCCGGCGTGTCACCGCCCAGCGCGAAGGCCTCGTCGGCCGCCCTGACATGCAGGGCGTCCCGGTCCGGATCGGCGTAGACGGCTACGCTCTTGATACCGGCGTCCCGGCAAGCACGGGCTACCCGGACTGCGATCTCGCCCCGGTTGGCGATGAGCACCTTGCGCACGATGACTCCCTCCGTGAAACAAGCTGAGTTTAGGTACTGGCGACACTCCACGCGCAGTCACCCAGAGGGGTGAGCTTGCCCACACGCGCTGTAGCGGTGCCCGCGTCAGGTCCCCTTCTCCCCTGTCGTACCAAGGTACGCCGCCCGTGCGGGCGCGCGAGAGCGGAATCCGTGTGGCCAAGGTCTCGACGCTTCCGAACTCCTTGAGCGGGGCGATATTTGTAGAGACCCCACTAACCGGACGCCGATTCTTTGCGGCGCTGTCGCCCGCGAAGCGGCGCGGCCGCGCGCGTGGCGGCGGGGTGTCGTCCACCGCCACGCCGTACGTCTTGTCGCGCACGCTACCGCGCAGTAGCCTCGGCGCGGTGACTTACCTTCGGTAACAGGTCCTGGGAGTAGCGACTTGTCGACACGAAGCCATGCCGCCCCGCCCCGCCGACCCGCCCCACTCACTCTCCTCACGGCCGCCGCACTGCTCACCGAGGCGGTGGCGCTCGCCGTACTGCTCTGGCTGCTGGCCGCCTTCGTGGACGCCCAGTCCATGAGCCTCGCCGACCTGCCCTCGACCCACCTCGCGCTCGCCGCGCGCGCCGGCGGCGTCCTCCTCGCCGCCCTCCCCGCGCTCTGCGCCTTCCTCCTCCTACGCCGCCGCCCACCCGGCCGCGTCGCCCGCGCGCTCCTCGTCGCCTGCTGCCTCAGTCACGGCATCCTCGGCGCCGTCGCCATAGCCCTGGTCAGCTGGACCGCCTTCATCACCCTCATGCTCCCCCTCGCCCTCCTCACCTGGACCGTCCAGACCCTTCCGTCCGGGCCGACAGGACTCAGAGCGTCCACAGAGCCGTGACCGGGGTGCCGAGTTCGGCGAGGAGACGGCGGAGCAGCGGGAGGGAGAGGCCGATGACGTTGCCGTGGTCGCCCTCGATGCGGTCGATGAACGGCGCCGAGCGGCCGTCGAGCGTGAACGCGCCGGCGACGTGCAGCGGTTCGCCGGAGGCGACGTACGCGGCGATCTCCGCGTCCGTCGGCTCACCGAAGTGCACCGTCGTCGCGGCCGTGCCGAAGGCTTCGCCGCCGGTCGTCGTGTCGACGACGCAATGACCGGTGAGCAGGACGCCGGAGCGGCCGCGCATCGACTTCCAGCGGTTCATCGCGTCCTCGGCGTCGGCCGGCTTGCCCAGCGGGCGGCCGTCGAGTTCG
The DNA here is from genome assembly GCF_007097205.2 of Streptomyces alkaliterrae. Classification (GTDB taxonomy): domain Bacteria; phylum Actinomycetota; class Actinomycetes; order Streptomycetales; family Streptomycetaceae; genus Streptomyces; species Streptomyces alkaliterrae. The sequence goes on from NZ_VJYK02000275.1 coordinate 5,893, forward strand.
AGGACCGAGTCGCAGCCCACCACCAACGCGTCGGCGGCCTCCGGCCGCTCCGCGACGGCGGCGGCCTTCGCGCGCGCCAACACCAGCGCCAACTCGGTCGGCGTCGGCGCGCTCAGCGCTTCCTCGTCGACGCCGCTGACGATCACCTCGGGGTCCATTCCGGCCTGCCGCAGCAGTCCGAGCCGCGCGGGCGACGCGGAGGCGAGAACAAGACGACGTGCGGGAGTGGCAGATGCGGCACCGGTCATGCCGCCCATCGTAGGCCGCGCTACAAGACGCCGGAGCGCGCGTCCGTACGCCCGGGCGACGGCCCGCTGGCCCCAGTGCCCGACCGGGCCGAGGGCACGGAGGTACCAGGCCGCGGGCCGACTGAAGGCCCGCACGGTCAGCGTCACCGATCCACTGGCGAGCCGCTCGACGACAAACGCTTCCTCGCCGCACTCCGGGTGCCCGGCCAGCGTTCCGTACGCAAAGCCGATCCGCGTTTGTTCCCGGACCGTCCAGACCACCTCGCAGGGTGCGCGCAGCGGGCCGAGTCGGAGGGCCACCCGGACGCCGGGCGCCGCCTTGGGCGCGGTGGGGCTGACGCCGAGCCCCGTCGCGCGGTGCATGCTCCAGTTCGTCAACGCTTCCCCGGCGCGGGCGAGTACTTCCGGTCCGGCCCCCAGGGGGACACGCACCCGAAGAGACCGGAAGCCGGGCGGAGGCGGCGGGCCTCCGGCCTTTGTCATACCCGCGGTCGGGTAGGTGAGGTGGCTCAGGACTTCTCCAGGCGTCGGGACGCGGACGTCTGCGGCAAGAAACCTGCCGAGACGACCGCACTCTGATGTCGCGTCAGGTGTTGCCCAGTTCGCCGGTCCTCACGCCCGTCACGAAGGAGGCGAAGGCGGCGGTGGGGAAGGCGAGGACCGGACCGTCCGGGTTCTTGGAGTCGCGGACCGGGACGACACCGCGCGCGTGCACGAGGTTGGCCGCGACCTCGAGGCAGGCGCCGCCGTTGCCGCTGTAGGAGGACGTGAACCAGCGGGGAGCTTCGGGTCTCATGGCCGCCCTTTCGACGCTGTGCGAGCTCGGGCACGAGCGCGGTGGGGACGCAGCACGGTGACCCGTAGGCGATGGTAGGCCCGCGAGCGGCCCCGCGGGACCCGTCGGGCCAACCGGCAGCGCAGAAGTTACGCGGCACCGCGCATGCTGCAACGGCGTCGGGCGGGGCCCACCCGGCCCCGCGTCAGCGGCGGGCGCTCAGGGCCATGAGGAGGACGAAGACGACCACGGCGGCCATCACCCAGCCGACGCGGCGGAGGCGGGTCTGGGCGGCGCGCAGCAGATCGGAGGGTTTGTGCGGTGGGGGGTCGGACCAGAGCATGTGGCCAGCCTGCCGTGCGGCGGCGGCCGACGCCTGAGTACGCGTACTCAGAATCAGGCTGGGCACCTGGCGGGAAGATGAGGTGCGGGGCACCCGGGTGCCCCGCACGGCAGAACGGTCAGCTGGGCCAGTAGCTGGTGCGCCAGGCGCGCGGCCCCGGGTGCGGGACGCGGCGGGGGACGAGCCGCGCGGGGTCGTACCACTC
>NZ_VJYK02000276.1 GCF_007097205.2 Streptomyces alkaliterrae
GGTGGGTGTGGGTGCGAATCGAGTAGCGGATCAGCGGATGTGTGAGATGGGACGTGGTCCGTACCTCCATCGTCGCTCGGGCGGCGCGGGGACGCGCATCACCGCGACCTTCTCGTGCCGCGCTCGCCCGCTATAGCCTGGGAACGTGCGTGACGGCGTGGTCACTCTCTTCCTCGGCGGGGACGTGATGCTCGGCCGGGGCGTTGATCAGATCCTCCCGCACCCCGGTGATCCGGAGCTGCGGGAGACGTACCTGCGTGACGCCCGGGCCTACGTCGACCTGGCCGAGGCGGCGAGCGGGCCGATCCCCCGGCCCGTAGGCTTCCGCTGGCCGTGGGGCGAGGCGCTGCCGGTCCTGGACGACGCCGCGCCCGACGTGCGGGTGGTCAACCTGGAGACCGCCGTCACCCGCGACGGGGACTTCGCGCCCGGCAAGGCCGTGCACTACCGGATGCACCCCGACAACCTGCCGTGTCTGTCCGCCGTCCGCCCGGACGTCTGCGCGCTGGCCAACAACCACGTACTGGACTTCGGCCCGCGCGGCCTCCGGGAGACGCTCGACTCCCTGGCGGACGCGGGGCTGCGGACGGCGGGCGCCGGCCTTGACGAGACCCACGCGAGGCGCCCGGCGGTCGTGCCGCTGGGCGCCGACGGTCGGGTGCTGGTCTTCTCCTTCGGGATGCTCTCCAGCGGAATCCCGGAGAGCTGGGCCGCCACCGGGCGGCGGGGCGGTGTCGGCCTCGTCGGGGAGCCTTCGCCGCCCGCCGCGTCCGCGTTCGCCGAGCGGCTGCGGCAGGTGCGGCGCCCGGGGGACGTCGTGGTCGCCTCGGTGCACTGGGGCCCCAACTGGGGTTACGGCGTCTCCCGCGCCGAGGTCCGCTTCGCGCACGCACTCGTCGACGCGGGTGCGGCCGTCGTCCACGGCCACTCCTCGCACCACCCGCGACCGCTGGAGGAGTACGGGGGCGGGCTCGTCCTCTACGGCTGCGGCGACCTCGTCGACGACTACGAGGGCATCGGCGGCTACCAGGCCTACCGGGACGACCTGCGAGTGCTGTACCTGGTGTCGGTGGAGTCGGCCACCGGCCGCCTGGTCGACGTGCGGATGGTGCCGTTGCGGGCGCGCAGGATGCGTCTGGAGCGCGCCTCGTCGGAGGACAGCGCCTGGCTGCGCGCGGTCCTCGACCGGCACAGCCGGGCACTCGGCACCCGCGTCGACGGCGGCCCCGACGGCACGCTCACGCTGCGAACCTGGCGCGCCTGACGGCCGGCGGCCGGTTCGCGACGACGGCAGAGCCGAGAGGCCGGCGTGTATGTCTGCAGTCACGGTGGGCGGTCGCTCTACGGTGCGGGCGAGGGGTCGGACGTCGACGGGAAGGTGCCGTAGTGGTGGTCTGCAAGCGTGTGATCGTGTCCGGGGTCGTCCAGGGGGTCTTCTTCCGGGACAGCTGCCGGGCGGAGGCGGCGGCGCAGGGGGTGGCCGGCTGGGTGCGGAATCTTCCGGACGGCACGGTGGAGGCGGTGTTCGAGGGGACGCCTGAGGCCGTGGAACGGATGGTCGCGTGGGCGCGGGTGGGACCGCCGGCAGCCTCCGTGAACGGGGTTGCGGTGAGGGACGAGGAGCCGGGCGGGCGTGGCGGGTTCGAGGTGCGCCCGACGCCGTGAGCACTCCCCCGCTGACCCTTCGCTTCGCCGAGGAGCTGCGGTTCCTGCTGCCCACCCGGCACCGGCGCGAGGCCGTGCGGCTCCCGTCGGACGGCACCTCGACCGTCGGCCATCTGGTGCAGTCCCTGGGTGTCCCGTTGACGGAGACGGGTGTGCTGCGCGTCGACGGTACGGCCGCGCCCCCGTCCCACCTGCCGTCGCCCGGCGCGGTCATCGAGGTCTCCGCCGCGCCGCGTCCGGAGCCGCTGCCGGAGCCCGTCCGGCTGCTGCTGGACGTCCATCTCGGGACGCTGGCCCGTCGGTTGCGGGTGCTGGGTCTCGACACCGCGTACGACAACGACCGCGGCGACGACGAGCTGGTGGCGCAGGCCGACGCGGAGCGGCGGGTGCTGCTCACCCGGGACCGCGGGTTGCTGCGGCGCCGCGCGCTGTGGCGGGGGGCGTACGTGCGGGGGGAGCGGCCGGACCTGCAGCTGGTCGACGTGCTCCTTCGTTTCCGGCCGCCGATCGCCCCCTGGACGCGTTGCCCGGCGTGCAACGGTCTGCTCTCGCCCGTCGCGAAGGCGGAGATCGCCCCTCTGCTGCCGCCGGGCACCCGGCGCAGCTACGACAGCTTCCAGCGGTGCGGCTCCTGCCGGCGGCTGTACTGGCCGGGCGCCCACCACGCGCGGCTGGCCGCGACCGTGCGAGACGCGCAGGCGGTCCTCGGAGGCTCCGCCGGTCTGGGCCGTTCGGGCACTGCGGCTACGCCGGGAGGTGGCTGATCGGCCCGAGCTGTGTTCTTCCGTCCGCTTCCGGGGTACGCGGGAGCGGTATGTCCGGAGACCGAGCAGTGACCGAGGGACGCGCGGGGCGGGCGCGGGGAAGAGGCGGGGCGGTCCGGCCGTCCGGCTCAGCCCAGGCGCCCGTAGAGGATCAGATGGTCGGAGTTCGGCGTGGCCAGCGTCCCGGTCGCGCCGTCCCGCCACTTCGACCCGGCACCCCGGCCCCAGGTGAAGAGGTAGTCGAGTTTGCGGCCGTCCTCGTGGGTGGGGTGACGCCAGGTGGTAGGGCCGCCGTCCGCCTCCCGGCCGACGGCGTACATCGGGGCCATCGCCTCGTGCGGGGGCTCGGCGTTGAAGTCGCCGCCGACCACCACCGTGCCGTACGCGGACAGTTCACGGCCGCCCGGCCGCCAGGCGAGGAACTCCCGGACCTGGGCGGCCCGCACGGCGTCGCTGCGGGAGTCGAGGTGGAGGCCGCAGCTGAGGACCGCGCCCAGCCGGCCGGCCAGGAGCGCGCAGACCGCACCGCGCTGCTCCCTGCCGTCGGCCTGGGTGGGGAAGGTGTAGCGGTACGTGGCCAGAGGCAGTCCTCGGGTGAGCAGCATGTTGCCGTAACGCTGCCCGTTGGCGCAGGTCACGCCGGTGTCGTAGAAGAGGGCACGCATGCCGAGTTCGCGGGCGAGGGCGGTGCCCTGGTTGTGGCAGACCTCCTGCAGGGACAGGGAGAGCCAGCCGCTGCTCGGGGCCACCGTTCGCAGCCGGGCGGCCTCCTGCGCGATCCATGCTCCGGCGTCCCCGCCGTGTCCCACGTTGCCGTAGATGTTGAAGGTGCCGGCCACCTGGGTGAGCGCGGTGTCCTCGTCCGGGGCGGCGGGTTCCGGCCTGACGGCTGGTTCCGGCCTGGCGGCGGCGGGCTCCTGGGACGGGGTCATCGCCATCTCCTCTGCGTCTGGTGGAACGGGTGGACCGGCGGGGTGGGCGGCGGCGAGCACCCAGACGGCCGCGACGACGACCAGCGCCCGGCGTGCCCGGCGCAGACTCTTGACGATCATGCGCCGACCCCTGTCCGCCCGCCGCCGGATCCACGCCCGGCCGCCCGGCGAACCACTCCAAGGGAGGGAAGCGGTCGTTCCGCCGGCCTCCGCCCGCGACCTGTCAGGACGAGGACGTAAGGTGCCGACCATCCGAACCGCCGCCCCGGACACGCGGTCCACGCGTCCTGTCAGTCTGCTGACCAACCGCATGCTGGTGGCAGGACTGATCGGACTCACTCTCCTTGCCGTGCTGCTGGGGGCGTTCGCCGACGAGGAGTGGCGCCATGTGCCGTTCCTGGTCTTCCTGCCCGCTTTCACCGCCGGAATCGGAACGGTCCGTCAGACGGGCATCGCCGCCGCGTGGGTGGTGCTCGCCGAGAGCGCCGCGCTGCTGCACCGGCCGCTGCCCGCGGTGTCGGCCAACGTCGCGATGCTGTCGTTCTCCGTGGTCCTCAGCGCGCTGAGCATCGTGGGCTGCGGGATCCGCATCCGGCAGCAGCAGGAGATCAACCGTCTGCGCTCGGTGTCCGCCGCGCTGCAGCGTCAGATGCTGCGGCCGCTGCCCGTTCGCCTCCGCGACGTGACCGTGGACGGGGTCTACGAGCCGGTGGAGGAGGACAGCATGGTCGGCGGTGACGTCTACGAGGTGGTGGAGTCGCCGTTCGGCGTCCGGCTGCTCATCGCCGACGTGCAGGGCAAGGGGCTGCCCGCCCTGGGCGCGGCTTTCGCCGTGCTGATGGCGTTCCGCGAGGCGGCGCAGCGGGAGCGGGAGCTTGCGGACGTCGCCGTCGCGCTCGACGAGGCCGTCGCCCGGTACAACGCCTACGCCAAGCAGCAGGAACGGGCGCCGGAGCGTTTTGTCACCGCCCTGCTGCTGTGCTTCGCCGAGGGCCGGGCGGCCGAGCTGGTGAACTGCGGGCACATCCCGCCGTACCACGTGCGGGCCGGGCGCGCGGAGCCGCTGCCGGTGCGGGAGACCGGGCTGCCGCTGGGGCTCGGGGCCCTCGCCGACGAGCCGCGTGTCGCGGAGCCGCTGCCGTCGACCGCCGAGGGAACGCTGGTGCTGTGCACGGACGGTGTCACCGAGGCCCGCGGGCCGGACGGCACGTTCTATCCCCTGCACAGCCGCCTGCGGGCGCTGGCCGCGACCCCGGCCGATGGTCTTGCGGCGGCTCTCGACCAGGACCTGCACGGCTTCGCCGGCGATCGCCTCCGTGACGACGTGGCGCTCCTCACCGTTCGCACGGACTGAAGGGCGGGCGCGAGGCCCGTCGTCGAGAGGTGGTGCCGCACGTGGGCGGTGTATCGGAGCCGCGACGGGAGTTGGTGACGTTCGGTCACGGCACCGCCGACCGGACGGCGATCACGCGACTGCTGCGGGAGGCCGGCGTGGCCGCCGTGGTGGACGTGAGGACCGCGCCCGGCAGCCGTCGGGATCCGGACCTGTCACGGGCGCGGCTGGCCGAGTGGCTGCCCGGGGAGGGGGTCGACTACCGGTGGGAGCGGAGGTTGGGCGGGTGGCGGAAGCTGCCGCCGGACTCCCCCGACACCGTGTGGCGGAACGACTCCTTCCGCGCCTACGCCGCTCACACGCGCACGCCGGACTTCCTCAGCGCGATGGACGAGCTGACGCGTCGGACGGGTGAGGTGCGGACCGCGGTGATGTGCGGCGAAGCGGTGTGGTGGCGGTGCCACCGGCGTCTGATCGCCGACTTCGCCGTGCTGGCGCGAGGCACCGTCGTCCGGCACCTGATGCACGACGGGCGCCTGATGCCACACCGCCCGACGCCCGGGGTGCGCGTCCGCGATGACGGCTTGCTGGTCTACGACAACGGCCCCGGTGCGGCTGTGTGACGGGCGGGGCACAGGAGTGTGGTGAGGCGGGGTTCGTCGTCCGGTGCGACGGCCCGCCGCGGCCGAAAGGCGACCGCCGTCCCTTGACGTGGTGTAGCCGCGCTCATAGCTTGTGCGCGGTTCGGGGGGATCGCGCACGATGACTCGACATGGACCGGTTCGTTCCGTTTCCGTCGGGAGGATACGAGCGCTCACTTCCCTCATCGATTTCCGTATTCGGGGAGTGGACAATGCGAGATGCGAGAGTTCCACGACGCAGGAGTCGTCTGCTGGCCACCGCCGCCGCGACCACGGCGATGACGGGGGCGCTGCTCGCCGTTCCGGCCGGCTCGGCGGGCGCGGCGACCGCGGCGACCGCGGCGAGTGGTGAGGTCGGCGCCGCGGCGAAATGCGGCAACACCGGCAGCACCACACTGATCGGCAGCACGCGCACGTCCAAGCAGCTCACGAACGTCACCACCTACGTGAAGGGTGGGACCGTCGACGGCATCCCGCAGCGCTGGGGGCGGGTGGCGGGCGAGGTCAGCCTGATCAACTACATGATCTTCGAGGTCGACAAGACCCGTGACGGCAAGGCGAACTGCTATCTGAAGCGCTCCGTCGGCAACGCGGCCGTCAACACGCTCACCCAACCAGCCATCAGCGGCTGGAGGTTCCGCGCCTGCTGGACGATGATCAGCAGCACCACCTCCTGCGCGGGGCTGAACTCCACCACAAGCTGGACCTCGTGATCTCGAAGCGTCCCTGACTCCGCGGGTCCGCGGCCTCCGGCGAGGGTGGACCGTGCCGCGTCCACCGTCGCCGGCGCCGGTCCGCCGGGTCAGGGCTGGGTGTGCCGCCTCTCCGGTGACGTGTCCAACTCCAGACGCGGCCAGTCGGCGAGGTCGCGCAGCAGCTGCCGGTCGTGGGTGGCGACCACGACCGCGGCGCTGGTGTGGCGGATCGCCTCGGTCAGCGCGTCGACGAGAGCGGACGAGAGGTGGTTGGTCGGCTCGTCGAGCAGCAGTGCCCCGGGACGCGCGGCCAGCGCCAACGCCAGGTCGAGGCGGCGGCGCTGACCCTGCGACATGCGGTCGACGGGCGTGTGCGCGGCCTCCCGGTCCAGGAGGCCGAGCGCCCCGAGCGGGACGGCGTCGGCGTCGCGGAGCACGCCTCGGGCGGCGAGCCGGCCCACGTGCCGGGCGTGCACCTCGTGGGCGGTGAGCCCGGGTTCCCACTCCGCCGTCTCCTGGGTGACCCGCACCACGCGGGCCCCTGCTGCCGTGCGGACCTCGCCTCCGGTCGGTGAGAGTGCGCCGGCCAGCGCCGCGAGCAGCGTGGACTTCCCGGCTCCATTCGGGCCGGTGATCAGCAGCCGGTCGCCGCCGTCGACGGTCAGCTCGACGGTGTCGGCCAACCGCCCGGCCACCGTGAGGCCGTGCGCGCGCAGCAGCGGCGCGCCCCGCCGTACGCCCGGATCGGGCCAGCGGAACACCGGCGGGGGCTGCGGTACGTCGATCCGGTGGGCTTCCAGGGCCTGCTGTTGCCTTTTCAGGGCCTGGACGACGCCCGGCGCACGGGACTGACGCTGGTGCTTTCCGGTTCCCTTCTCCGGTCGCCAGCCGGTGGAGAGCCGGTCGCGGGCCTTGGACACCGCGTCCCGGAGGCGTCGGTGCTCGTCCTGCTGCTCCTCGTGCTCCTGCTCCCACCGGTCGCGCTCGCGGCGCCGGGCCTCCTGCCAGGCGTCGTAGCCGCCGGCGTACAGGCGCGGTCTGCCGTCGCGGGTCGGGTCGAGGTCGAGGAAGCGGTCGGCGACGTCCCGCAGCAGCGCCCGGTCGTGGCTGACGACGGCCAGACCGCCGTCGTGTTCTCGCAGGCTGCGGGTGAGGAAGTCCAGCCCGCCTGCGTCGAGGTGGTTGGTGGGCTCGTCGAGCAGCAGTACGTCGTGCCGGGCGCCGAGGAGGCAGGCGAGTCGGACCCGGTAGCGCTGTCCGACGGACAGCGTGCCCAGCGGGCGGGCGCGCTCGGTGCAGGCGCCGAGCGCTTCGAGGGCGACGTCGACGCGGCGTTCGGCGTCCCAGGCGTCGAGGTGGGTCGCGGCGTCGAGCGCGGCGTCGTACCGGTCGGCGGCGGCGGGGTC
>NZ_VJYK02000277.1 GCF_007097205.2 Streptomyces alkaliterrae
ACCCCCCGCCTCGCAGTACCCCGCATCCCCCGAGCCGCACGGAGGCACCACCCATGACCGCACGAAGCAGAAAGCCGCGCCGCACGGCGCTCACCGGCCTGGCCCTCGTTCTCCCCCTGGTCGCCGTGGCCGCCTGCGAGGGAGCCGGCGGCGCGGACGTGTCCGCCGAGGAGGGCAGCGGGAAGGGCACCATCAGCGTCTGGGCGCACCAGGGCCAGGAGAGCGAGACCGTCGCGCTCCAGAGCGCGGTGGAGTCGTTCAACGAGTCGCAGAGCGACATCAAGGTCAAACTGAAGCTGATACCCGAGCAGGACTACACGAAGACCATCACGGCCACCAGTGCCTCCGAACTGCCGGACGTGCTGGAGTTCGACGGTCCGACCATGGCGAACTTCGTCTACAACAAGAAGCTCGCCCCGCTCGACGACTTCGTCTCCGCCGGGACGCTCGACAACGCGACGGACGCCGCCAAGGCGCAGGGCGCGATCGACGGCAGTCACTACGGCCTGGGCATGTTCGACTCCGGGCTCGGCGTGTACGGCAACAGGAAGCTTCTCGACGCGGCCGGCGTCACGTACCCCAAGGGTCTCGACGACGCCTGGAGCGCGAAGGAGTTCACCGCCGCGCTCAGGGCGCTGAAGGCCGAGGACTCCAACGGCAAGGCGCTCGACATCTCCGAGCAGTACGGGCTGGCCACCGAGTGGGGCACCTACGGCTTCGCCCCCGTCGTCTGGTCGGCGGGTGGTTCCCTGCTCAGGGACGGCAAGGCGGCGGACGCGCTCGACGCGCCCGAAGTGGTGTCCGCGATGAAGACCGTCCAGTCGTGGAAGACGTACGTCGACGCCAACACGGACGGCAACGCGTTCGCCAAGGGGCGGGTCGCCCTCAGCTGGGTCGGGCACTGGGCGTACCCGGCCTACAGCAAGGCCCTGGGCGAGGACCTCGTCGTCCTGCCGCTGCCCGACTTCGGCAACGGGCCCAAGACCGGCCAGGGTTCGTGGGCCTGGGGCATCGGCGCGAACAGCGGGAACGGGAAGGCGGCCGGCGCCTTCCTCGACTACCTGCTCAACGACGCCAACGTCACCGCGATGACCAAGGCCAACGGCGCGGTGCCGGCGACGAAGTCCGCGCTGGCCAAGAGCGAGCTGTACCGCGAGGGCGGCCCCCTCCGGCTCTTCGCCGACCAGCTCGCCAAGCCCTGCGGCGACAGCGACATCACGTCCTCCTGCGTCGCCACCACCCGGCCGATCACCGCTGGATACCCCACAGTCACGGCGAAGTTCAGCGAGGCTCTGAACTCGATCTACGGCGGCGCCGACGCCAAGGAGGCCCTCTCCAGGGCCGCCCGGGCCATCGACCGCGACTTCTCCGACAACGGCGGCTACCCGATCCCGTAGCACCGGCCCCCGCTTCGGGCCGGCCTCCGCTTCGGGCCGGCCTCGGCTCGGACCGGCCCCGCTTCGGACCGGTCCCGCTTCCTCTCAGGACCCGAACGGCCGGGCGGGCACACGGCGACCGTGCCAGTGCCCGCCCGGCCAGGAACAGGACCCTCCAGTGAAAACCCTGGAACCCGCGCACAGCGCGCCCCCGCGCCGGGAGAAGGCGCCGCCCGCGACCCCCGAGAAGCGGTCGAAGGCCACGCGGAGGAACCGCGACCGGTGGCACGGACTGCTGATGTCCGCGCCGGGCGTCGGTGGCCTCATCGCCTTCGTCGGCATCCCGTTCTGCTACGCCGTCGTGCTCTCCTTCTACAACGTCCGGCTCGGCTCGCCCGCGGAGCCGTCGTTCTTCGGACTGGAGCACTACCGGCGGCTGTTCACCGACCCCGACCTGTCAGGACCCTTCCTGCGGGCCCTGCTGAACAACCTCACCTTCGCCGCGGTGGTCGTACCGGTGCAGACCGGTCTCGCGCTGGCACTGGCCATCCTGCTCAACCGCAAGCTGAAGGCGATCGGCCTCTTCCGGTCCTTCTTCTTCATGCCGGTGGTCTTCCCGATGGCGCTGGTCGCGGTGATCTGGCGGCTGATCCTCGCGCGCGGTGAGGAAGGCATGCTCAACTCGGCGCTGAACGCCGTGAGTTTCGGCAACTGGGGGGCGTTCGACTGGCTCGGCGACGCGACGACGGCGATGGCATCGATCATCGTGCTGTCCATCTGGCAGGGCGTCGGCTTCCAGATGGTCATCCTGCTGGCCGGTCTCCAGCAGATACCCGGCGAGCTGTACGAGGCCGCGAGGCTCGACCGGGCCTCGCGCTGGCAGCAGTTCCGGCACGTCACGCTGCCCGGCATCCGCGGCACGCTCGTCTTCGTCGCGCTGCTCACCTCGGTGCTGTCGTTCCGCGTCTTCGACCAGGTGTACATCCTCGTCCGCGGCGGCGGCCTGGACGAGGACGCCACCCGCACCGTGATGTACCAGGCCGTCACCACGGCCTTCGACCAGAACAACATCGGGCAGGCGTCGGCCGTCACGGTGGTGTTCTTCCTGATCGTGGTCGCCCTGACGATCATCCAGCGCCGCGTCGTCCGGCCCGACAACGAGGACTGAGCCCACACCATGGCCATGACCCGCACAACGGTACGCCGCGCCGCCGACTACACGGTGCTGAGCGTGCTGGCACTGCTCTTCGCCCTCCCCGCGCTGTACCTCTTCCTCGGCAGCCTCAAGCCGTCGGACGAGGTCCTGAGCGGACTCTCCGGCTTCCTGCCGACCAACCTCTCCTTCGACAACTACGCGGCCGTCTTCAGCAGCCTCAACTCCGAGAGCACCGGCTACTTCTGGCAGTTCATGGGCGTCTCGGTCCTCGTGGCGTTCGTGGTCGTGACGGGCGGGCTGATCGTCAACTCGATGGCCGCCTACGGGCTCACCCGGCTGAAGTGGCGCGGCCAGGGAACCCTGTTCACGGTGGTCGTGCTGCTGATGCTGATCCCCTTCGAATCGGTCGCGGTGCCGCTGTTCTACATGTTCAACGGGCAGCGCAACACGGTGTACGTCCTGGCCCTGCCGTTCATCGCCAACGCCTTCGCGATCTACCAGTTCCACACGTTCTTCCGGAAGATCCCGCCGAGCATCGAGGAGGCCGCGCGTCTGGACGGCGCCGGACCCTGGCGCACCTTCTTCGCGATCATCGTGCCGATGTCGAAGCCGGTGTTCGCCTCGGTCGCCATCCTCACCTTCCTCATCCAGTGGGGCTCGTTCCTGTGGCCGGTGCTGATGATCTCCGACCCGTCGGTACGCCCACTCCCGCTGGAGCTGAGCGTCTTCCAGGGCCAACAGCCCCCGGACTGGGGCCAGATCCTCGCCTTCGGCGTACTGATGGTCCTGCCCGTCCTCATCGTCTTCGCCCTCTTCCAGCGGTGGTTCGTCCAGGGTGTGGCGAGCGCCGCCGTCAAGGGCTGAACGCCGACGTCCCACCGCGCCGCAGAAAGGCAGCATCTCCATGAGTCCCCAACCGGCCGGTCACACGGTCACCGTCCTCGGCGAGTGCGTCGCAGACGTCTTCACCGGGCCCGCGACGGAAGCGGGTCCGAGCGCCGGACCGGACGCCCTCGTCCTGCGGGCGCTGCCCGGCGGCGGCCCGGCCAACACCGCCGTCGCGCTCGCACGCCTCGGTACACCCACCCGGTTCGCCGGGCGCCTCTCCCGCGACGTCTTCGGCGAACTCTTCCGCGGCCGCCTCGCCCGGTCCGGCGTCGACCTGAGCGCCTGCGTGACCGCCGCCGAGGCCAGCACCCTCGCCCTCGCGGACGTCCGGGAGGGCGGCCAGGCCGCGTACTCCTTCCACGCGGAGGGCACCGCCGACTGGCAGTGGTCGGACCGCGAACTGGCAGCGGCGTCCCTCGGCGCCGGTATGTGCCTGCACACCGGCTCACTCGCGCTCGTCCGCGAACCGGGCGGCACCCGCGTCGAGGAACACCTCGCCGCCGCCCGCCCGCACACCACGATCTCCCTCGACCCCAACGTCCGACCGCTGCTGGTGGAACCCGCCGTCTACCGCGAGCGGCTGCACCGCTGGTGCGAACTGGCCGACATCCTCCGCCTCAGCGAGGAGGACCTGGCCCACCTGCTCCCCGACGCGACCCCCGAGGAGGCCTGCGACACCCTCCACACCGCCGGGGCGCACCTCGTCGTCCTCACCCTCGGCGAGCGCGGCGCCCTGCTCTCCCTCGACGGCGTGCGCACCACGGTCCCCGGCCACCCCACGCACGTGGTCGACACCGTCGGCGCCGGCGACTCCTTCACCGCCGGCCTCCTGCACCACCTCGCCACGCTAGGCCGCCTCGGCGGCCGCCTGGACGCGCTCACCCTCGACGAGGCCGTCGACGCCGCCACCTACGCGACCAAGATCGCCGCCCACACCTGCCGGACCCCCGGCGCCAACCCACCCTGGTCCCACGACCTGTCATCCACAGGTAGCGCCTCCTGAGCCGGGTCGGGGGCGAATCGTGCCCTCCCGGCTCGGTCAGTCGGCTGACCCGGGCGGCACGACCCACAGGTGTGGCTGCCCTGTGATCGTGGCTGTCTGCTCGTAGTCCTCGTCGTAGTGCAGCACGGTCACCCCATGCCGCTCTGCGGTGGCGGCGATGAGAAGATCCGCCATGGAGAGCGCTCGGTGGTTTCCCCTGCGGATCGCTGCGGTCTGAACCTCCACAGCCCGGTCCCAGACGTCGTCCGGTCCGTGACGGTGATCAGCCGCGCCATCAGCGTCGGGCTTGCGGGGTCGAAACGGCGCGGGTGAGGCAAGCGCGGAGGGTTGCCGGTGTGACGTCGGCGAGGGTGGGGGCGAAGGTGCGGTGGGGGGTGCTGCGGACGGGGAGGAGCGAGGGGACCACCAGGAGCGCGCAGCCGGCGGCCTCCGCCGAGGCGGCGCCGTCGGGGGAGTCCTCGACGGCCACGCAGCGGCCGGTGGGGACGCCGAAGCGGTCGGCCGCCGCCTGGTACGGGTCCGGGTGCGGCTTGGTGCGCGCGGTGTCGTCCGCCGACAGGGTGAAGGCGAACGGCACGTGCGCCAGCGAGCCGCCGACCACCGCGTCGACCACCACCCGTGGCGACGCGCTGACCAGTGCGAACGGAACGCCCTCGGCGGCGAGTTCGGCCAGCAGGCGGTCGGCGCCCGGCCGCAGCGGGGCGCCGGCGGCGACCCGCTGGAAGAAGTCGTCGGTCAGGCGCCGCGCCAGCGCCTTCCGCTCGGCGCTGGTGACGCGCGCCAGGTGCGCGGCGGTGTCGTCGACCGCGCGGCCGACGACCTCGGGGGCGTCGGCCGCGCCGAGTTCGTGGCCGTGCGCGGCGGCGACCTCCGCCGTCGCGTCCCACCACAGCGTCTCGGTGTCGACGAGCGTGCCGTCCATGTCGAAGAGGACGGCCGCGAGCCGGTCGTCGGCGCTCACGCGTCGGCTCCGGCGGCGACTACGAGGACCGGGCGGTGGGCGAGCGCGACGGTGGCGCGGGCGCCGGGGGTGAGGTTGCCGGCGTCGCGGGACGGGACGTCGGCCTTGACGTCCGTACCGTCGGCGAGGGTGAGACGGACCCGGGTGACCGGGCCGAGGAAGGAGGCCGACACCACCGTCGCGGTGCCGTCGTCGGCCGCCTCCACGCCGACGTTCTCCGGGCGGACCAGCACGGCCACCTCAGGACCGGCCGGGGCCGTGCCGTCGACGGGCAGCCGGTCGCCGCACACCTCCACGACTCCGCCGTCGGAGAGCCGCCCCGGCAGGCGGTTCATCGCGCCGACGAACTCCGCGACGAACGGTGTCGCCGGGCGCTCGTACAACTCCGCTGGTGGCGCGCACTGTTCGAGCTTCCCGGCGTTGAGGACGGCGACGCGGTCGGCCATCGACAGCGCCTCCTCCTGGTCGTGTGTGACGAACACCGTGGTGATGCCGAGGGAGAGTTGGAGGCGGCGGATCTCCTCGCGCAGGCTGAGCCGCACCTTGGCGTCGAGCGCGGACAGCGGCTCGTCGAGCAGCAGGACGCGGGGTCGCAGCGCCAGTGCGCGGGCCAGGGCGACACGCTGCTGCTGGCCGCCGGAGAGCTGGTGCGGGTAGCGGTCGCCGTGCTCCGGCAGGCCGACCAGCGTCAGCAACTCCTCGGCGCGTTCGCGGCGTTCGGCGGCCGCGACCTTGCGGATACGCATGCCGAAGGCGACGTTGTCGCGTGCGCTGAGGTTCGGGAAGAGGCTGTAGGACTGGAACACCATCCCGGCGTCACGCCGGTTGGCCGGGACGCGGGTGATGTCCTGGCCGTCGACGAGGACTTCGCCGGAGTCCGGCTGCTCGAAGCCGGCCACGACCCGCAGCGCGGTGGTCTTGCCGCAGCCGGACGGGCCGAGGAGCGCGAGGAGTTCGCCGGGCTCGACGGTCAGGTCGAGGCCGTCGAGGGCGACCGTGGAGCCGAAGGCGCGGCGGAGCGAGCGGAACTCGACCCGGGCGCCGCCGGTGCGCTCGCCGCCGGGCGGCAGGAGGGGGGTGGTTGTCGGTGCGGTCATGAACGGGGCTCCTTGCCCGGATTGCGCGGCGCGGCGGGCGCGCCCGTGGAGGCGGTGCCGGCCCGGGAGAGGACCAGCAGCAACGCCCAGGTGATCAGCAGACTGAGGATGGAGACGGCCACCGACATCCGGGCGTGCGCGCCGGAGATCGTGACGATCCACACGGCGAACGGCTCGAAGCCCAGCAGCGAGGCGATGGTGAACTCGCCGAGGACCAGTGCCAGCGTGAGGAACGCGGCGCCGGCCAGCGCGGAGCGCAGGTTCGGCAGCAGCACCCGCCACACGACGTGCGGCCAACTCGCGCCGCAGTTGCGGGCGGCCTCCACCAGCGTCGGCACGTCCAGGGCGCGCAGCCCCGCGTCGAGCGAGCGGTAGACGAACGGCAGTGCCAGCACCGCGTAGGCGAGCACCAGGACGACGGGGAAGTCCTCGTCCTGGACGGCCAGGAAGGTCTGGTAGAGCGGGGTGTGGGCGAGGTGGTCCGGGCCCCAGCGCAGGACCGTGCTGATGCCGGTGACCAGCGCGATCGGCGGTACGACCAGCGGCAGCATGCACATCACCTCGACCACCGGTCGCAGCCGGGGCGAGCCCAGCCGGACGGCGATCAGCGCAGGGACGGCCAGCGTCAGCGACAGCACGATGGTGGCGGCGGCCAGGCCGAGCGAGAGCAGCAGGCTGCGCACGAAGCCGTCGGCACTCAGCAGCGCGGTGTAGGCGTCGAACGACACGCCCTGGCCGGGCGTGTGGACGGTGAAGACGAACGACGCGGCCAGCGGCGTGAGGAAGTACAGACCGGCGACGGCCAGCACGACCCGGCGCCAGGCTCCGGTACGCCGCCGGCGTCCGCCGCGCGGGCCGGATGCGGGCGGGGTGTCCACCTGTCTCTTA
>NZ_VJYK02000278.1 GCF_007097205.2 Streptomyces alkaliterrae
GCGTCGTGCCTGCTCGCGCGTGGTGTCGGGGCTGGTCGCGGTGAGGTGGCGGCACCGTCCGGCCGGGTGGGTGTGACCGGGTGGTCATCTGGTCTTGGTGTTCCGGGGGTGCGGCTGTGGGAGACTTTGTTTTGCGGCGAAACAAAGTCGTCGGTCCACCCCGCTCGTCCCCGTTCCGAGAGGCCCCTCATGCCCGTCGCGCTGCTCGCCCTGGCGGTGGCCGCCTTTGGCATCGGCACCACCGAGTTCGTCATGATGGGGCTGCTGCCCGAGGTCGCCGACGACCTCGGCACCTCCGTGCCCACCGCCGGACATCTCGTCTCCGCGTACGCCATCGGCGTGGTCATCGGCGCTCCGCTGCTCACCGCCGCCGGTGTCCGGGTGCCGCGCCGCCGCATGCTCGTCGCGCTGATGGCCCTGTTCACCGTCGGCAACCTCGCCTCCGCGCTCGCGCCCGGCTTCGGCACGCTGCTCGCGGGCCGGGTACTCGCCGGGCTTCCGCACGGCGCGTTCTTCGGCGTCGGCGCCGTCGTCGCCGCGCAACTCGTCGCCCCCGAACGGCGGGCACGCGCCGTCGCCACGATGTTCCTCGGACTCACCGTCGCCAACATCGTCGGCGTCCCCGCCGGCACCGCGCTCGGCCAGCAGCTCGGCTGGCGCGCCACCTTCCTGGTCGTCACCGCCATCGGCCTGCTCGCGATGCTCGCGCTGTACGCCCTCGTACCCCGGCTGCCGCTGGCGCGCGGCGGCGGACTCGGCGGCGAGGTAAGGGCGTTGGCCGACCGCCAGGTGCTGCTCGGCCTGCTCACGGCCGTCTTCGGCTTCGCCGGGGTCTTCGCCGTCTACAGCTACCTCGCGAAGATGACGACCGAGCTGACCGGCCTCTCCGCGACGGCCGTCACCGGCGTCCTCGCCCTCTTCGGCATCGGCATGACCCTCGGCGCCCTCGCTGCCGGACCGCTCACCGACCGGGCGCTGCGCCCCACCCTCTACGGCTCACTCGCCGCGCTCGCCGCCCTGCTGCTGGTCTTCAGGTACACCGTGCACAGCACCGTTCCGGCACTGGTCACCGTCACCCTGATCGGCGCGGTCGGCTTCATGACCACCACCCCGCTCCAGATGCTGGTCATGAACAACGCCCGGTCCGCGCCCACGCTCGCCTCCGCCTCCAACCACTCCGCGTTCAACCTGGCGAACGCGGGCGGTGCCTGGCTGGGCGGCGCGGCCATCGCGGCCGGCTGGGGCTGGGACTCCCCGATGCTCGTCGGCGCGGTGCTCGCCGCCGTCGGGCTTGTGCTCGCGCTGCTCGGCGGCGCGTTGGACCGCGACGGCTCCCGACTCTCCCGCGTCGTCGCCCGCTCCCGCCGAACCACGGAACGTTCCGACATCAGCGTGGGCTGAGCCCGCAGGGGGCCCGAACCCTCGACCTTCGTCGCCCCCGACCTGGCCGGACGGCCGATGCGCCGCCGGTCCGGGGCCGTCTACTGTCGGGGCATGGCTTCGAACAGTTCCCGGCCGCCGCTGGCGACCGTCACCGGCTTCGTCTGCTTTGTCCTGGTCGTCGGCGGGATCAGCGGGCTGCTGCGCGAGTGGTTCGGCTGGATCCACCTCATGGGCTTCGTCCGCTACTTCACCGTGGACGGGTACGAGGTGGCCAGCTATGTGGGGATCGCCCTGGTGGGCGCGCTGATCGGCTTGGCCGGTGATCGGATAGCGCGCCGCACCGCGTGAGCCGCCGGGGCCGTCGGTGCGGGCCGGCGCTCAGCTCCCGGCGGACTCCCGCCAGCGGTTGGTCACCGGCAGCCGCCGGTCCTTGCCGAAGCCCTTCGCGCTGATCTTCGTACCCGGCGGGTACTGCCGACGCTTGTACTCGGCGGTGTCCGTCATCCGCAGCACCCGCGTCACCAGCGCCGGGTCGAAGCCGCGCGCCGCGATCTGCTCCGCGCCCTGGTCCCGGTCCACGTACAGCTCCAGAACGCGGTCCAGCACGTCGTAGTCGGGCAGCGAGTCGGCGTCGACCTGGCCGGGGCGCAGCTCGGCGCTCGGCGGCTTGCTGATCGAGTTCTCCGGGATCGGCGGCGTCTCGCCGCGCTCGGCGGCGGCCCGGTTGCGCCAGCGGGCGAGGGCGAAGACGGTCGTCTTGTAGACGTCCTTGATCGGGCCGTAGGCGCCGACGGAGTCCCCGTACAGCGTCGAGTAGCCGCACGCGAGCTCGGACTTGTTGCCCGGCGCGAGCACGATGTGGCCCTCCTGGTTGGAGAGCGCCATCAGCAGCGTCCCGCGCAGCCGCGCCTGCAGGTTCTCCTCCGCGAGGCCCGTCAGCCCGAGTGCGCCCATGTACGCGTCGAACATCGGCTCGATCGACTGCGTGCGGAAGTTGAGGCCGGTGCGCTCGGCCAGTTCGGCGGCGTCCGAGCGGGAGTGCCCGGAGGAGTAGCGGGACGGCATCGAGACGCCGTACACGTTCTCCGCGCCCACCGCGTCGCAGGCCAGCGCCGCCACGAGCGCCGAATCGATGCCGCCGGAGAGCCCGATGATCACCGAGCGGAAGCCGTTCTTGCGGACGTACGCCCGCAGCCCGGTGACAAGGGCCGTGTAGATCTCCTCCTCGTCGCCGAGCGGGGGCGCGACCTCGCCGGTGAACCGCGCCGGGTACGCCGGCAGGGGCTCTGGGCTGAGCGTGCGGTGGTCGATCCGCAGGCCGTCGTCGACCGTGCCGGAGGGCGGGTCCGCCGGGGCGGCGGGAAGGTCGAGGTCCAGCATCAGGCAGGTCTCGGTGAACTGCGGCGCGCGGGCGATCACCTCGCCGTCCGCGCCCACGACGATCGAGTCGCCGTCGAACACCAGCTCGTCCTGGCCGCCGGTGGTCGCCAGATAGGCGGTCGTGCAGCCGGCCTCCTGGGCGCGCTTGCGGACGAGTTCCAGCCGGGTGTCGTCCTTGTCCCGCTCGTAGGGGGAGGCGTTGATCGACAGCAGCAGCCCGGCGCCGGCCGCGCGGGCCGCCGGGACCCGGCCGCCGTCCTGCCACAGGTCCTCGCAGATCGCCAGCGCGACGTCCACGCCGTGCACCCGAACCACCGGCAGCGTCTCGCCGGGCACGAAGTAGCGGAACTCGTCGAACACGCCGTAGTTCGGGAGGTGGTGCTTGGCGAAGGTCAGCCGCACCTCGCCCCCGAACAGCACGGCACCCGCGTTCTGCGGGGCGCCGGCGGGCTGCCCGTAGCGCGGCGTCGGCTCGGCCATCCGGTCCAGGTAGCCGACGACCACCGGCACGCCGCCCAGACCCTCCTCTGCCAGCCGGCCGGCCAGCTCGACGAGCGCGGCCCGGCTGGCCTCCACGAACGACGGGCGCAGTGCCAGGTCCTCCACCGGGTAGCCGGTGAGCATCATCTCCGGGAAGGCGACCAGATGCGCGCCCTCCTCGACGGCCCGCCGCGTCCAGCGCAGCACGGTGTCCGCGTTCGCGGGAAGATCGCCGACGGTGGAGTCGACCTGGTTCAGGGCGAGACGTAGTTGAGCCACACCCCCACACTAACCGTCACTCTGACGCAATGCCCCCTCCGGGGGCGAGGGGTCGACCGTAGGGGCCACGTCTGCCGTGCTCCCTACGTAGATAGATGCGCCGGCATCGCCGTCCGTGCGCGCTCGTGCAGGTCACGGGCCCGCGAGTTCCGCAGGTGCGGCCGCAGCGAGTTGCGCATGGTCGCGATGCTTCGATCCACGCGCCCTGATTTCACCGTCGGGTAGTCGTCGAGTACCTGACTCCAGCTGGCGCAGGCCGCCTCCAGGTGTCCCAGTTTCAGCTGTCTCTCGGCGAGCATGGCCGTGAATCGAATTCCGCTTCGTCTGCTGTCGTTGTCTCTGGTGCGTAGCCGAAAATGAGACTCGAGAGATTTGATGCTTCCCTCTGTGTCGCCGAGCTCGTGCCTTACCTGGGATTCGTGATAGGCCAGTGTGGCGGGTGCATATCCGCCGAATGTGTGGGTCTGGCTTTCGGCTTTCTCCAAGGCGGAGGTGGACTCCTGTAGAAATCGGTAAGCTTCTCGTCGGTTTCCCAGAACTGCGTATGCGTGTGCCTGTTGGCCGGTCAAGAAGGCGCGCATGCGGTGTTCGGCGCCGGGAGCAACCGCGGCTGCGGCGTCCGCGAATCGAACTGCGGGATTTCCGTGTCCCAGGTCGGCCGCCTGCACGGACATCCCGCGCAGAATGTGGCAGTAAGTGGAGTGGTCGCCACTTGCCCCAGCCAGCTCCAAACCCTTGACGTAGTATTTCTGCGCCAGTCCGTGCAGGCCCTCGTCCACCGCCATCCATCCAGCGAGATAGCACAGAAAGGCCGCCGCGCCCATCATGTCTTTCCTGACGGTCTCCCGGGCGTCGGCTTTCAGGTAGGGGGCCACGGTGTTCACCAGGAAGGCGGCGGCCATGGGCCTTGCGTGCCGGCCTCCGAACTCGTCGTCCAACTCCGAAAGCCTCTCGGTCATCGCCGCGACCGTGTCGACTTCGGAGCTGCCGATCCGCAGGGAGGTGGACGTCTGTGCGGCCTCCATGCGGCCGACGACGTCGGGCCAGTTCGGAATGGTCATCGCGACGGAGAAGAGGCTTGCCCCGAGTACGGCCCGGCGAGAAGGACTCATGTCGTGACTCCCGAGATCGACTAAGCCTCCCACCGTACTCGAAGACGTGTTCGGTTGGCCCTCGTGTGAAGAGAAGCCTGCCTCGCGGTGAGAGATCGGTCGTGACAGCTTGCGTGACAGGGCCTCAAGCACCACCGGCTGTACCTGCTCTCTCGGCTTGTGGCCTTGGAGCCACTGGTGCACCGATGGCTCGCGGTACCTGAGCGGAGTGCCCTGCTCGGTGCCCACCCGGTTCACCGCTTGAGCGAACTGACGCAGTGTCCAGCCGCTCTCCCTGTACAGGCGCTCAAGATCCTTGTTTGGGGCGGGCTTGGCCACAAGCTTCAACTCCTCGGGGGCTTAAAGCTCTTAAACGCTGCTGCTCTTCTCACGGTACCCGCGCGGCACAACTCCGGGTTGTCTGTTACGTGAAGACCCCGCGACCGTGGCGACGGCCCGGGGCACGGACCACCTGAAAGAGGCAGGCAGTCATGACAGACACTACGCCGGAGCACCCGGACGTGGGAACGCTGGCGATCGACCATAGATGCGGCCGACTCGGCGTCGTGATGGGCCGCACGGGCCCCTACGTGCAGCTTCGCCCAGAGGGCGGCGGCAAGGAATGGGATGTGCCCGTAGGCGACGTGCGCTCCGCTACCACCAACGACGTGCTGCACCTGAGAGTGCGGGAGATCAACAAGCTTTCGGAGTCGCGATGGTGACCCGATGGCCGTTCCCCGCCCCGCCCCCGGTGCCGGTGGGCGGGTGCGCCGAGTGCGGGCGTCTGACGGCGCGGTTGCAGAGCGCCGACCGGGTGCGCGACCAGAGCACGGCGACCGACGTACGGGTCCTCCTCCGCCGTCACCTTCGTGAATCACACACGCGGGAACGGCTGGCCCGTGACTGGACACAACCTGTCGTGAAGCAGGACTCGGCTTCACCCCATGGCGACCATCCCGGGTCAGGGTCGCAACCGCACCACCGATGAGCCCCCGTCCGAGCGGAACGTGCGGTGGGCGGTGTCGGTTCGGGGGCTGGTGCCCCGTAGTCGTCCGAAATCAGCAGAAAGGGAGGAAAGGCTCGTGACAACGATGCTTGAGAGTCCGGTGAGCACCGCTCACCGTGACCCCAGGGCGCTGCTCGACGCAGTGCGTCCACGCGTGAAGGAGTGCACGTACAACGTGCTTGAAAGCCCCGGGTCGGGGATCTCGCTGTGGGAGCGCGAAATTCGTCTCATGATGCGCGACAACGTCATGGTTCGAGACATGGCTGAACGCATCATGGCGAATGCGATCGCCTACACGGTCACCGCGATGGAGCGTCCTGAGCTTCACATCGGTGTAGGAAAGGTCGTGGACATCGGTGTGCACACGCTGATCCTCGACACACCCGTCTACTTCGCGTTCTGCGACGTTTATAACGGCGGAAGGTACAAGCATCACGCGCCGCTGATCGAACGACGAAACGACGGGCTGGTCATTCGAACCGCCGACATTATTCGGGAACAGGGGTTCGAGCCGGACGACGAACTGTGGGCCATGGACGGCGCCAACTGTTCCCCGTGTGACAGCAAGGTTCCGGACAGTCACTAGGTCGACTAGAGTGCGGCCTCCGTCCGGTGATCCGCAGGCGGAGGCCGCCGACCTACGAGAGGTGATGCCATGACGGCGGAGCACAACTACGGGCATGAGCGGGCGCTCTGGGACGCCTACGCGGAGAGCACGAGGGAGACGGTCACGGACTCCGATCCCGTGTTCCGGTGGACGCAGTACGGCGACCACGGGCCCGGCGTCGAACTGCTCGGTAAGCCCGAGAGCGTGCTGGAGATCGGATGCGGAACGGGCCGGGCGCTCGCGTATCTCGCCCGGCGAGGCGTCAAGGCGACGGGTGTCGACCTGTCTCCGGTGATGGTGCAGCAGGCCGCCGAGAGGTGGGGGTCGCTCGGGGTCGAGTTCGTCTGTGCGGAGGTCGTCGAACACCTGGAGAGCGACACCACCACCTACGACGCCGTGTACTCCATGTTCGGGGCGGCGTGGTTCGCGGACCCGGCGAGGCTGTTCCCGCTGGTCGCTGAGCGAATCAACCCCGGCGGGGTGTTCGTCTTCTCCCAACCGCCGGCCATCCCCGGTGCCTATGGGCCGCAGGGGATGTACAAGGGCGGATTCGCCGGGCCGGCGATGTTCACCTACCGCTACAGCTACACGCCGGAGGTGTGGGAGGAGTTCCTGGCGGGGGCCGGGCTGGTCAACGCCCACGTTCGGGTGCTGGACGCGCCGAAGCCCGGCCATATCGGAACCCTGATCGGTCGCGCTGGGCGTCGGTGAATCCTCGCTGCGGCCCGGAGGGCGCCGGGGGCTTGGCCCTTACTCGGCGTGTCCGATCTTGGCCTTGAGGTCCCCGGCGGCTTCCGTGTTCTCGGCGTCGACCGTCTGGATGTGGGAGACCAGGTCACCGACTGTGGCGAAACCGGCCACCCCCTTGTCCGGCAGCTTCATGCCGAACTTTTCCTCGACCTGTGCCGAGATCCTGGCCAGGGTCTCGGTGTCGAGGTGCAGGTCGCGCACGAAGGACTTGTCGCTTGCCCTCGCGTTGGGTGAAGCCCGCCGATTGGCGGGTCAGTCGTTCTCGTAGTGGCGGTTGGCTTGTTCGAAGGCGGCGTCGAGGCTGGTGTCGAGGGCGGCGATGCCCTGGGGGAGGCCGGTGTTGTCGAGGGTGTCGTCGAGGGCGCCGGCGTGGGC
>NZ_VJYK02000279.1 GCF_007097205.2 Streptomyces alkaliterrae
CCACTGCCGCGAGCGCCGCCTCCGTCTTCCCCTCCCCCATCGGAGCCTCGACCACCAGCAGCCCCGGACGTGCCATACCGCGCGCCAACGCCACCGCCGCCTCCTGCACCGGCCGCACCCGCGCCCCCGCGGGCAGACTGAAACGGTCGGCGAACAGCTCCTCCGCGCTCCCGACCGGCGCCACCGCCCGCCACGGCTCCGGCAGGGCGAGACCGCGCCACGCCGCCTCCCACCGCGTCTCGGAGAACTGGCCCCGCGCGTCCGGGAAGTAGGGGAAGAGGTCCGGATTGCTCGCGATCCAGTCCGCGACGATAACCAGACCGGACAGCACCGCCTGCACCGGCTGCGGCAGCCGTACGTCCCGCCAAGCCGCAAGCCGCGCGTCGACGCCCGCCACGCGGGCACACGCCTCCAGCAGTTCCTCCTGCACGGCACGCCAGCGAGCCTCCGCCGACCCCGGCGTACGCAGCAGCTCCGGGTAGTCGGCGAGCGCGCGGGCATCTCCGCGCGCCGGCGGCACACCGTGGTGCCCGCCCACCACGACCGCGAACTGCATCGGCGCGGACCCGCTCCAACCATGGGACCGCCGCAGCCACTCAGCCAGCAACTGCTGGCCTGCCAGACCGTGCGGCGCGAGCCGCCGATCCTTCCCCAACTGCCGATGAGAAGGCATGGCCAACCCCTGGCACCGCATCTCGTGCGCGAGTTCCTCGACCTGGCAGGCGAAGGCCGGCGTCGCCTTGCCGATGTCGTGCGTTGTGGCCAGCCACACCGCCAACCGCCGCCCGTCCGCCTCTCCGGCCGGCAGCGCTTCGGCGGCCAGCCGGCGGACCTGCTCCGGCAGCCACCGGTCCCACAGCCTCCCGGCCACGGCTCCACTGTCGGCCATATGCCGCCACAGCGGCAGCCAGCCACCACTGGACCGGTCGTGCTTGGCCCACACCACCCGCGCCGGAGGTGACAATTCCGTACCGAAACGCGGCAGTTCATCCCTCTGCCCTGTCACGACGCGAGTACATCGCGTTCCTGTCCGGCCTGTCCAGCAAACACCGAAATCCGCCCTCTCGACGAGGGACTGACTACGATGCCCCCGATCCGCGATGCACGCGAAACGGTCCCCACCGCCCCGCAGACCGACCCGCCCAACCGGGAGCGAAATGTCCGAATCTCCAATAGTTGCTCAGCCCGGCCACCCGCCGCCCTAAACTCCCAGCTCACCAAGTCTGCTCCCCGCGCACGCGGGGATGGTCCCCCGTTGGCGGCGGCCCGGCGGTCGGCGCGGACCTGCTCCCCGCGCACGCGGGGATGGTCCCGGCGAGGTCTTCGACGTCGAAGCCGCGCTGATCTGCTCCCCGCGCACGCGGGGATGGTCCTCAGCACATCTAACCCCTAGGCGGCAAATGGCGGCTGCTCCCCGCGCACGCGGGGATGGTCCCTTGGTGAGGACTGGCGAGTCGTCACGGACCATCTGCTCCCCGCGCACGCGGGGATGGTCCCGCGCCGGTATCGAGCCCGGCCGGGGACGTCGGCTGCTCCCCGCGCACGCGGGGATGGTCCCATCGCCCGGGTGGCGATCGGGGCGCTCGGCGGCTGCTCCCCGCGCACGCGGGGATGGTCCCATCGCCCGGGTGGCGATCGGGGCGCTCGGCGGCTGCTCCCCGCGCACGCGGGGATGGTCCCGGGGGCGACGTGACAGCCGTAGAGGGCAGCGTCTGCTCCCCGCGCACGCGGGGATGGTCCCGGCGCCACCACCTGGTGGGCCGACGGCACCACCTGCTCCCCGCGCACGCGGGGATGGTCCCGCCGTGATCCACGCGTCGTGCTGAACGCCGACCTGCTCCCCGCGCACGCGGGGATGGTCCCCGCGTCGTCGGCGCCTTCGGCGGCAAGGAGCTCTGCTCCCCGCGCACGCGGGGATGGTCCCAACTCCAGTTGCTCGACCGGTCGGCGGTTGGCGCTGCTCCCCGCGCACGCGGGGATGGTCCCTACACCTCCAACATCATGTCCGCGTTGGGCTTCTGCTCCCCGCGCACGCGGGGATGGTCCCGTGGTCGGCGTAGTCGAGGCTGCTCCCCACGTCTGCTCCCCGCGCACGCGGGGATGGTCCCTCGACGTCCCAGGTCGCCCGGCCGTAGATCTGCTGCTCCCCGCGCACGCGGGGATGGTCCCCAGATGCGCCGCCAAGCCGAGATCGCGGGCCGCTGCTCCCCGCGCACGCGGGGATGGTCCCTGGTCGAGCTGCTGCCGCTCGGCCGGGGTGAGCTGCTCCCCGCGCACGCGGGGATAGTCCCCACGCCGATCCGGCGGTGAAGTGCATCAGATGGCTGCTCCCCGCGCACGCGGGGATGGTCCCTTCGGCTGGCCGCACCACTGCTTCTGGTTGAACTGCTCCCCGCGCACGCGGGGATGGTCCCCAGGCACACAGTTGCTCGATGAGAGCCCTGACCTGCTCCCCGCGCACGCGGGGATGGTCCCGTCCGCCAAGTGCTCCGCTCGGCGGCCTCCGACTGCTCCCCGCGCACGCGGGGATGGTCCCGGTCCCCGGCTGCCCCGCCTCCAGTTCGCCCACTGCTCCCCGCGCACGCGGGAATGGTCCCACCTTCGAGCCGCCGGAGACGTTACGGTCACGCTGCTCCCCGCGCACGCGGGGATGGTCCCTGCTCGCCACGATCACCGTCGACGACGGCCCGCTGCTCCCCGCGCACGCGGGGATGGTCCCTACTGCAAGTCCATGACCGGCGCGGCCGGTGACTGCTCCCCGCGCACGCGGGGATGGTCCCGCGCGGCGGCGCACCAAGCCGACCGACGCCGACTGCTCCCCGCGCACGCGGGGATGGTCCCGTCCAGCACACGGACGCCGAGGGCATCACGGTCTGCTCCCCGCGCACGCGGGGATGGTCCTCACGGCTGTTTCATCGCGCCCGAGGTCGTCGACTGCTCCCCGCGCACGCGGGGATGGTCCCGACCTGCGCCCCTCGTCCGTCTGCTCCCCGCGCGTGCGGGTCGTCCTCGCGCCCGACCCGCACGCCGCGATAGCACTCCAGGGAGTCGGCTGCACTCTTGCCTCTGTGTTTGCCATTCCTGAGGCGAGTCGGCGGTCACGGATTTGCGTGTACGCGGCGCTGGCGCGTGTCTCGTAGGTTTCTGCGGACAGTTCGTGGGCCACGATGAGCGTTCGAGGTTTGGGCGGTTTCCCGCTATGCCGACCGCGGGTCCGGGCAGCGTTCGCGGCCGCGCGGGCATGTCAGCAGCGTACGAACGACGATCCGGCCGGGTTCGTAGTAGCCGATGTAGGCGTCCTGGCCGAGTTGGAGCACGCGGTGTGCGTGTTCCAGGTGTTGCGCCACGGGGAGCCCGCCGGGCGCCGGTGTGTGTCCGCCCAGCTCCTTGGCGAGCCAGGCGTACGCCTCGTCGGCGTGGTGGTAGGTGCCGGCCAGCATGGTCTTCGGCTTCCGGAACCAGGCGTCCAACTCCCGTGGCATGACCGGCCTGTCGTCGTCGCGGGCTTGGGAGTCCGGTGGGATCTCGTGGCCGGTGTATCCGTAGGCGTGCCAGTGGTGCACAGGGCCTCCCGAGGTCCTGGTGGCCGGCCCCACTTATCGAGGGGCCGGCCGATTCGCAGGGGACGTACTACTCGCGGCCGCAGCCGGTGCCGCTCCCGCAGTCCGGTTCCTCGGCCGGCGGGGTCGTGTCGTCGACGTCCGGACCGTCGTCCTGCGGATCGAGGGACAGCGAGCGGAAGGGGATGCGCATAGGCTCCTCCGTGTAGGTGGTTGCTACCTGCGATCCGCCCCGGCCGGTCCTGCCAGGGATGTGCGGCCGGGGCGGGTTTGTGCGGGCCGACCAGCGGGAATTACTCGGCCGCCCGCCAGCCGGTCTTCAGGGCGTGGCGCCGAGGACGATGAGCAGCAGTAGCCCGGCCAGCAGCAGGCAGTAGACGACCTGTGCGGCCAAGGCATGCTCAACGCGGCGCCGTCGGCGGCTCACCGGTCGGCCTCGGTGTCCGCGAACGCCCGCCGGATCTTGGCGGCCACGCAGGTCACCGCGACCGCGTAGACCAGTTCTGCGGGGAGCTCGACCCACGTCTGCCAGATCGCGTCCTCATGCGGCCCTTCGTGCCCGGCCGGCCGGACATACGGCAAGCGCGACACGACAAGCGGCACCGTCTCCAGCCACTTCGGCCGACACCGCCCACACGACTCGACGTCAACGCCGTTGGCGCTCCCGGTGCTCACCGCGCTGACGCCCACGGCCCGTACCGCGTACCGGACAACGGCACCCAACGCGGAGCCGGCCGTTCGACAGACACATAGGGCCGGACCAGCCGAGACGCGTCCCCGCCCAACGGCCGCGTGTGGTCCGCCTTCTCTCCGACCGGCCAGCCACCCCGAGCGACGACAATCCGACGGCTCACGGCCATCCTCCTCACCGCGAGGCCTCCTCACGCGCCGTCTGGGACCGGTCGCCGTCGAGCTCGCCCTGGCCGTACGGCAAGCACCTCGTGCAGGCCCGGTGGGACCAACCGGGTCCGGTGTTCTGGTCGACGATCGCGACGGTCCGCACTGACGGATCAGCACGCTGACAGCGGTCGCAGCACATCAGCCCTCTCCCCCGTCGCTGCCGCGAACACTGCTCGGGAGTACCGGTGCTTCTCGATGGCTGTTGCTCACTCACCAGTCCCAGCTCCTGACTCGACGTCACATACCAGTCCTCATCATTGATGTCTCATTCGGGGAAAACGAGGACTTCCTGCGGCCTCTCAAAGGGCTTGGATAGGGCTTTGTTTGCTCATTCGAGCTACAACGAGGGCTGCGAGGCGGTAGCTTTGCCAACCTGGACACGTCTGGTCGGAGGTCACGATGACGCGCGCCGCAGGCAATCAGCGGTTGAAGGCGGCTCGCACTGCAGCCGGTTACCCCTCGCAGCAGAAGCTCGCCGATGCCCTTACCAGTGCCGCCCAGCACCTCGGCATGCGGGGAGTGACCGTCGGCGTGCGCCAGGTACGCCGCTGGGAGTCCTCCAAGCCCCCATGGCCGCACCCAGACCTGCAACGTGCGTTGGTCCACCTCCTCGGACAGCCCATCGAGAACCTGGGCTTCACCGCCCCGTGGGCAGCCGGCGAGGCGCCGCCGCCCGTCGGCGGCAAGTCAGGAGCGGCGACCGACTCGCGTGGGCGCGCCAGACTCGCGCCCGTACCGGTCAGCCCCCGACTGGTCGCCCAGCCTGCGAACGTCGCCGCCGATATAGAGGCGGTTACGCGCGCCCATCGCCGCATGTACTGGTCTGTCGCACCCGCCACTCTGAGCTCTGCCGTGCTTGAACACGCGCGACTTGGCTGTGCACTTCTCCCCGAGGTCGCTGGTGCCCATCATCGGCGCTTGGCTGCCGCGGTCAGCGAGTCCTATCTGCTGGCGGGCAGGATCCAGTTCTTCGACCTACGGGAGACCGAGCAAGCCAGAGACACACTTCTGCTGGCTCTGCAGGCCGCCGGTGAAGCTGACGACTCGCTGCTCGGCGCGGCGGTACTCGCTCACACCGCGTTCATACCAGGATGGGACGGGCTCCGAGAGGAGGCATACGAGCGCATGGTGGCCGCGCGGACCTATGCCAGACGCGGCGCCGCCAGTCCCGAGTTCCTTGCCTGGCTCGACGCCGTCGAAGCCGAGTGCGAGACACGCTCCGGGAACTTCCGCACCGCGCTGAATCTCATCCGGCACGCCGAGGATCTTCTCGACTCCGCAACCGGCGACGAGCCCGAGTCACCCCCGTGGATGGACTGGTTCAGCCCGGTGCGACTCGCCGCCTTCAAGGGCAACACTCAGCTCAAGGCCGGGCACCTACCTCAAGCACGTGACACCCTCGCCCGCGCGCTGGACGTCTTGCCGCCCGATTCAGACAAACAACGCACGGTCGTTCTCGCCGACCTCGCAGCAGTGGAGGCAGCAGCGGGCGCGGCGCCCGCCGCCTGCCGATACGCGACCCAGGCACTCGAACAGCTTGCCGTGACGTGGTACGCGACGGGCATGGAACGGGTTCGGGAAGTCCGACGAGCGTTGCAGCCCTGGCAGGCCGAGCGGTGCGTCCGTGAACTCGACGACCGGCTCTACGCCTGGGGGACGACCGTCAGCGCGCTCGCGCGTTGACGGTCGCGACCTGGTCCGGCAGTTCAGCGAGCGACGTAAGCCGCAGGTCCGGAAGCGTTCTCGCTTCCTCGGTGTCCCACTGGATCGTTGCCCAAGGCCCGCGCCGCACTAGCGCTGTGTGCATTCCGGCCGTCGCAGCCGGTCGGATGTCGTTGTCGAGCCGGTCGCCCACGTAGAGGATCTCCGCAGCGGGAAAGGGCACGACGGCGGCGACACGCTCGAAGAACTCGGGGTCCGGCTTGCTGGCACCCCAGTCGTCCGAGGTGCCGATCAGATCGACGTCCTGGTCGAACAGATCACGCAGGATGGCGCCGGCCCGCACGGTCTGGTTGCCGGCGATGCCGAGCCAGAGACCGTCCGCCGCGAGCTTCGCCAGGGTCGGCCGCACATCCGGATAGAGGTCAGCCTCTCCGAAGGTCTCCGGCTGGCCGGCGCGCGCACGCCGCTCACGTTCCGCATACAGGTCGAAGCCCGGCTGGAAGATCTGGAACGTCTCCCGATAGTCCCGCCCCTGCGCGATGACCGCGCCGAACATCGCGGCGAAGGTGTGGCGCGGGACTCCAAGCCAGTCAGCCCAAGTACCATACTCCCGCGTCTCGTTGACCAAACACTCACCGACGTCGAAGACCACAGCTCGGATCATGCGCCAAGCCTAGCGAGCGGCTGAGACGAGCAGCGGAGCCCACCGCAAAGCGTCCCTGAGATCCCACCGACCACGTCGCGCGGAGAGTGTCACCGTGGCGAGGTCATCTCGAGGGCTGCCCGCCGGGCTCGCTTCGCTGCGGCGTACGCCGCAGCCGCGGCTTCGAACTCGCCCCGCTCACCCCGCGTGGCCAGCTTCTCGGCCGCCTCAAGCCGCTTGGCACGCGCCACGTACTCCCGGGGCGCCAGGTTGATGGCCTCCTTCTTCGTCGACGCGCCCATGAGCCGCATCGCCTCAGTCAGCGCGTCGTCGTCAAGATCGATCGGAGCTCCGGACATGACCCGCCCGCCATCCCTCCCTCGAAAGTCTCGCGCATCCATGGCTACGCTAAGTCACCAATATTGCACTACTGTGCTCGCTCGGTGCACACGGGACGTCCGCTCACGCGGCGCTCACGCATTTGATGGGGAGACGCGAGCGCCCCCGCTGGGTTTGGTCAGCGGGGGCGGCTGGGAGGCTGGTCAGGCCGCCGGTCGGGACCGGCGGG
>NZ_VJYK02000028.1 GCF_007097205.2 Streptomyces alkaliterrae
GAGCGGGTCTCGGCACCCCTCAGGGTCTGACCCCGAACCGGACCAGGGTCCGGATCGCCCCGAGGACGGATGTCACAAACGGGAGCACTCCGTACGTTTGAGGTACAAGGGTGCGCTACCGGGCGCATCCGCGTACCGCCTCGTGAAGGAGCGCTCCCATGGCCGCACTCACCCGCCCCCGCGAAGGCCGCGTCATCGCCGGCGTCTGTGCCGGTCTCGCCCGCCGCTTCGGGGTGTCCGCCACCACGATGCGGGTGGTCTTCCTGCTCTCCTGCCTGCTGCCCGGCCCTCAGTTCGTGCTGTACCTGGCGCTGTGGGTGCTGATGCCGGACGAGCGGACCCAGCGCAGCGCCTGGTGAGCCGCCCGCGGGCCTGACCACGGGCGGACGCGCGAGACGGCGGAAGACGGAGGCGGGCCGCCGGAGCGTTCGCCCGGCGGCCCGCTCATACGTCGCTCACAGCCCGATCGGCAGCCCGCCGTCCAGCGGCACGCCGTCGATCGGCAGTCCGCCGCCGGCCAGGTCGCCCTTGAAGCTGGTGGACATGTTGCCGCTGCCGACAGCCTCGCCGACCACCGGAAGGTCGCCGACCACCGGCACGTCGGCGCCGATCGGCAGCCCGCCGTTGACCGGGAGCCCGCCGAGCAGTCGGTCCACCGGGCCCTGCCGCTTCTCGTGCCCCTGCTCCTCGGCCCGGCGCTCGGCCCGGTCCAGGGCGCCGGTGGTGGCGTGGGCGGCGCGCGACACGTTTGCCGGGAGGTCCATGGCGGAGTCCTCGACGGTCATGTTCGTGGTGTCGGCGGCGATGTTCGCGAACTGCCGTCCGGTGTGCAGCTCCTCGGCGGCGGCTGCCGTTCCGGCCGCGCCCGCGGCCATCGCGGCGCCGGCGGCGGCGACACCGAGAGTCTTGATCGTTCCGTGCTTCATGCGGCTTACGTCCTCAAACCGGAGACAGGGCGTGTGCGGCGCCGAACCTAGTCACTCTCCGCACACGGCCGCAAACAGCAAAACGCCCCGCTGGGCCGGCCGGCCCCGCCGCGGGGCGGACGGCGACGGGCGCCGCCGCCGTCCGCCCGGCCGCGCCGCTCAGCCCTCGTAGCGGGAGGAGTCGCTGGTCACGGCCCGCTCGGTGGCGGCCTGCCGGAACAGCCACTCCGACTTCAGCTCGGCGTAGCCGGGCTTGATCACGTCGTTGATCATGGCGAGACGTTCATCAAAAGGAATGAACGCGGACTTCATCGCATTGACGGTGAACCACTGCATGTCGTCGAGCGTGTAGTGGAACGTGTGGACGAGGTGGCCGAACTCCCTGCTCATGCTGGTACCGCTCATGAGCCGGTTGTCGGTGTTGACCGTCGCCCGGAACCGCAGCCGGCGCAGCAGCCCGATCGGGTGCTCCGCGTACGAGGAGGCGGCGGCGGTCTGGAGGTTCGAGGTCGGGCACAGCTCCAGCGGGATGCGCTTGTCCCGGACGTAGGAGGCCAGCCGACCGAGCTCGATCGAGCCGTCCTCGGCGACCTTGATGTCGTCGATGATCCGCACACCGTGACCCAGCCGGTCGGCGCCGCACCACTGCAGCGCCTGCCAGATCGACGGCAGTCCGAACGCCTCACCGGCGTGGATGGTGAAGTGGTTGTTCTCCCGCTTCAGGTACTCGAACGCGTCCAGGTGACGGGTGGGCGGGTGACCCGCCTCCGCGCCGGCGATGTCGAAGCCGACAACACCCTGGTCACGGAACTTGTTCGCGAGCTCGGCGATCTCCAGCGCGCGTGCCGCGTGCCGCATCGCCGTCAGCAGCGCGCCGACCCGGATGCGACAACCGGCCTCCATGGCCCGCCGCTCACCCTCGCGGAAGCCCTCGTTGACGGCCTGGACGACCTCGTCCAGCGTCAGCCCGCCCTCCAGGTGCTGCTCGGGGGCGTACCGCACCTCGGCGTAGACGACGCCGTCCTCCGCCAGGTCCTCGGCGCACTCGGCGGCCACCCGGAACAGCGCGTCCCGCGTCTGCATCACGGCGCAGGTGTGGCTGAACGTCTCCAGGTACCGCTCCAGCGAACCGGAGTCGGCCGCGTCCCGGAACCACGTGCCGAGCGCCTCGGGCTCGGTCTCCGGCAGGCCGTCGTAGCCCGTCTCCCGGGCGATGTCGATGATCGTCGCCGGACGCAGACCGCCGTCGAGGTGGTCGTGCAGGAGCACCTTCGGCGCGCGGCGGATCTGGTCCTCGGTGGGGATGGTGGTGTCGCTCGTCATCACAGCACTGTAGTACCTACGCGCGTAGACAGCGAGTCGGAAGGCGCCCGGAAACGAGAGGGGCGCCCCACCGGGCCGAGCCGGTGGGGCGCCCCTCTCATGGCCTCCGCTTCAGCGCCGCTGCATGCCGTACTCCGTCGCGCCGCATTCCTTGCCCCAGATCATCTTGGTGAAGGTGATGGCGCTGCCGCTGTAGACGGAGCTTCCATGGGTCATGCCCGTGGTGGTCTCCTCGTAGTGCAGGCAGCCCTTGTACTTGTCGCTGCCCATGTGGCCCTCCCAGCGGATGTGGTCAAAGCCCGGGTAGCGCTTCCCGTTGTTGAAGATCACGTTTCCCGTGACGTACTTCGAGGACGACGTCGGCGCCCAGTCGCCGTAGGTCGAGAAGCTGGGCCCGGAGTTGCCGTTCTTGTAGACGCAGACCTCACCGGACTTGCAGCCGTAGACGGTGGCCGTCCCCGCCTGGGCGGGGCCGGCGAACACAAGAGTGGCAGTGAGCGCCGCGCCTACTGCGGCGAGCTTGCGGATACGCATGGTGGTTCCTTTCTGGTGTGGTGGTGTGTTGGTTCGCCCTACGCCGGAGTGCGCTACCTCAGGCCGCGCTCCAAGGCGTCCGCGTAGAGGCGGGCCCCGGCGATGTTCGGGTGGAAGGTGTGCATCCCCGGGAGGTCGTCCGCCTTGGCGCGGAACGTGACGGGCAGCAGGCCGTGGATGGCCGGGTCCGCCCCGCAGACGCCTCGGCCGGCGAACTCGCGTGCCGGGTCGACGAAGACCGCACCGGCGTCCTTCGCGGCCTGCGCCATCTGGCGGGAGAGTTCGGGCGCCAGCGTCTCGTCGAGCCACCTGCGTTCGGCCTCGGTGAGCGTGAACTCGGCCTTGAATGTGAACGGTTTCGCGTTGAGCCCGATCGCCGCGAGCCACGGCAGGTCCACCGTCGCGGTGACGCTGCCCGCGGCCAGGCACTCGCCGCTGATCAGCGCCGGGTAGCCCATCAGTACCACCTTGGCGTTCGGGGCGCGCTTGCGGATCTGCTCCAGAACGCTGGTGATCCGCGGCCTGACCTCGTCCCGCATCCACGCGGGGGCGTAGTCCTTCAGCGGCGCGGTCTTCCGATCCTCGTAGATCTGGTCGCTGTCGGGGTCCTTGGCGTCCAGAGTGGCGTCCCGGCAGTCACCCGGCTTCAGGCACGCCGTGAAAACATCGGTGAACCGTGAGTCGTTGCCGCCGATGGAGATCGTCACCAGGTCGGTGTTCTGGTCCAGGTACCCGAGGTCCAGCTGTGGCAGCGAGTTCGGAGCCCAGCGTTTCCAGCCGGAGGTGGGCACGCCGTCCTTCCACAGTCTGGATTCCCGCTTACCCGAACTCTGCGGGATGCCACCGGACTTCACGTTGTAGGTGCGTGCTCCGGAGCAGGCGAGGAAGCTCAGGTCGACCTTGTCGCCGAAATCGTCGGACAGGTCGCCGATCGACCCCGACATGCCCGGCAACGACGCCTGACGGATCCACGCCTTCCTGGAGCGGTGGCAGTCATTGCGGACGTAGGCGGTGCCCACGTCCTCGACGTAGTCGGTCTCCGGGAAGTAGTCGGCGCCGATGCCCTCGGTCGCTCCTTCCCCGGAGGCGTAGGAGTCTCCGAAGCCCACGACGTGCTTGGGCTTGGTGCCCAGCTTCTGGAAGGCGACGGCGTCCCAGGCGATGTTCACCGAGACCGCCTCCCTGGTGAGGTTGGACAGTGACACCTTCGGCGTGCCGGTGAAGTTGAACACCCCGAGCGACACCCAGGTGTTCTCGCGGGTGCGCTGCGGCGCGACGCGCTTCGGCGAGGTGGAGTCCGTACCGGAGATCTGGTACGTCGCCTGCTGTGAGCGGGCGGCGATTTCCGGCATGTGCACCAGGACCCGCGTCCATCCCTTCACCGAGGTCGGGCCGGTCCAGGTGCCGGTCACCATACGGGAGGAGTCGGGGCTCCCGACCCGGACGGTGTTGGAGAACCACAGGTGGTTGCCGTATCCGGCGCCGAGCTGGTGGGTGTCGATCCTCGCGGAATCCTTGCTGAAGCGGAAGCTGAACGATCCGTCGGACTTCGCGGCGCTGCCGCAGCTCCGCTCGGGGCTGCCGGCCAGTGGCTGGCCGTTGTCGACGTTGTCCACCACCACGGAGCCCGACGGGAGTCCCGGGGAGCAGCGGCGTGGGAACGGGTTGGCGTCCGGCTGTTCCGGGTACGTGCTGTCGAACCGCAGCAGTTCGAAGCCGCACTCGTTCCGCTTGTCGCAGTACTTCCACTGGACCGGCTCGGTCCACCAGCAGCGCCAGTCGCTCCTGCGCTGGCAGGGCGAGAGGGAGGGGTCGGGGTCGTCCGGGTCGGACCGTCCGATGAAGTTGGGATCACACTCGTTCACCGTGTAGTGGCAGAACGTCTCCTCCGGAGGCTTGACGGTGCTCCGGTACAGCTCGTTCGTCCACCACGCGGCGCGGTAGCCGGGACCGTACTCCCCCGGCGCGGTCATCGCGGAGATCGGACGGGCGGCCCATCCGAGGACCTTCTCCTGGTACGGCCAGTACTGCGGGCGAGCCGCGTGGCTGTAGTCGTCCTGTCGGCCGCCACCTTCGAGGAACGGCGTGCGGTTGGCCTTGTACCAGGGCATGGCCGGGTTGTTGGTCCAGCCCAGGCCCCACTTGCCGCCGTTGCTGGACGCCTTCGACTTGGGGTGGAAACCGCTGTTGTACGCCCACAGCGCCATGTACCAGCTCTCGATGTTCAGCGGGTCACCGTCGTTGACGGTCATGCCCTCGGCGTGGAGCTGGTTCCACTTCTCGGCGAGGATGTTCACGCCGAACGCGATGTTCGCCGTGTAGTCCAGCGCGATGGCCTCCTGGGTGGCTTGCGGCAGGGCCGGTCGGACCGTGCCGTTCTCGTACCTCTTGCCGGGCAGCCGCATGCCGTCGGTGACCTGGGTGACGCCGTAGCCGCAGTCGGCCGCCGGGAAGTTGATCTTCCACGGGTCGTCGGTGTTGCCGCCCGGGTCGTGCTTGACGCCGTAGTAGTTGCCGATCAGCGGGTTCGCCGTCACACCGGGCGCGGCGTACCGGGTCGCCTGCCACATGTTCGACTCCTGCGCGGTGATGCCAAGCATCACCTGCGCCGGGATGCGGCCGCCGCCGGAGAGCCTGGTCAGTCCGCCGGCCAGGGCCTGCGGGCTGTAGGCGCCCATGCCCATGTTCTTCCAGTTCGCGGGGCGCGAGGCGTGCCGGTCCAGGTTTCCGGTGATGGCCTGGTTGACGGCCCACTCGATCTGGCGGGGTGTGGGCTGGAACGCCTGTTTCCGCGGGTTCCCCCGCTCCACCGCGCAGGTCCGCTCGTCCTCCGACTCACCGATGTTCAGCTGCGTACGCATGCCACCGCCGTCGTCGGCGCCGCCGCGAAGCGCGGGGGAGGTCTCCTGACCGTCGGGCGCCGGCGAGACATGCTCGGCGGACGGGTCGACCTCGAACACCGGCTTCCGGCCGGTGGCAAGGTGCCTCATCTCGATCCTGGCCGCGCGGGAGCTGAGTGCCTCCTCCGGGCGGATGCGGGAGTCCTTCCCGTCAGCCCAGGCCGCCTTCACCGTGGCCCGGCCCCGGGTGGACACCTGGGCGTCCTTGTCGATCCCGCCCGGGTTCAGCACCGCCTTCGGCAGTTTGCCCCGCGTGGCGGCCTTGCCGGTGATGAACACCTTGCCGTTCGCCGCCGCTGCGAGGTCCAGCTTGGTGAGGGGGCCCTCGGCGAGCGTCGTGACGGGCGCTCCCGCGGCACGGCGCGCCTTCCCGCCTCGCCCGCCTTCGACCGCTCGGGCGTCGAGGCGCTTGACGTATCCGGTGGCCTCGGGCTTCTTCGCGGTGCCACGTGAACGGTCCAGGAAGGTCACGCCGCCGTCGGCGTCCGGGATGAGCTGGAACGGGGTGCGGAGGGTCCTGGCGATCTCCGCCCGCTCGCCCTTCCCGGTGATCCGCACCAGACGCGGGCCGTCGGCCGCGACATAGCCGTCACCCGCCGGCACCGCCGAGGTGACCTGGCCCCTGAGCTTGACAGGCTTACCAGTCTTCCCCGTCCGCGCGTCGAGCGGAATCAACCGTGTCTCGTTCTTCTCGGACGTCACCTCGTCGGAGAACTGCGACAGGACCGCTTTGTCGCCGACGCCGCAGCCCGGCGAAAAGTACGCCAGGCTGGCGGTGTGCGGAAGCTTGGTGACCTGGCCGGTGCCCAGGTTGACGGTGGCCGCGAACGCGCCGCGAGCCATCAACTGCGGCTTGTTGGTGAAAGCTCGTGGCGCGTAGGTGACCACCGCGCGCGTGCCGTCGCCGGTCACACAGGCGTTACCGACCCAGAGGTCCGTGTCGAAGCCCTCTTCGGACAGGGTGGCCGCCGTCTTCCAGCGGTAGCCGGACTTCTCGTCCGCCACCAGGAGATGGAAACCGGTGGCGTCGCCTGTTGTTGTCCATGCCCGGTCCCCGGACCGCCGGTAGTCGTCCCCCAGCAGTTCCGCGCGCTTCCCCTCGGGCACGACCGAGGGATTTTCCGCACCACCGGACTTCTCCTTGGCGGACTTCCCGGGGTCCTGTTTCCATCCGCTGGCCGCGCCCGGAGGCGGGGTGGGCGACGGCGGTGCGGCCGCCGCCGGCTCGTGTGTCAGCGGCCCCACCACCATCAGGCTCGCAGCCGCGAGCACCACCGGCGTGCGCAACCGCCTCAGCGTCCTTCTTCGACGTCTCAAAGCAATCCCGTTTCTTCGTGAGAGAGAATGCGACACGCCTACTGGAGCGTGAACCACTTGCTGGTGCCGTAGTAGAGGGCCTCGAGGACGGGCTCGTTGGCCGCGCACTCGTCACCCCAGTACGCCGCCTGGACACGAGCACCCGGCACCTTGGTGAGGTCGGCCCAGGACCCCTTCTGCATTCCGGTGGTGGACTCGTTGAAGTGCAGACAGCCCTGGAACACGCCGTTGTCCGTCTTACCCCAGTAACGAATATGGTCGGCCTTCGGGTACTTGACCCCGTTGTTGAATATCCTGTCCGCCGCGTACGATTTCTTACTGAAGCCGCCGACGCTGGACAGGAAGGGAGAACCCCCCACCGAGGGGCCGTGAGTGGCCTTGTAGAGGCAGACGTTGCCCGGCGAGCAATTCTGCACGGTTTTGGTCCCGGCCTGCGCGCTCGCAGGAACAGAAATCGAGAGAACGAATGCGGCGACGCCCACGGCAGCCACCTGACGGAATCTCACCGAGAAACCCTTTCTCCGACGGATGGAGATCCGACGGAAAACACGAAGAAGCACAGAAGGTAAGGGCCCTCGCGTACGCCCTCCCCGGGGAGGGCCCTGCTGGGCGACTGTGACCCTAGATGTGCGGGTTCGTCGACGGGTACTGAGACCACTGAGGTTGACTGAGCGGTTGTCATGGGCCGTCGACCTCGGTAGACGGCGCCCCGACAGCCCTCGGTGCGGGAATTCGATACCAAACAGTGACTGCGGCCGGGTTCCGTCACTCCGCGCTTCTGACATCGTTTCCCACATGCCTCAGCATGCGTTGCCCGTGCGGAGTGCCCGGCTGGGACGCCCGATCGGCGCCCGCGGACCCGTACACGGAGTTGTGCTCGTGCTTCCCGGCGGTGGCGGACCCCACTCGTCGCGCCCGCTCTCCCGCCTCTCCCTGCTGCGCGCCGACGCCCTGGCGCGGCGCCTCGTCGGCGGAGAGGAGGCCGGCGAGCTGCTGGTCGCGCATGTGGTGCGGTACCGCTTCCGGGGGTGGAACGGCGAGGAGGCGTCTCCCGTCGCGGACGCCGCATGGGCGGCGGACGAGGTCGTCCGCCGGTACGGCGACATACCGGTGTGCCTCGCCGGCTTCGACTCCGGTGCGCGCGCCGCGCTGCGGGCCGCCGGGCATCCGGCGGTCGACTCCGTATTGGCACTGGGGCCGCGACTGCCCGAGGCGCCGGAGGAACCGGTTCGCCAACTCATCGGCAGGCGTGTGCTGTTGGCGCACGGGACCGACGACCGCGACACCGATCCGGAGCTCTCCTTCCGGCTCGCCGAACGCGCGAAGAAGGTCAACTCCGAGGTGTGCCGCTTCGAGGTGCACACCGACCGCCACGCGCTGCGCCACAGACGCACCGAAGTCCTCGCCCTCGCCCAGGACTTCGTCCTCGGCGCGCTCTGCGACCGGGACTTCTGCCGCCCCCTGCACGACGCCTTCGCCGCCCCTCCCCCACTCGGCCTGCGGATGCCGCTGGCCGCCGGATTCGGTCGCGGGCCGCACTGAACGCGCCACGCAAGTCGCCCCTTCAGGCGAGGAGTTGGCCTCGGCGGCTGAGGAGGAAGGACTTGAAGGCGGCGACCGGCGGGGTGTCGGGGTGGCCGTCGAGCCAGGCGAGGCCGATCTCCCGGACGGCGCGCGGCGCGGTGACGGTCAGCTCGCGGACACCGGGGCGTTCGACGGTCGGCGGCGGCAGCAGCGCGACGCCGAGGCCGGCCGCCACCAGGCCGCGCAGCGTCTCCGCCTCCTCGCCCTCGAAGGCGATGCGCGGCTTGAAACCGGCCTCGGCGCAGAGCGCGTCGGAGATGCGGCGCATGCCGTAGCCGGGTTCGAGGGTGATGAACGGCTCGTCGGCGGCCTCGGCGAGCCGGATGCGTTTGCGGCGGGCGAGCCGGTGGTCCTCGGGGACGACCAGGCGCAGCCGCTGCTCGTCGAGGCGGCGCGCGACCAGGTCGGGCTCGTCGGGCACGGGCGAGGTGAGGCAGAGGTCGAGTTCGCCGGCGCGCAGCCGTTCCAGCATCGCCTCGCCGTAGTTCTGCACGAGGGCGAACCGCACCTTGGGGTGGTCGACGCGGAACGTGCGGATGAGGGCGGGTACCGTCTCCGAGCCGAGCGTGTGCAGGAAGCCGAAGGCGACCTTCCCCGTCGTCGGGTCGGCGTCCGCGCGGACCGCCTCGGCGGCCTGCTCGACGGCGGCGAGCGCCTTCTCCACCGAGCCGAGGAAACGCCGTCCGGCGGGGGTGAGCTGGACGGTCCGGCCCCGGCGGGCGAACAGCGAGACGCCGAGGTCCGCTTCGAGGCGGGCCATCGCCCGGCTCAGCGTGGACTGCGGGACCATCAGCTCACCAGCCGCCCGGGTCACGTGCTCGTGCCGGGCGACACCGGCGAACTGGGCCAGTCGCGGGGTGAGCACAGCGGCCCAGGACTCGGGGTCGATCTCGGCGACGGGTGATGTTGCCGACATGTCTTTGTTGTTGCGAGATGGTGACACTGGCGCCCCTCAACTGCGGTTATGCGTGACAGCATCGATTATCGCGGTTTTGTGCATTGGACGCATGTAAGTGGTGTGCCTAGTTTTGGTGCCATGCCTTCCGTTGATACCGGGGCACCCGTCACCTCGGGTGCCTCTGCTCCGCCGTTCCCCGAGTCACCCGCCACCTCCCCGAGCCCTCGCCGCGTCAACCTCGCGCTCTTCGCGATCGGGCTCGCCACCTTCGCCCTGCTCTTCTCCACACAGGCGCTGCTGCCGGCGCTGTCGGCGGACTTCGCGGTGACACCGGACCAGGCGAGCTGGACGGTCTCGGCGACGACGATGGCACTCGCGCTGAGCGTGCTGCCGCTGAGCATGCTCTCGGAGCGGTTCGGCCGGCGACGGATGATGACGGTCTCGGTGTCGGTCGCGGTGGGCGTCGCACTGCTGCTGCCGCTCGCGCCCGACCTGCGGACGCTGATCGCACTGCGGATCGTGCAGGGTGTGGCGATCGCCGGCATCCCGGCCTCCGCGATGGCGTACCTCTCGGAGGAACTGCCGCGCAAGGCGCTCATCGGGGCGATCGGCCTGTTCGTG
Organism: Streptomyces alkaliterrae; assembly: GCF_007097205.2. Taxonomy (GTDB): domain Bacteria; phylum Actinomycetota; class Actinomycetes; order Streptomycetales; family Streptomycetaceae; genus Streptomyces; species Streptomyces alkaliterrae. The sequence goes on from NZ_VJYK02000028.1 coordinate 10,104, forward strand.
GCGGGCAACAGCGTCGGCGGAATGACCGGCCGCATCCTCACCGGCTGGGTCGCCGAGGGCTGGGGCTGGCGGGCCGCGCTGCTGGCCGTGGCGCTGCTGGCGCTGGTCTGCGCGGTGGCGTACCGGCTGCTGGCGCCCGCCCCGCGCAACTTCAGCCCGGCGCCGCTGCGCCCGGCGCACCTGGTGCGGGTCGTGCGCGGCCACCTCGGCACGCCGCTGCTGCGCCGGCTGTACCTGCTGGGCATGCTGTTCATGTCCGTGTTCGGCGCGATCTACACGGTGATCGGCTACCGGCTGGTAGCGGAACCGTTCGGCCTCTCGCAGGGCCTCGTCGGCTCGATCTTCGTGGTGTACCTGGTCGGCACGGCGTCCTCGGCGGGCGCGGGCCGGATGGTCGGCCGCTTCGGCCGACGCGGCACCCTGTACGTAGCGATCACGACAACAGCGGTCGGCCTGCTGCTGACCACGGCCGGTTCCCTGGCGGCCGTCCTGACGGGCTTGGTCCTCATCACGGCGGGCTTCTTCGCCGGTCACGCCACCGCGTCCAGCGCGGTCAGCCGCACGGCGACCGAAGGCCGCGCCCAGGCCTCCGCGCTGTACCAGATGGCCTACTACCTCGGCGCCTCCCTGGGCGGCACGCTGGGCGCCCTCGCCTACGCGGCGGCGGGCTGGCCCGCGACGGTCGCCCTGTGCGGCGCGGCACTGGTAGCCGCCGCCGGCATCACCCTCTACGCCACCCGAGTCGCCGCACGAGCGGCGAACCCCGTCCCCGCGACGGCCTGAGACCCGCCACGATCGCGGCCTGACGACTGCACACCCCAATCGCCGTACGCGCTGAACTCAGCACGTACGGCGGTACCTCCCCAGCATGTGGCTGAGGGAGCTTGAGGACCAGCGGTCTGGAGCTTCTGCGGAGTTTCGGCCGGGTCCCGACAGCGCCCGGAACCGTTCTTCCAGGTCGGTGACCCGCTCGGCTCGGCGGCACATGAGATAGACCGTGGTGCGTGTGCGCTGCACTTCGTGCACCAGCTCGAACCCTTGGGTTTCGTAGTACCGCACCAGTCCGGGGAAGTGACAGCCACGGCGAACCCACCTGCGCCCATGCCGAGCTGCCCGGTTCACCGCCCACAGCGCCATGACGGTTCCCGGCTTCATGACGCGGAAAGCGGGGTCGGTGACCGTCGAATAGAGGTAGTGAGCCGGCTCGTTAAGTTCCTCTTCCGTCCAGCCCCACGGGGGAGTCTGCTCCTGAACGGTGGTGCACCCGATGACCCGCCCGTCGTCCTCTGCGAGGACCCAAACGTCACCGTCAGGATTCTCCGCCTGGCGTGCGAGTTCGGTCGCGTTCTCCCGCCAGCTCGGGAGCCCGCGCTCCTCCAGCCAGCAGGAGCGGGCGAGGATCACCTTCTCAACGGCGGGAGTGTCATCGGCTGTGGCCGGGCGCATGGCGAACACGCTGCCTCCTGACGGCAAGAAGGGTCTACCGGAAAGACCGAGCGGCGAAGCGAAGGTGACGGACGGGGCCAGTGCGTCGGCCAGTGAGTCTGTCCCACCGCACAGTGGCGATCTCGGCGGGCAGGGAGCCGTGTTCGTCGTCCCTCAGCGCGGCGCGTTCGTCTCCGCTCCCGAGCAACCGACCGGCAGCGAGGGCGCCGCGCCCAGCAGGAAGCCCCGCCCGTCCGCCACGGGGAACGACGGACAGTCGGGGCAGCACGGGCGCGACCCTATGGCAGGGTTGCCGTCCATCCGCTGCGCGAGAGAGTGAGTGCGCCGTCGGGGTCGATGCGGACCATGGCCCCGGAGACGGGTAGGTCCCCGTCGATGACGAGCCACGTTCGGATGCGGTCCAGCTCATCCCACAGGCGGCGCGGACCCCCCTGGTGGACGGTGGGCAGCTCCCGGGCCCCGGCGGCCGTGGCGCGAGCCCAGGAACCATCTACATGGAGCATGTAGGCAGTGCGGGTGCCGTCCTCGCCCACGTCCATGCGGTGCTCGATGCCGGGCACGACAAGTTCGAGGGTGGAGCGCACATCCCACGTGCTGCTCACTCGCATCACGGGATAGCGGCCTCTGGTGACGCTCTCGCCTTCGGCGTTCTGCGCGGTCTCCCACAGTTGGGCGTTGCCGGGGAGAGGGTCGTAGTCGTCGCCGTGGCGGGTGCGCATGAAGCCGGCGGATTCAGGGGCGACGCGTCCGAACGCGCCGCCGTCGTCGGTCTTGTCCGCGACGATGATCAGTCCGGTGCCGGACAGCGTCGTCACCATCCGGCCGCCGGGGGCGAGTGCCGTGAGCCAGGAACCGGGGATGGTCCTGACAGAGACGGTGGAGATGATGCGGTCGTAGCCGCCGGGGAGTTCGCCCGTGAGATCGCAGACCTCCATGCACGGATGGTGCCCGGCCGCAGCCAGGCGTTCGCGAGCCGCCTCGACGAGGTACGGGTCCACGTCCACGCTGGTCACGTGCTCGGACCCGAGCCGTTTGCAGGCCAGCGCGGTTCCGTAGCCGCTGCCGGTGGTCACCAGGACGCGGGAGGTGTCGGCGAGGAAGGCGTGCCGGTACATCATCACGACCAGGCCCGGCAGCGTGGAGGACGAAGTAGGCCAGGTTTCCGGGATCACGGTTCCGGGTGCGGCGTGGTCGGCGTGGTGCGGGCCGACGCGGGTGGTCAGAGTACGGCCACTGTCGTAGGCGGCGCGCATCCACGCTTCCGGGTCGCTGACCCCGTCGTGCAGCTCGTACCCCACAGCGCCGTCACGCTCACGGGACGTCCACCATCGAGGAACGAAGAGATGGCGGGGCGTGGTGGCCAAGGGGCGGTGCCAGCGCGACTCTGGTCGTACGGTCTCGTCGGCCATAGCGGCGGCGTGATGCTCCCAGTCCGGTTGCATCCAGTCCATCATGACGCCTTTCACGGGAACTTGGGCGGGCAGGCGGGCTGCCCCGGCTGACGTGAACGATCGTTGGGGGAACACCCGGTCACCGCAGGGGCGTAGGGGCGTAGCTCATCGGGTTGCAGGGAGTTCCACTGGAAGGCTTGCACGAGTCGGAATCGGCGGGCACACAGTCAGGAGCGCAAGCGGTCGGCCGTCGCGTCCGGAGGCTCTCGGCGATCTCCTGCCACCGGGCAGACGTCAAGACCCCTTTCAGCGTGCTTCCTTGAACCTGTCCAGCCGGGAGGAAGCGGCCGATGACGCAGGGCGCCACGGTCCCGTCAGGCAGGATCGCGGCGATTCCGTTGGCGCACCGGCCGCACAGCGCGGACGTGGAGGGCACCGACACGGCGGCGTTGCCTACTTCGCGAACCCGGTCGATCCCCACCTGTTCCACCCCCAGCGCGGCCATTTCAGCGCGGGCCTGCTCAGTCCGTTGTCCCTCTCGCATATGGATGATGCCCACCTTCACCGGGATGCCGCGCCTCACCGCCTCAACGATGTTGGCGCGGGTCGCAGCATGAGATCCGGCCCTTCCGGTGACCGCGTCGTGTTCGGCCGGATCGTCGGAGTAGTACGAGGTACCCAGTGTGAGGCGCGGGTGAGCGAAGAGGTCCCAGTGTTCGCTCAGGACCCGGTAGAGGTTGCTGTAGACCTGCACGGAGAGCCCGGCATCGAGGGCATGCCGGACGAGGCCGGCGAACTCGGAGTGCAGAGAGGGCTCGCCACCGATGAACTGAACCTGTTCGACGCCGAACGCGGCGGCCTCGCTGATGACGCGCCGCCAATCCTCGCCGGTCATGCTGCCGTGCCCCTTGGTCGGCCCGGACTCGGCATAGCAGTGCGTGCAGGCGAGCTGGCAACGTCCGGTGATCTCCAGTTCAAGCAACCTGAGTGGCCCAACAGTGGGGTTGGCGGGACTGTCCGTTTTGGCTGTCATAGCGGCGCTCTCCTCGCGGTTGTCATGTCCTGTCGGGGTGGTTCCCGCTCCCCTGCCGGGGGTTGGTGTGGGAGGGCCGGTTGTCGGGTCATCCCTGGCAGGGGGCGGAGTCTTCACAGGTAGAGCTGTCGTTCGCAGTCCCTGCAGTAGGTCTTGCCGTCGTGCCTTTCGGTCTGCCGGTGCTCACACGTCTTGGTCACGTGGGCGGGAGCGGTGAGGGTGGCGGACTGCGCGGCGCGGTCGCCGTGCCCGTCGCGGTCGTGCGCCTGGACGCGCACCATGTGGTCAAGCTCCGCGAGGCAGGGGCCACAGGCGTACACGTCGCCGGTCGCGCCGGGTGTGGTCACCGAGCCGACCCACAGGACGGCCACGCCCTCACGGCGGCAGAACAACCAACACTCGCCCGTCACCCACGCGTTACCGTCGCCGACCTGCGCGACCAGGGGCCACGCATCGCGCCACGGACGCTCAACGGCCGGAGCGAACATCACGCCGTACCCCCGTTCGCCCACGCCAGTTCGGCGAGTCCCGCCGGGGGCCGCATCACCGCGTAGTCGCCGAAGTTCCGACGGTAGCGCCGATGCCCCGTCTCCTGCGTGTGCTTGCGCTGCCACTCCTCGACCGGTGCCGGGCCGCAGTGCGTACCGGACTCCGCGCCGCACTCGACGTCGTCGCCGGACACGCAACGCGCCTCGTACTCCGGTTCCGCCGTCTGGTCCTGCTCGATGGTGAACGGGACGTAGCGGAACACGCGCCGGGTCATCGCGCCGCGCCCTGCTGCTCGCCGTCGGGCGAACGGAGCGCCGCAGCGAGCGCGCGTGCCGTGACCACGTTGCAGCGGCCCAGGTCGATCAGCGCCAGCGGCGCATCGCCGGCACAGGTGACGGAATCGAGCTCCAGGGAGTGGAGTTGCAACCCGACCGACTTGAGCGCGTCGTGCAGCTCGTCGCGCGCCCGTTCAGCGTCCCTGACCTTCTCCGTGGCCGTCTGCTTCTTGCCTGCATTCGCCATGCCTGCCACTCCGTACGTTCGTATGCTGCCCCGACCGGGGACCTACTACGTTGTGTAGCTCAAGCGTTGCGCTGCATGACGATGGTCAACAGGGGTTTGTGTCCCCAGATGCCTTTGGGGAGATGGGAGATAGGTAGTGCCTGCACGCCCACGCGAGCTGACGCCCGATCGGAGCGCCCGACATCTATTCGGGGCGAAGATGCGCGCACACAGAGAACGAGCCCGGTTGAGTCTTGAGGCGCTGTCAAACGTCGTGAGGATCAGCCGTAGCCACCTGTCCCGCATCGAGACCGCCGAAGCTATGCCGCCCCCGTCCCTGCCGGCGATGTTGGACGCCGCGTTCGGGACGGACGGGATCTTTGAGGAGCTGTACCGGCTGGCAAGCAAGGAGATCCACCCGGACCAGTTCCAACGCCGGATGGAGCTTGAGACACGGGCCACGCTCATTGAGGAGTACGCCGGTCAGATCGTGCCTGGCCTCGTGCAGACGGAGGACTACGCCCGTGCTCTGTTCGTCGTAGCCAACCCCAAGGCGACGCGGGACGAGATTGAGGAACTGGTCACGGCTCGCATGATTCGGCAAACCCGGCTGGAGGCAGTCCCTCCGCCGGACCTCTCCTTGATCTTCGACGAGGCAGTGCTACGGCGTGGCTTCGGCGGACCGGCGGTCACTCACGCACAACTGGCCCGTCTGGTTGAGCTGGCGCACACACCAACGACCGTGGTTCAGGTTCTCCCATTCGAACATGGGGGACATGCATTGGTAGGGGGCACGCTGACGCTGATGACCCTGGGCGACGGCGCGCGAGTGGCCTACGAGGGGAGCATCACGACCGGGACGTTGCTCGAAGATCTCGGGATCGTCGCGGAACGTCAGCGGGCCTACGATCTGCTTAGGGCGTGCGCCCTGTCGCCGGGCGACTCGGCGGCTTTCATCCGGTCCGTAATGGAGGCACTACCGACATGAGAACCACCCCTGACCTCTCCCGCGTGGAGTGGGTCAAGTCGAGCTACAGCGGCAACGGAGGCGGGAGCTGCGTTGAGTGGGCACCGGCTTACGTCAGCTCAGGCATCGTCCCGGTCCGTGACAGCAAGGACTCGGACGGCCCGGCGCTCACCTTCGAGCCGTCGACGTGGTCGTCGTTCATCACTGCCGTCCAGCGAGACGAGTTCCGCACCCTGTGACCTTGACCCGACTCCGATTGACCGGCCCCCGCCACCGTAAGCGGGGGCCGTCGTCAGCTGTCGTCCGGATCCCCGCACGCATGGTCCACACCATCAGGGAGGCATGCAATGTCATCGAGCAGCGTCCCGACATTCGTTGAGCTGCTGCGGAGTGCCGAGCACTCCGCCGTCCACCTGGAGATGCGGGACTCCTACGCCGTTGACTACGAGAAAGGCCCGTTCGCCGACTGGCGTGCCGGCCACCGCCACGCCCCTGCCGACCGCGCGTCCTGGTGGCGGCCGTGGCTTGACCTCATCGTCGAAACAGTCGGACGCGGCGTGGCGGTACGCCGAGCCCGCATCGTGTCCGAACCTGTCAGCGAGTACACCCGGTTCCTGTACGACGGAACGTTCACCAATGTCGCGGCAGGCGAACAGGTGCGGTGGCTGCCTCGACGGCGAGCCTCTGACATCGCCCTGCCGGGCAACGACTTCTGGCTCATCGACGGCAGACTGGTGCGCTGGAACCACTTCAGCGGCAATGGCCAGTCAGGAGGTGGCGAGATCAGCGAAGACCCGGCGGCCGCCCGGCTGTGCGCCGCCGCGTTCGACAAGGTGTGGGAACGCGGTGTTCCGCACGAGCGGTACGAAATCCGATAACAGGCAAGAGCGCTGGTGGTGAAGGCACTGGAGACGCTGCGCTGAAGTGCGTGCAAAGCGGTGGATCCTGGCGGGGCACACGCGGTGATCGGCGGGCGGAGAGCCTTGCGGCCCGGGCCTGGCCGGGAGGGCGTCGAGTGGCGGGGAGCTGTCGACGGCCTCCGGGCCTGGGCGCCGGGCCGCAAGGGGTTCGAGGGGGAACCGGTGGAGGATCAGGCGATGCGGTCGATGAGGAGCGGGGGCGGGGTGTGGTCGCCGCCGATCTCTACGGCGTCCGTCAGCGCGGCGAGCGCGTAGTCGAACGCCTCGGGGGTGTCGGTGTGCAGGGTCATCAGCGGCTGTCCGGCGGTGACCTCGTCGCCGGGCTTGGCGTGCAGTTCGACGCCGGCGCCGGCCTGGACCGGGTCCTCCTTGCGGGCGCGGCCGGCGCCCAGGCGCCAGGCGGCTACGCCGACGCCGTAGGCGTCGAGCCGGGTGAGCCGGCCGGTGGACTCGGCGGTGACGACGTGCTGTTCGCGGGCGACGGGCAGCTTGGCGTCCGGGTCGCCGCCCTGGGCGGCGATCATGCGGCGCCAGGCGTCCATGGCGCGGCCGTCGGCGAGCGCGGCGGCGGGGTCGGCGTCCGGCAGGCCGGCCGCGTCGAGCATCTCGCGGGCGAGCGCGAGCGTCAGCTCGACGACGTCGGCGGGGCCGCCGCCGGCCAGTACCTCGACGGACTCGCGGACCTCCAGCGCGTTGCCGGCGGTGAGGCCGAGCGGGGTGGACATGTCGGTGAGCAGCGCGACGGTCTTCACGCCGTGGTCGGTGCCGAGGCCGACCATGGTGCGGGCCAGCTCGCGGGCGTCGTCGACGTTCTTCATGAAGGCGCCGGAGCCGACCTTGACGTCGAGCACGAGGGAGCCGGTGCCCTCGGCGATCTTCTTGGACATGATGGAGCTGGCGATCAGCGGGATGGCTTCCACCGTGCCGGTGACGTCGCGGAGCGCGTAGAGCTTCTTGTCGGCGGGGGCGAGGCCGTCGCCGGCGGCGCAGATGACGGCGCCGACGTCCCGCAGGACGTCCATCATCTCGGCGTTGGAGAGCAGGGCGCGCCAGCCGGGGATGGACTCCAGCTTGTCGAGCGTGCCGCCGGTGTGGCCGAGGCCGCGGCCGGAGAGCTGGGGCACGGCCGCGCCGCAGGCGGCTACGAGCGGGGCGAGCGGCAGCGTGATCTTGTCGCCGACGCCGCCGGTGCTGTGCTTGTCGGCGGTGGGGCGGGGCAGGGAGGAGAAGTCCATCCGCTCACCGCTGTTGATCATGGCGGCGGTCCAGCGGCTGATCTCCGCGCGGTCCATGCCGTTGAGCAGGATGGCCATGGCGAGCGCGGACATCTGCTCGTCGGCGACCGCGCCGCGGGTGTAGGCGTCGATGACCCAGTCGATCTGCTCGGGGGTCAGGGTCTGGCGGTCGCGCTTGGCACGGATGACGGAGATGACGTCCACGGTTCTCCTCGCGGTACGGGCGGCGGTGAGCTCGGGGCGGGCGAGCGGCGGTGTTCCGGCTCGGCTGCCCCGCTTCGGTGCCGGGCGGGACGCCCGGCACCGGGGTCAGCGTTCGGTGAGGTCGGTGGGACCGAACGCGTCGGGCAGGAGTTCGGCGAGCGGGCGGACCCCGTCGGTGGCGTCGACGAGGAGGGCCGGTCCGCCGTGCTCCCACAGCAGCTGTCGGCAGCGGCCGCACGGCATCAGGATGTTGCCGGCGCGGTCGCAGCAGGTGAAGTGGGTGAGGCGGCCGCCGCCCCCGGCGACGAGGTCGGACACCAGTCCGCACTCGGCGCAGAGGGCGACGCCGTAGGCGGCGTTCTCGACGTTGCAGCCGCTGACCGTGCGGCCGTCGTCGACGCGGGCGGCGGCGCCCACGGGGAAGCCGGAGTACGGGGCGTACGCCCGGGACATCGCGTCCCGGGCGTACTTCCGCAGCGCCTCCCAGTCGAAGGGCGCCTCCGCTGCCTGGTGGTGGCCGGGCGTCACTTGCCTTCGCCCTTCCGGTACGACTGGCCGAGCGACTTGGGCATCCGCAGGCGTTGCGCCGACAGTGCCAGGACCAGCAGCGTGGCCACGTACGGGGCGGCGGACACGAACTGGCTGGGCACCTCGTCGACGGCCAGGTACCAGACGAACAGCCCGGCGGCGACCGCGGCGGTGATGACCGCCGGCACGTACTTGCGGCGCCACAGCTGCCAGGCGACGGCCAGCACGAGCAGGATGGTCAGCAGCAGGAGCAGCGCGTGCACGTTCTCGCCACCGCCGCGCAGGTTGAGGCTGTCGGCGTAGCCGAAGAGGCCGGCGCCGAGGGCGAGCCCGCCCGGCATCCAGTTGCCGAAGATCATCGCGGCGAGGCCGATGTAGCCGCGGCCGCCGGTCTGGCCCTCCTGGTAGATGCTGGAGGCGACCTCGGCGAGGAAGACGCCGCCGAGGCCGGCGCAGCCGCCGGAGATGATGACCGCGATGTACTTGTACTTGTAGACGTTGACGCCGAGGCTCTCGGCGGCGGTCGGGTTCTCACCGCAGGAGCGCAGCCGCAGACCGAAGGCGGTCCGCCACAGCACCCACCAGGTGAGCGGGACGAGCGCGAGCGCGACGACCGTCAGCAGCGACAGGTTGGTCGTCACGCCGCCGATGAAGCCGGCGAGGTCGGAGACGAAGAACCAGTGTTTGCCGTTGAGTTCCCGCATCTGGTCGGAGAGCCAGGGCACGGTGATCGTGGCGATCGGGTCGATCGCGGGCGACTGCTTGACCGTGCCGCCCTCCATGTCGGCGAAGGTGAAGCTGGAGAGGTAGCGGGTCACGCCGACGGCGAGGATGTTGATCGCCACACCGGAGACGATGTGGTTGACGCCGAAGCTGACGGTGACGATCGCGTGCAGCAGTCCGCCGAGGGCGCCGCCGACGATGCCCATGACCACGCCGGTCCACGGGCCCCACTGGACACCGGCCCAGGCACCGAACCAGGTGCCGAGGATCATCATGCCCTCGAGGCCGATGTTGATGACGCCGGCGCGTTCGGCCCACAGGCCGCCGAGACCGGCGAGGCCGATCGGGACGGCCAGCCGCAGCGCGGCGGAGACCTGTCCGGTGGAGGTGACGCCGTTGGCGCCGGTGATGATGCGGACGAGCGAGAACAGCGCGAGGCCGGCCGCGATGATCAGCATCCACTCGGCGAGCGTGGGCCGGCGGCTGCCGAAGGGCTTGCGCTTCGCGGTGGGTGCCTGGGTGAGGGCGGTGCTCATGCCGAGGCCTCCTTGGTGTTCTCGCCGTTCCCGGCCGCGGCGGCGGCGAGTTCCTCGCCGACGCGCTGCTGCTGGCGGCGCAGGCCGTAGCGACGCACGGCCTCGTAGCTGACGACGACGGCGATCACGATCAGGCCCTGCATGATCGTGGCGATCTCCTTCTCGTACCCGTTGAAGTCGAGGGTTGCCGAGGCCTTGTCGAGGAAGGCGATGAGGAGCGCGCCGAACGCGATGCCGACGGGGTGGTTGCGGCCCAGGAGGGCGATGGTGATGCCGGTGAAGCCGATGCCGGCGGGGAAGTCGAGGCTGTAGGTGTGCGAGCTGCCGAGCAGCACCGGCATGCCGGCCAGGCCGGCGATGGCGCCGGAGATGAGCATGCTGGTGAGCACCATGCGCTTGGCGTCGACGCCGCTGGCCGCGGCGGCGCTCTGGCTGGCGCCGGTGGCGCGCAGGTCGAAGCCGAAGCGGGTGCGGTTGAGGACGACCCAGTAGGCGATGCCGAGCAGCGCGGCGATCACGATGAAGCCGTAGATCTTCCCGCCCTCGGTCTCGAAGTTCGGGAACCAGCCGGACTCCGGGATCTGCCCGGTGGTGAGGTTGTTGCCGACCGCCTCGCCCAGCTGCGCGGGGAGGATGAGGTAGGCGATCACCGAGGTGGCGATGGCGTTCAGCATGATCGTCGAGACGACCTCGCTGACGCCCCGGCTGGTCTTCAGGATGCCCGCGATGCCGGCCCAGAAGGCACCGACCAGCGCGGCCACGACCATGATCAGCAGGACGTGCAGCACCGAGGGCAGCGTGACCGACGCGCCGACGACGGCGGCGATCATCGCGGCGAGGCGGTACTGGCCGTCGACGCCGATGTTGAACAGGTTCATCCGGAAGCCGACCGCCACCGCGAGGGCCGCGATGTAGTACGTCGTGGCCTGGTTGACGATCAGCACCTGGATGTCGATGTTGCCGGCGTACTCGATCATGAGCACGTACGGCTCGACCGGGTTGTTGCCGGTGACCAGCAGCACCATCGAGGTGAGCAGCACGGCGACGCTGATCGCGAGCACCGGGCCGGCGGCGGCCAGGGTCAGCCGCTCGCTGTCGAACTTCTTCATCGGTCCTCTTCCCCCGTCGCGTCGTCCTGCGGGGCGGTGTCGTGCTCCAGGTGGCCGGACGCGGCGCCGGTCATGGCGGAGCCCAACTCCTCGGGAGTGATCGTGGCGGGGTCCGCGTCGGCGACGAGCCTGCCCCGGTAGATGACACGCAGTGTGTCGGACAGACCGATCAGCTCGTCGAGGTCGGCGGAGATCAGCAGGACCGCCAGGCCCTCACGGCGGGCTTCCCGGATCTGGTCCCAGATCTGGGCCTGCGCGCCGACGTCCACACCCCGGGTGGGGTGCGCGGCGATCAGGAAGCGCGGGTGGTGGCTCATCTCGCGGCCGACGATCAGCTTCTGCTGGTTGCCGCCGGAGAGGGAGGCCGCGGTGACGTCGATACCGGGCGTGCGGACGTCGTACTCCTCGACGATGCGCTCGGTGTCCTGCTTGGCCGCTTTGGGGTTCAGCCAGAAGCCCCTGCTGTTGGGCTCCTCGGTGACGTGGCCGAGGATGCGGTTCTCCCAGAGCGGGGCCTCCAGCAGCAGGCCGTGCCGGTGCCGGTCCTCGGGGATGTAGCCGACACCGCCCTCACGTCGGCGCCGGGTGGCCCAGGCGGTGATCTCCTCGCCGCCGAGGCGGATGGTGCCCTCGTCGGCGTGGCGGGTGCCGATGAGCGCGTCGATCAGCTCGGTCTGGCCGTTGCCCTCGACGCCGGCGAGGCCGAGCACCTCGCCCTCGTGGATGGTGAAGTCGATGCCGTCGAGCACCGCGCGGCGGCCGTGCTCGGGGTCGCCGGCGTAGAGGCTGAGACCGGAGACCTCGATCATGGGCCGGTCGGTGACGGTGGACTCGCGGGTCTCGGGGGTGGGCAGTTCGCTGCCGACCATCAGCTCGGCGAGCTGTCTGGTGGTGACGTCCTGCGGCTTCACCGAGGCGACCGTGGTGCCGCGCCGGATGACGGTGATGTCGTCGGCGACGCTCAGCACCTCGCCCAGCTTGTGGGAGATGAAGATGACCGTCAGGCCCTCGGCCTTGAGTTCGCGCAGGTTCGCGAAGAGCGCGTCGACCTCCTGCGGGACGAGCACGGCGGTCGGCTCGTCGAGGATGAGGGTGCGGGCGCCGCGGTAGAGGACCTTGAGGATCTCCACGCGCTGGCGGTCGGCGACACCCAGGTCCTCCACCAGCACGTCCGGGCGGACGCCCAGGTGGTAGCTGTCGGAGATCTCCTGGATCTTGCGGCGGGCGGCGGAGCCGATGCCGTGCAGGCCCTCACTGCCGAGAACGGTGTTCTCCAGCACGGTGAGGTTGTCGGCGAGCATGAAGTGCTGGTGCACCATGCCGATGCCGCGGTTGATCGCCTCACCGGGGCTGCCCAGGCTGACCTGTTCGCCGTCGATGGTGATCGTGCCCTCGTCCGGCTTCTGCATGCCGTAGAGGATCTTCATCAGGGTCGACTTCCCCGCGCCGTTCTCGCCGACGATCGCGTGGACGGTGCCCTTGTGGACCGTCAGGTGGATGTCGTGGTTGGCGACGACGCCGGGGAAGCGTTTGGTGATGCCCGCCAGCTCTACGGCGGGCGGGCTGCTGGACGCGTTGATGGTGCACTCTCCTCGGGGAAGGAGCGGCTTGGCGGGGTGGGCGTTGGCGACGCTATCGCGCCCGGAGGGACGCTACGCGCGTAGAGCTTTTGCTTAAGGACAGACCCGGCCGGTGACCGGAGGAGAAGCGTTCCTCCGGTCGGGGCCGGGCCTGTCACTCGCTCGCACGGGAGCGTACTGGACTCGCGGGAGTCCGGCTCACTCAGGGACGGGCTCAGGGAGTGGTGTTGACCTTGATGTCCCCGGCGATGATGCCCTCACGGGCCTTCTTCACCGCGTCCTGGATGTCCTTCATGTTCTGGAACTCCGGGTTGGAGTTGGCCAGCGCCACTCCGTCGCCCTCCAGGTCGTAGCGCAGGACGCCGCCCTTGACGTTGTCCTCCTGGACGTTCTTGATCAGGTCGTACACCGCGTCGGCGACGCCCTTGGTCATCGAGGTCAGGATGTTGTCCTTGTACTTCGCCAGCGCCTTCTGCTCGTACTGGTCGGAGTCGACGCCGATGACCCACTTGTCCTTGGCCGCGACGGCCTCGATGACACCCTGGCCCGCGAGGCCGGCGGCGTGGTAGATCACGTCCGCGTTGGCGTCGAGCTGGCCGTTGGCGGCCTCCTTGCCGAGGTCCGGCTTGGTGAAGCCGTCGAAGTTCGGCGGCTGGCTCAGGTACTGGCGACGGACCTTGACCGACTTGTCGGTGTCCTGGACGCCCTGCACGAAGCCGGCCTCGAACTTCTTGATCAGCGGGATCTCCACGCCGCCGACGAAGCCGACGACCTTGGACTCGGTCGCCTTGGCGGCGGCCACGCCCGCGAGGTAGGAGCCCTGCTCCTCGCTGAAGACCATGTTGACGATGTTGTCGCCCTCGACGGTGGCGTCGTCGACCAGACCGAACGTCGTCTTGGGGTTGCGCTCCGCGGCTTCCTTCACGGCGTGCGCGTAGGCGAAGCCGACACCGATGACCGGGTTGTAGCCCTGGCGGGCCAGTTCGTTGAGGCGGTTCACCTTGTCGGCGTCCGCCTCGCCGTCCGAGGGCTCCTGGTCGGCGCCCTTGAAGCCGAACTCCTTCTTGGCACGCTCGAGACCCGTGTAGGCCGCGTCGTTGAAGGACTGGTCGCCACGGCCGCCGACGTCGTACGCGATGGCCGCGCCCTTGTCGTCGCTGGAGCCGGAACCGGTGGAGCTGCTGTTACCGCAGGCAGCGGTGGTGAGCGCGAGGGCCGCGGTGGCGGTGACCGCGGCGGCAAGCTTGGTTACCCGACGCAAGAGGAGGTCTCCTTCGACTCTCGGAAGCGCCTCTTCCGGCGCTGGCCTCCGGCTCAGAGTAACGCGCGTAGATGTCAGGTAAAGCCCTGGATGGGGTCCGTTATCGATTCGGTGTTTACCCTTCCGTAGGTCCGGATTCACCGCCCGTGACGCCGGATATCGGACGGGTCCGGCAGGGCCCCTTCGACGGGTGGCGACACGGGCCGCCCGGAGGCCGGACGGCCGTCCGCCCCGGCGCCGGGGCGGACGTCGGAACGACCAGCGGTGCGGTCGGCGCGGACGTCGGAACGGTCAGCCGCGGCGGGCGTCGAGGAGGGCGGCGGCGGTGAGGAGTTCGACGCCGACGGCGATGGCGCTCTCGTCCACGTCGAAGTCGCCCTGGTGGATGTCGCGCGGCACCTGGTCGCCGGGGCGCCGCACACCCAACCGGGCCATCGCGCCCGGGACCTGCTCCAGGTACCAGGAGAAGTCCTCGCCGCCCAGGCTCTGTTCGGTCGACTCGACGGAGTGGGCACCGAAGCGCACGGCCATCGCGTCGTGCAACAGCTCCGTGCTCTCCTCCTCGTTGACGACCGGCGGGACGCCGCGGATGTAGTTGATCTCCGACTTCGCCTGGTGCAGCGCGGCGATCTCGTCGACGGCGGCGTGCACCAGATCCGGCGCGGCGCGCCAGCCCGGCAGGTCGAGGCAGCGGATCGTGCCGGACAGCTCGGCGTGCTGCGGGATGACGTTGCAGGCGTGCCCCGAGCTGATCCGCCCCCAGGTCAGCGCGAGCCCGGAGCGGGTGTCGACGCGGCGGGCGAGCAGCGCGGGGACCTCGGTGGCGACCTTCGCAGCCGCGGTGACCAGGTCGGTGGTGAGGTGGGGGCGCGCGGTGTGGCCGCCGGCGCCGGTGAGGCTGATCTCCAGGCGGTCGCAGGCGGAGGTGATCGGCCCGGTGCGCAGACCGATCCGGCCTGCGTCCACCTTGGGGTCGCAGTGCAGCGCCAGGATGCGCCCGACGCCCTCCAGGGCGCCGCTCTCCACGGCGTCGGTGGCGCCGCCGGGCAGCACCTCCTCGGCGGGCTGGAACAGCAGCCGCACCGGGTGCGGCAGCTGGCCCTTGCGGGCGAGGTCGGCCAGCACCAGGCCGACGCCGAGCACCACGGTGGTGTGCACGTCGTGCCCGCAGGCGTGTGCCCGGTCGGGCACGGTCGAGCGGTAGGGCACGGTCTTGGTGTCGGGGATGGGGAGCGCGTCGATGTCGGCGCGCAGCGCGAGCATCGGCCGCCCGCCGACGTCCTCGCCGTCGCTCCCGCCGCCGGGGGTGGGATGAACGTCACAGATCAACCCCGTCCCGCTGTCGAGTACGCGGGGGCGCAGACCGGCGCGCTCCAGGCGCGCCCTGATCGCGGCGGTGGTTCGGAACTCCTGGTGGCCCAGCTCGGGGTGCATGTGCAAGTCCCGCCGGAACGCGATGAGTTCGCTGCGCAGCGGCACACTCACCATGCCGGGCAGCGCCGTCTCGTCGGCGGTCCGAGTGCTGGACTGGGGCGACAGCAGTTGGCTCACCCAAGTCAGCGTATGCCCTGTCGGGGGCCTCCCGGGAGGCGATCATGGAAAGTTAAGCCACACAGGCGAAAATTCACCCCTCCCCCTGGCGCATACGTCCATACTCAGATGGGTATGCCCAAGGGTTTACTCACTCCTCGCGCAGCTGTGCGAGGGGCGGCCGGGCGCCGCGAGCGGGCGCCCAAGGCCCGTCGGTCATCGGCTCCCCCAGCCCGGGCGTGGGACGGATCCGGCCGGTCAGGGCCGCAAGCCGGCGGCGGGGGTCAGGAGGCCGCCGCGGCCGGGCCCGGCGGGAGGCGCTGGGCGCCGCTGGCCGTGCCGGTGACGGCGGCGAGGAAGCCGCTCGCCCGGGGCGAGGCCCGGGAGGTGAGCCAGGCCGGGTCCACGTCGCAGACCGCCACCCGCACCCCGGTCCCGGTGAGCGCCAGCGGCAGGGTGTGCACGACGGTGGACGGGAAGCTGAGGATGGTACGTCCGATCGGGCCGCGCCGCGCGACGAGTTCCAGCGGCAGGTCGGGGCGGACGACCTCCAGACCCGCCTCGGTGGCCACCCGGTGCAGTTTGGCCGTGCTCTCCCGGCGGTGGGCGAAGTAGCGGGTCGCGCCGTGGGAGCGGGCGAGGGAGCGTACGGCCTCCAGGTAGCGCTCCTCGTCGACGACGCCGGTCTCCACCAGCGACGTGCCGACCATGTCGGTTCCCGCGGCCACCTTCGGCGGCCCGAACCTGGCCCTGGTCCAGGCGAACTCGTTGGCCGTCGTCCGCACCCGGGCCGGAGCCTCCACCGGCATCGCGCTGAACACCTCGACCTCCCGCCCCTCCCCCGGACGCAGCCGTCTTCGGGCCATCGCGGCGACCGGCGCGAAGAGCAGCGCGCGCGGACCGCGGGCGCCCTTGCGGTGCCACCGGACGAACCGTTCCCCCCGGGCGAGCTGGCCGACGAACTCCATCGTGGCGGTGCCGTCGTCGACGACGGTCAGCTCCGCCGTGGGCCGCGCCAGGGTGAGCAGCAGCTGTACGTAGCGGGAGAAGGGGTCGCCTATGGCCAGGCGCCGGGCGCGGCGCAGCGGCCCGGCCAGGGCGGCGATCGTGCGGAGCGGGGCCAGCGCGCCGCCGCGCGCCTGGGCCCACTCCACGTGGTGCCCCTCGTCGCGGGCGAGCTGCGCCATGCGGCGCAGCTGCCCCCGCGTCATGGGGTCGTGCGGGGCGAGCACCACCACCGTCAGGCCGGACGGGGAGGGCCGCAGGGACGCGCTCTCCCGCTCTTCGCCGGGGCCGGCGGGATCGCCGTGTCCGGACCGGTGCGCCCACTCCAGCATGTTGAGGAGCTGCACCGGGCTCTCGACGAAGGCGAGGACGTCCCCGTCCGGCGGGGTGGCGGCCGCGGTCATCCTCAGACCCGCGCGGGCTCGCGCTCGGCGGTGCCGGCGGCCTCGGCCGCCTCGGCCTCCGCCACGACGCCCGTGACGCGGCGCAGCTTCTTCATCGGGGCCAGCTCGCTGTCGTAGACCTTCTTCACGCCGTCACCGAGGGATGCCTCGATGGTGCGGATGTCGCGCACCAGGCGCTGCAGGCCGCCCGGCTCGACGGAGGCGGCCTGGTCGGAGCCCCACATCGCGCGGTCCAGGGTGATGTGGCGCTCGACGAAGACGGCACCGAGAGCGACGGCGGCCAGCGTCGTCTGGAGGCCGGTCTCGTGGCCGGAGTAGCCGATCGGCACGTTCGGGTACTCGGCCTGGAGGGTGTGGATCATCCGGAGGTTCAGTTCCTCGGCCTTGGCGGGGTAGGTCGAGGTGGCGTGGCAGAGCAGGATGTTGTCGCTGCCGAGCACCTCCACGGCGTGCCGGATCTGGCGCGGCGTGGACATGCCGGTCGAGAGGATCACCGTGCGGCCG
The DNA here is from genome assembly GCF_007097205.2 of Streptomyces alkaliterrae. GTDB lineage: Bacteria > Actinomycetota > Actinomycetes > Streptomycetales > Streptomycetaceae > Streptomyces > Streptomyces alkaliterrae. Next base: position 27,470 of record NZ_VJYK02000028.1, read on the forward strand.
GTGGCGCGCAGGGCGCGCAGCAGCTCGTCGTCGGTGAGGGAGGCGGAGGCGACCTTGTGCGCGGGCACGTCGAACTTCTCCAGGAAGGCGACGGACTCCACGTCCCAGGGGGAGGCGAACCAGTCGATGCCGCGCTTCCTGCAGTACTCGTCGATGGCCCGGTAGCCGTCCTCGTCGAACTCCACGCGGTGCCGGTAGTCGATGTAGGTCATCCGGCCCCAGGGGGTGTCGCGCTCGATCTCCCACTGGTCGCGCGGGGTGCAGACCTCGGGGGTGCGCTTCTGGAACTTGACCGCGTCGCAGCCGGCGTCGGCGGCGGCGTCGATGAGGGCGAAGGCGTTCTCCAGGTCGCCGTTGTGGTTGATGCCGATCTCACCGGTGACGTAGACCGGGCGACCCGGGCCGGCGGTCTTGTCGCCGAGGGTGCGGAGGCGGTGTCCGGCGTTAGCTGTCATCTCAGGAGTTCCTTCGTGATGGTGGGACTTGTGAGGGTGGGTGGTTCTGCGACGGGTGGCCGTCGCCGCGGTCGTGCGGCGGCGGTCGTGTGGGGCCCGTCAGGGGTGGCTTCCGGTGGGCCGGTCGCCGGCCGGAACGCCGTCGAGGGAGGGTCCGAGCAGCCAGGAGGCGATCTCCCGGATGGCGCCGTACCCGCCTTCGGTGGTGGTGACGGCGCGGGCGGCGGCGCGTACGACGTCGTGCGCGCCGGCCACCGCGACCGGCCAGCCGACCAGGTCGAAGCACGGCAGGTCGTTGACGTCGTTGCCGACGTACAGCACGCGTTCCGGGGAGACGCCCTGCTCCTCGCACCACTGCTTGAGCGCGAGGTCCTTGCGGTCGACGCCGTGCAGCACGGGCAGCCGCAGCTTGCGGGCCCGGGCGGCGACGACCGGGTTCTCCTCGGTGGAGAGGATCAGCAGCTTCAGTTCGGCGCGGCGCAGCGCGGCGATGCCCAGGCCGTCGCCCCGGTGGACGGCGACCAGCTCGCGGCCGTCGGAGTCGATCAGCACCCGGTCGTCGGTCTGGGTGCCGTCGAAGTCCAGGACGACGGCCTCGATCTCGTCGCGGGCGGGCAGGGCGGCGGACGGCGCGGCGTCCAGCAGCGGGGCCAGCGCGCGGGCCCGGGCGAGGTCATGCGGGTCGTCGACCTCCAGCACCCGGGCCGGGTCGGTGGTGATCAGGTCGGTGCGGCCGAAGAAGCGGTGCCCGGCGGCGCGGAAGCCGGGCGCGGCCATCGCGTAGGCGGCGCCGGTCTCCAGCAGGTCCTGCGGGCGGTCCTGGCGGCGCGGGCGGTGCGCCTTGTCGTGGTTGACGCCGTGCGCGCCGGAGCCGCCGGCGATGTCCCCGTTGACCTCGAAGTCGCCGCCGCCGTCGCCGGTGCGCCAGAGGAAGCCGTGGAAGGGGGCCACGGTCAACGCGCTGTCCGCACCGTCCTCGGCGACCGCGCCGGCCACCCGGCCGATCTCGTCGGCGGTCAGGAACGGACTGGTGCACTGCACGAGCAGGACGACGTCCACCTCGGTCTCGTAGCGCGCCTCGTAGACGTCCATGGCGTGCAGCACGGCGGACTCGCTGGTGGCCGTGTCGCCGGAGAGGACGGTGGGCCGTTCGACGACCTCGGCGCCGGCGGTCCTGGCCGCCTCGGCGATGCCGTCGTCGTCGGTGGAGACCACCACCGCGGTCACGTGACGGGCGGCCAGGCACTCCCGCACCGCGCGGGCCACCAGCGGCACACCGCCGACCGGCGCGAGGTTCTTGGCGGGCACGCCCTTGGAGCCGCCCCGGGCGGGGATCACGGCGAGGACGGTCGGGGGCACGGCTGCTCCTTGCGGCGGGCG
>NZ_VJYK02000280.1 GCF_007097205.2 Streptomyces alkaliterrae
CACCTCCCCCGCCCCTCCTCGCCTCCTCTTCGGCGAACAGAGCTGCGGCGCCCGCTTCTTGGCGTTCTCCCCCGACGGGGAACTCCTCGCCACCGTGAACGACGACCTACTCGTACGGCTGTGGCACGCGGCCACCGGCGAACCCGCCGCCGTCCCTCTCACCGGACACACGGACGGGGTCAGGTGCGTGGCATTCTCCCCTGACGGCCGGCTGCTGGCGACGGCAGGCCGCGATCGGACCGTACGGCTGTGGGACCCGCGCACCGGCTCGCCTGTCGGCGAGCCGTTCGCGGAGAACGGCACGACACTCTGGGCGCTGGCCTTCTCCCCGGACGGGAACCTGCTGGCCACCGGTGGCCACGACCGAACCGTACGGCTGTGGGACCGGGTAACCGGGAAGCCGGTCGACGCCCCGCTCCGAGGGCACACGGGCGGCGTCGAAGCCGTGGCGTTCTCGCCGAACGGCCGTCTGCTCGCCTCCGCAGGCGCGGATGCCACGGTACGGCTGTGGCGCGCGGACGACGGCAAGCCAGAGGGCGAACCGCTGATCGGACACACCAGCGAGATCAGATCCCTGGCATTCTCACCCGACAGCCTCCTCCTAGCCTCCGGCGGCTGGGACGGCATGGTCCGTCTCTGGGACCCATGCGCCGGGGAGCCTGTCGGCGGTCCGCTCACCGGTCACCGCAACGCGGTCCGGGGCCTGTCGTTCGCACCCGATGGGCGCCTGCTGGTCTCGGTCAGCATGGACCGCACCGTCCGCTTCTGGGACCCGGTGTCCCATGGCCCACTCGGCCCGCCCTTCACCCGCCACGCCTGCTCCTTCCGCGCAGTCGGCTTCTCCCCCGACGGCCGCTTCGTCGCCGCCGGCGGAGACGACAAGCCGGTAGGCCTGTGGGCGACAGCGGATCTCGCCGAGATACCGGTCAGGGGCAGTTGACCACGATGTCCGGGGTGTCCGAGGAACAGCCATCGGTGCCCGCCCGGACCGCCGTTGAGGCTGTCGTTGTCGACCGCCCGTAGGCGGCGTTGCCGACTCTCCGAGTGCCGACTCTCCGAGTGGTGCCGGAGGCGCCGTCGCGGCCGCAGCGTGACGGCCGTCGGCGGCACGGTGACCGGGAGGTGCCGGCTGCGACCGTGTTCGTGGCGGCCTCGGGGTGCCCACGGCAGCAGCGCACCGCCGCGCCGTTCGGGCCCTCTGGGGCGACAGCGCACCGCCGGGTTCGCCGAGTGGTCCAAGGCCCGGGTCTGGCCAAAGGGCTACGACTACGCTCACCTGCGGCGATGGTTGTCCAAGCGCGGCATCCGACACCGCATCGCGCGCAAGGGCATCGACACCTCACAACGGCTGGGACGGCACCGGTGGACCATCGAACGCACCATGGCCTGGCTGGCCGGCTACCGCCGGCTACACCGCCGCTACGGCGGACTGACTCGGTGGCGGGTGTCGGCGGGCCGGGGACCGCGAGTGCCGCGGAGGCCCTGATGAGAGGTCCGATAGCCCCTCCGTACCTCATGCAGCCGCCTGCGTCCCCTGGTCAGCCTCGTCCACCAACTCGTCCAATGCCGCGCGGGCGAGAGGAACGAAACGCCGCCGCATGTCCTCCACGAGAAGGCCCGTTTCCTCTGCTGAGGAGCGATAGCGGTCCTTCTGCTCATCGGTCAGCGGTCCCTTACTGAGTGCCATCAGGTACTGAATGGGCGGGTAAATGTGCCGACCTACGGCTTCGGCGTACTCGGCACCAGCCCGCGCCACACCAGCGGGCCCTTGGAGCTCAACCGTGGTCGCCGCCTGCCGAGTCGCGCGTACCGCATCGATGACTACGCCACGTCGTATGTCATAGTCATAACGGTGCTGGTCGTAGGGCTCCAGCGTCAGTTGTGCCAGTTGCCAGACAGCCCGGTGTTCGACCCGTGTTCGCGAAGCGCAGCGCGGTCTTGCGCAGCCTCTGGCGTACCTGCTGCCCTTCCAGAGCCTCATTCTTCCGCCGCTCGATCCGAGCGGTCACAAGCGCCATCAGCCCGCTGTCCAGCAGCGTGCCGACGACCGCGATGGCCGTGGCCATCAAGATGCTCGTCATGGGGAGACATTGTGAAGCACGGCCGCGCACCCATCCGGCGATCAGCGCAAAGCCGCCGAGTCGATCGCGCACCGCGCACAGTCCAGCTCGCCCCGGGCGCCGAGCTCATCGAGGATGACCCGGTGCAGCCGTGCCCACACCCGGTCCCGGCTCCACCGGGGGAGGTGCCGTTAGTCGGTGGGCCAGGCCGGACCGAACAACGGCGGCAGCTGCCGCCAGACGCAGCCCGAGGTGGCGCCATAAGGATGATCGTCGCCGGACATTCACGATCCCTGGCACGACAGACAGCCTACCCAGCCAAATGAGATGGCTTCTAATGCCGCGTTTGCGCAGTACGAGGGAGACGCGCGGGGCACGCCGGGCTATTTGATGTCGCTTTCTTGCAGGATGCCACCCGCGTAGGAGCTGCCGCCATCCTTTGCCTTCACGAGGACGTAGCGGAGCTTGCCGCGGTCCAGCGCCTCCTTCAGGTCGTGCGCCAACTGGCCGTCTCGCGGGGACCTCGTCTCACGCTCTTTCATCGCCTCGATGATCGTCTCCACATACTCTCTGGTCATCTGCTGGACCATCTTGTTCTTATGACGGCCCTTCCCCTGACGCCAGCCTAGGGCGCTCGATGGCGCCTTGGCCTCGACGATGAGCAGCGTGCCATCCTTGAGCCGGTACAGCTGGTCGAACCTATCAGCGCCATTCGGGGTTTTCGGCAGGGGGATCCACTGGGCTCCCGGGAATTCCTCCGGAATGACGTGATAGCGTGCCGCGCTCTCACCGAGCCGCTCGGCTATGGAGCTGTTGTTGGGAGTGACGCCTAGTTTTTCTCGGTAGTGCCGCAATGCCTTGTCGCGTGCCTGACCATTGGCCACGCTCTGATTCTCCTGGAACTTCCGCTCCGCGTTGGTGAGATCCACCGAGGTCTTGCGATGGTCAGCGATCTTGTCGAGCAGGCTGCTTCGTTTTCTGTCACCGACCGAGACCGGGCCGACGGACTTCGCGGAGGACAGCTTCGCGCCGGGGGCCGAGGGCAGCTTGTCCTTGGAGATCCAGTGGTTCTCGTTGTCCCTGGCGAGTTTCGGCAGCGCGACGCCGTTCTCCGTGGTGGTCTCGCTCCTCCGGCGGCCGTCGCTGATGTAGTTGGCGGAGTACCAGACCGGGTCGTTGTTGGCCTTCCAGACCATCTCGTCCTGGACGTACTTGTAAGGGTCGATGGCACTGCTCAGCAGTTCGTTGCAGGTGAACACGCTGTTCGTGCGCTGCGGGGTGCCGTCCGGGCCAGGCGGATAGGTGGTGAACACTGCCGCGTCGAAGGCGGGCCGGCCCGCACCGTTGCAGTACTTGTCGAGCTTGAGCCTCCTGAACTCCTTCGCCAGTGCCCGCCGGTCACTGCCGGCCAGGGGCGTCGAGGCGTTGGGGTCGATGTCGATCCAGGCGACCTTGTCGAAGCCAGGCGGGACCACCCCGGTACCGGAGAGTTCGTTGATCACCGCCGCGAAGGCGTTCACGACCGCGCCCGTTCCGCCGGACACGGCCTTGCGTTGGATGGTCTGTTTGCCAGTCAGGTTCTGGAGGTCGGCCTTGTATCCGTCCGTGGAACCCTCGGGTTTGTAGGTGTTGCCCCAGACGACCTTGTTCCCCGCGCGCGCCAGATCGCTCGCATACCGCAGCGTCCTCCGGTCGGAGACGGAGAGCTGGGCTGTCTTTGCCGCCAGTTCGGCAATGCCGCTCTCGCCGGAAACAGTCAGGTTGTCGGTGTTCACGGCTAGGTCGTAGAACGGCTCGAACGCTCCCTGCTGCTTCAGATTGGCCACCGTCTTGCCGACACTGCTGAGCCAGCTCTCGCGGACCTCGGGGCTGGTCCGCTGGTCGATGCTGGGCGTCATGGCGTCAAGGAGCTGCAGGACGGGCTTGCCCTTGCTGTCGTTGGCCTGCTGGTCGCCCAGGGGCTCATTGAGCTGGAAGCCGCGGCCCATCAGCCGTTTGACGAGTGCCGGGTCGTCGCCCATGACGCTCGCTTCGTAGAACACCGCGGACCAGCTCACCTGGATCGTCTGGCCGGGCGGTGCCACGTTCCTCGCCGCCGTCGTCAGCGTGCGGTTTCCGCCGGGAGGAACGGAAACAGCACTGTTCAGGGGCGTCTGTCCGGCTACGGTCACTATCACCGTGCCGCTGGCCGGAGCGGTGCCCTGGTTGGCCACGTTCACGGTGGCCGGGCAGCTCGGAGTGCTACAGAACGATGTCGAGAGCTGTACGGTCACGGCCGTCTGGGCGGCCTTTACACGTCGGCTCAGCGGTTCGGCCTGCTCGGCCGAGGCGTCGACCCGGCGTACGTTCTCCGTTGTGCTCTGCACCTGGGCCTTCTTGGGCTCGCTGATCGCAGACGACAGGGCCGGGGCAGGCGCGGGCTCACCGACCGCCGCCACTTGACCTGCGGACTGCACATGGCCCGCGGACCGTGCGGCACCGTCCTGCGGGCCGGAGCGGAGCACGGCAGCGTGCGCGTCCGAGGCGTCCGGCACAGGTTCGGGTGTGGCGGTTCCTCGCGATCCGGCGGATCCCGGCAGGCCGACCGAGAGCGGTTGGTACGGAGGGGACGCGTTCACCATCATGCGCAGGGTGCCGTCGGTCAGTACCTTCGCCGGATGGCCGTTCACCGACGTGGCCCCACTCTGGCGCCACGTGGACGGAAGCCCGGACGGACCGTCGGTGCCCTCGCCCGAGAGGGCGTCGGCGAGCGCCGTCGGAGTCATCCGGGACAGCTCGGCCAGGCCGGTCACACTCTGCGGCGGGTTGGCCACCCAGGTATGGGCCAGCGCTTCGGCGCTGCCCGGCTCGTACTCGAACCACCACTGGCGGTTGCCGCGCAGAAGGCTTCGCTTGGGGCTCACAGCGAACTCCGCGTATGCCCCCGAGTCACGGCTCAGGGTTCCGTACGTTGTGCCGTCGCGGGCGACCGTCAGACGGAAGCCGATGATCGCGCCGTTGCCGTTCACCGTGGTCCCCGCATAGGTGACCCCGCGCCAGGCACGCAGGCTCTTCGTGGCCGCTGAGGCCAGCTGCGGGGGCGTCTTCTCCTCCTCGCGTGGCCAGAGCACAAAGGTCGTCAGGCCGGTGACGAGCACCATGACCAGCGCAAGGACGCCCCAACGCCAGTACCAGCGAGTGGACTTGACGAACCGGACAAGCGTTCCAGCCGTCCGGCGCGCCCGGCTTCCCGCCGACGGTGGCGACAAGTGCGACATCTGCGGGGGAGATGGCGGGAACGAAGGGTACGGGGGAAGCGCCGGCTGCTCGAACGGTACTGACTCTCTGTCCTGTGCATCCACATTTACCCCCCGGGTCCGGGCTGTCGGCCTCACCGGATCGTGGCGTGACGGTCCCGATTCCCCCATTCCAGATATCCAACCCAACACCCGTGTCAAACAAGCTTGTTCGCGCCACGTGGCGGGTTCTCGCCGCGTCCTGAACCCTACGGACACTCATCACCTCAGGCCGCTCGACGAGTCGTGGGCTGAAGGGTCCCCCGAGCGGGTGGACGCGAAGCCCGGACCAGCCGGGCTCCTACGGGTATCTCCACCTCGTCACGTGCCCGGCCGCGCTCCGTGTCCCGCGGACCGGGGCGGAACTGTCTTTGCCTTCTGCTGCCCTGCGGGGACCCGTTCGCGGAGTAGGTAGGAGGTGCAGTGGGACAGGAAGCCCGGTGGGGAGCCTGCTGGCCGCGGTCAGCGCGCGAGTGCCGTCTGGAGCACCAGTTCGAGCGTGGCGTCGATGTCGGCCGGGGTGGTGGCCGGGTTGATGGTGCACATCCTGAGAACGGTGCGGTTGCGGACGCGGGTGGTCAGGACCAGGGCCTGGCCCGTGGCACGGACGGCGTCGCTGACGGACTGCTGGAGGCGGTCGACGGTGGCCGGGTCAGCGGAGCCGTCCGTGGGTCGGCATCGGAAGGTGAGGATGGCGAGGCTCGGGGTGCTGGTGAGCTCGAGGCCGGGGTGGGCGGCGATGCGGGCGGCGGCGTGGTCGGACAGGTGGAGGCCGTGCTCGACGGCCCGGCGGAAGGCCGCGGCACCGAAGGTCTTCAGGGAGAGCCACACCTTCAGGGCGCGCAGGCCGCGGGACTGCTGGGGGCCGAGATCGTCGAAGTTGACCTCGCCGTGGCGGGCCTCGGCGGGGTGGAGGTAACCGGTGTCGAGGTGGTGCCGGGCCATCCGGAAGGTGGCTTTGAGGAGTTCGGGGTCGCGAACCAGGACGCAGCCGGTCTCATAGGGCTGGAACAGCCACTTGTGGGGGTCGAAGGTGAGGGAGTCGGCTTGCCCAAGCGCTTCGCGCATGTCGTGGCCGCGGGCGGAGAGGGCGAAGGCCGCGCCGTGGGCTCCGTCGAGGTGCAGCCACAGGCCGTAGCGGCGGCAGTGCCGCGCGAGGTCTGTGACGGGGTCGACCGCGCCGGTACTGGTGGTGCCGACGGTGGCGACAACCGCGAAGGGCCGCAGGCCGGCGGCGAGGTCGGCGTCGACCTGTGCGGCCAGGCTCCGGGGGTCGAGGCGCTGCTCGGGGTCGGGTTCGAGGGCGACCAACTGGTCGCGGCCGAGACCCAGCAGGTGGGCGGCGCGGGCGACGGAGGGGTGGGCCTGGGTGGAGCAGTAGAGGCGGGCACCGGCGAGGTCCCCACCGAGCTGGTGGTCGCGGGCGGCGGCGAGTGCCGTGAGGTTGGCGAGGGAGCCGCCGCTGACGAACAGGCCGCCCCAGTGGCCGGGTAGACCCAGTAGTTCCTTCAGCCACTTCAGTGTGGTCAGTTCGATTGAGCTGGGACCCGACCCGACCAGCCAGGCACCGGGGACGCTCAGGTGGGCGGTGGAGAGCAGGTCGGCGAGGACGGCGGGGTAGTTGCCGGTGGTGGGCACGAAGCCGAAGCAGCGGGGGTGGTCGAACCGGATGCCGAGCGGCAGGACGTCGTGGGCCAGGTGGTCGAGCAGGCCGCCGAGGTCGCCGCCTTCCTCGGGTAGCGGTTCGCCGAGGAGCGTTTGGAGTTCGGCGGGCGCGGCTACGGTGTGCGGCGGGCCGTCCGCGGCCGTGCACAGCCGTTGGACGACGAGGTCGACCGCGTGGTGGCCGGCCGTTCGCATCTCCTGTGCGGGTAGGGCCAGTTCGCCGGGTCGGTAGGGCTGCTCGGTCTTCCCGGCCGTCGCGTGGCGGGCCGGCGTCACCGGGACGGCGGCCGGGGAGGCGGCGTCCGGG
>NZ_VJYK02000281.1 GCF_007097205.2 Streptomyces alkaliterrae
GCCGCACCCCCTACCACCGCGCCCGGCTGCCCGAGCCGGCGGCCGTCACCGACGTCGCCGACATCGTCACCCTCCCCGTACTGGAGAAGGCCGACCTCGAAGCGCACTCGCCGCCCTTCAGCCGCGACATGCTCAGCGCCGACCAGCCGACCGGCGAGGTGCTGCGCTCCGGCGCCACCGGCGGACGGCCCCGCTACATCGTCTACTCCCGCACCGACTGGGAGAACATGGTCCGCGAAGCCGTGCCCGTGCTGTACGCGCTCGGCGTGCGGCCCGGCGACCGCATCGTCAACACCCTGTTCGGCGGCGGCATGTACGGCGGCCTCACCACGACGTTCAGCGAGTTCGCGAAGATGCCCGTCGAGGCCTACTCGACAGGCCAGTTCGCGACCGTCGACGACCTGCTGACGCTGGTCGACGGCTTCCGCGCCAACGTCGTACTCGGCATGCCGGCCCTGCTGCTGCCCCTGCTGCGGGAGGCGAAGGAACGCCGCCCCGCACTGCGGATCGAGAAGGTCGTCTACGGCGGCACGCCCATGACCGAGACCGACAAGGACTGGCTCCGGCGGGAACTGGGCACCCGCGTCGTCTCCAGCATCCTCGCCGCCAACGACGGCGCCCAACTCGGCCACCAGTGCGCGGCGCTCGGCGGCACCCGCCACCACGTCAACGACGACTACAACCTCATCGAGGTCGTCGACGAGTACGGCCGGCCCGTCCCCGAGGGGCAGACCGGCGAACTGCTCATCACCTCGATGCAGAAGTTCGAAGGCCCGCTGCTGCGCTACCGGATCGGCGACACCGGCCGCGTCTTCACCCACGACTGCGCCTGCGGCGTCTCGGGAAAGGTCCTGGAGTACCAGGGCCGTTCGGACGGGCTGATCCGCTTCAAGGGGGAGACCGTCGAGCACGGCGAAGTCCTCCAGGCCCTTGCGGGCCTCGGCGTCTCCCGGCTGCAGATCGAGATCGGCACGGAGGACGGTCGGGAAGTGCTCGTCGTCCGCACGGAGGCGCCCGACCCCCTCGACCCCGCCGACGTGCGGAAACTGCTCACCGACACCTTCCCCGTCCTCGGCGACCTCCAGGACTTCGACGCCGCTCTCGACGTCTTCGAACTGCGCGTGGAATGCCTCCCCGAAGGGCGGCTGCCCCGCAACCCGGTCAGCGGAAAGATCAGGAACGTCCTCGACAGCCGGATCGCGGTGGCGGCCCGATGATCCGACACGACCCGGTGGCGCGCACCATGCTCGCCGCGATCAGCCTGTCCAGCGTCGGCATCGGCATCCACACCCTGGCACTCGGCCAGCTGATGTACACCCGCACCGGCAGCCCGGCCGCCTTCGCCCTCATCCTCACCCTCCAGGGACTCGCGGCCTTCTGCGTACTCCCCGTCTGCGGCCCGCTGGTCGAGGCGCTCAACTCCAAGTGGGTGTACGTCTGCTGCGGCCTGGGCAGAGCGGTCACGGTCACCCTGATCATCGCGATCGCGATGGTGCCCGGCACCGGCGCCGTGCCGTACATCGTGACGGCGGCCGTGCTGCTCGCCGTCTTCGACAACGTCGAACGCTCGGCGCTCTTCAAACTCACCGCGCACCACGTCGACCAGAACCACATCACCCGGTTCAACAGCCTCGTCGGCGTGGCGTTCCAGGCGGGCGCGCTCACCGGCATGGCCCTGCTCGGCCTCGTCCTCACCTGGGGCAGCGCCCAACACGCCCTTGTCCTCGACGTGTTGATGTCGCTCGGCTGCGCGGTCGTGGTCAGCCGCATCCGCCTCACCGGCCGCGAGCACAACCCGAAGCCCGGCGCCCGCATGCTGGCCTCCGCCGTGGCCGCCACCGTCGGCGAGTGGCGGCGCATGGCGGGCCGCTACCGCGCGGACAAGGCCGTCTTCGTGATGATCGCCCTGTGCGCCGGAGACTTCGTCTTCGCCCACGGGCTGAGCACCCTGGTGGTACCGCTCGTCGGCGACCACTACGACGGCCGCGGCTGGTACATCGCCGCACTCGAGGCGACCTTCGCCGTCGGCATGATCACCGCCTCCCTCTTCACCTCCCGGCTCGTCTCCCAGCGACTCCTGCCGCTCTGGCTGCTCGTGCAGGCCGGCGCCGCCGCCGCGCTCGCCCTCGGCCAGTCGCCCACCGTCCACTTCCTCGCGTTCTTCGCCGCCGGCTTCGCCAACCTCAACAGCCTGACCTGGCTCCTGACCTCACTGCAGCAGCGGGCGGACGACGGGGACAAGGCCAAGATGGCCTCGCTGCGCCTGCTCGCCATCGGCCTCGGAACGGCCGGCGTCATGCCCGTGATCGGACACTTCGGCGGGATCTCCCTCGACGCGGGCTTCACCGCGCTCGCGGCGTCGATGACCCTGTTCGCACTCGCCGCGGCCTGGGTGGCCCGCACCTACGTGCACCGCCAAGGCGACACCGAACCCAGCCCGGCGGCCAGGCCCGCGGAGCCCCTGGCGGTGTGACCCGGGCAATACGGTGTCACGCCGGGCGAGGTGCCGGTGTCCCGTGGTCGAACCCCTGAAACGTCAGGAGAGAGACCATGGGACACCACATGACACACGTCGTGGTCGTCGGCGGCGGGTACGCGGGCGTCATCGCCGCGAACCGCCTCACCCAGCGCGACGACGTGGCCGTGACGCTGATCAACCCGCGCCCGACCTTCGTGCACCGCATCCGGCTGCACCAGGTGGTGGGCGGGACACACGACGCGCTGGTCGACTTCCGGAAGGTGCTGTCCGACCGCGTCCGGCTGCTGGTCGGCGCCGTCGACCGGATCGATCCGGCCGCGCGCGAGGTGACCCTGGCCGGCGGCGGTTCGAGCGGCGGCCCGAGCGGCGGTTCCGGCGGTGGGGCGGTCGGCGGTCCGGTCGGATACGACTACCTGATCTACGCGGTGGGCAGCGGCAGTGCCCGCCCCGACGTGCCCGGGGCCGCCGAGCACGCCCACCCGGCCGCCACCCTGGAAGAGGCCCGCGCCCTGCGCGCGACCCTCGCCGAAGCACCCGGACACGCCCCGGTCACCGTCGTCGGAGCCGGCGCGACCGGTATCGAGATCGCCGGCGAGCTGGCGGAGGAGGGCCGCGACGTCACCCTCGTCTGCGGCGGCCTGCTCGCCCCCGCCCTGCACCCGCGGGCGCGGCGGTCCGTCGCCGGGCGGCTGGCCCGGCTCGGCGCGACCGTGCTCGACGGCCCCGGCAGCACGGTCACCGAGGTGACCGGGTCCGCCGTGCGGCTCGACGACGGACGGGAGCTGCCGAGCGCGGTGACGGTCTGGACCGTCGGATTCGGCGTCCCCGACCTGGCAGCGCGCAGCGGTCTGCGCACCGACGCGGTGGGCCGGCTCCTCACGGACGAGACGCTGACCAGCGTCGACGACCCGCGCGTCCTCGCCGCCGGAGACGCGGCGGCACCGTCGGACCTGCCGCTGCGGATGAGCTGCCAGACGGCGACCCCGCTGGGCGCGCACGCCGCCGACACCGTACTCGCCCGCCTCGCCGACAAGCGGCCCGCGCCGCTCGACATCGGCTACTTCGGCCAGTGCGTCGCCGTCGGCAGCCGAGCCGCAACCCTGCAGATCGCCGCCAGGGACGACACCGCGAAGCCCTTCCACCTCGGCGGGCGCCCCGCTGGGAAGATCAAGGCGACCGCGTTGGAGTACCTGACCCACCACCTGGCGACGGAGGCGCGCAAGCCCGGCTCCTTCACCTGGCGGTTCAAGGACGGCAGCCGCGCCCGGCGGCTCCGCGCCAAGCGCGACGAGGCCGCCGCCCTGAACCACTGAACGCCTCGGGGCGGGGCCGCCCCCCGGCCGCCCCCGCCGCGCAGAGGTGAGCGCCGCCCCGAGCCGTTCCCGACCGACCCGCCTCCGACCCTCGCCGACGAAGGGGACCGCGACATGACCGACCACCACCCCGCCGAGCCGGGGACCACCGCCCCCGGGCCCGCCGACCCGGCCACGGAAACCTTCGTCAGGCACCGGAACCTGCTCTTCACCGTCGCCTACGAGATGCTCGGCTCGGCCGCCGACGCGGAGGACGTCCTCCAGGAGACCTGGCTGCGCTGGATCGGGGTCGACCTCGAACAGGTACGCGACCGGCGCGCCTACCTCGTCCGGATCACCACCCGCCAGTCGCTCAACCGGCTGCGCACCATGAAACGCCGCAAGGAGGCCTACGTCGGCCCCTGGCTCCCCGAACCCCTACTGACCTCCCCGGACGTCGCCGAGGACGTCGAACTCGCCGAGAGCGTGTCGATGGCGCTCATGCTCGTCCTCGAGACCCTGTCCCCGACCGAGCGCGCCGTCTTCGTCCTGCGCGAGGTCTTCGACGTCGGCTACGACGAGATCGCCGCCGCCGTCGACAAACGCCCCGACGCCGTCCGGCAGATCAACCACCGCGCCCGCCGCCACGTCGACGCCCGCCGCCCCCGCCGGCAGGTCTCCTCCCGGCAGACCCGCGCCGCGCTGGAGGCGTTCCAGCACGCGCTGGAGACCGGCGACCCGCAGGGCCTCCTCGACGTGCTCGCCCCCGACGTCGTCCTCGTCGGCGACGGCGGCGGCATCAAGCAGGCCGCCCTGCGCCCGGTGGTCGGCGCCGACAAGGTGACCCGCCTGTTCCTCGGCGGTCTCAGCAGGGTCGTGGGCAGCCTCACCGTCGAGCCGACCGAGGTCAACGGCAACCCGGGCCTGCTCGTCCGGCTGAACGGCGACCTCGACGGCATCCTCGCCGTCCGCCTCGACGACACCCGCGTCACCGGCCTCTACTACGTCCGCAACCCCGAGAAGCTCTCCCGGATCACCACCGAGACCCCGCTCACCCTCCACTGAGGCCCGCCCGGACGCGGAACCACCGGTGGCGCACCCCGGCCGGGGTGCGCCACCGGGCGGCGGAGCGGGGCTCAGCGGCGGGTGGTGAGACCGTGGCCGTACGGGAAGAGCGGGTCGTGGTCCCTGTCGCTGGCGTCGACCCGGGCCTGGTCCTCACTGCGCGGCCAGGAGACCGGGAGCTTGCCGGTGAACGGGCGGTGGCCGAAGAGCACGTCAGCCACTCCCTCACCCTCACTGCCGGGCAGCCAGGACATCACCAACGCGTCCATCACGGCCAACCGGTCGGTCACGATCTGCGGACGTCCGGCGACGTCGAGCACCACGCAGGTGTCGAGTGCGCCGCACACCCGGTCGATGGCCGCGCGGTCGGCGGCGGAGAGGTTCAGCGTGTGCCCGTTGTTGCCGACGTCGCCCACCCCTTCCGCGTAGGGGGTCTCGCCGACGACCACCACGCCGACATCGTGGCCCCGGGTGGGGGCGGAGGCGTCCTTGCTGTAGGTGACGTGTGCGGCGTTCCGCCGGATGCCGTCGAGGATGGTGGTTCCCGGGAAGTGGTCGTTGCCCGACTGCCCCTGCCAGGTCACCGTCCAGCCGCCGGCCTGGTTGCCGAGGTCGTGGGCGTTGGTGCCGGCAACGTAGATCCGCTGCGAGGACTTGAGCGGCAGTGCGCCGCCGGAGTTCTTCAGCAGCACCTGGGACTTGGCGACCGCCTCACGGGCCACCGCGCGGTGGGCGGCGGAGCCGATCCGATCGATGTGCCTGCGGTCGGTCAACGGCTGCTCGAACAGACCGAGTCGGAACTTGGCGCGGAGGATCCGGCTCACCGCGTCGTCGATCCGGGACTGCTTGACGCGGCCCGCCTCCACCTCGGCGACCAGCGTCTCCACAAAGCGCGGCGCCGAGAACGGCTCCATGAACATGTCGATGCCGGCGTTCACCGAGGCCCTGACCTGGTCGGCGTAGTCGCCTGGCAGCTGGTGGATGGCCTCCCAGTCGCTGACCAGGAAGCCTTCGAAGCCGATCTTCTTCTTCAGCACGTCGGTGAGCAGCTCCTTGTGGGCGCTCAGCTTCACCGCCCGGCCGTCGCCTCGGTCGGTCCACCGGACGCTGGAGTAGGAGGGCATGATGCTGCCGACCCGGTGCTCCCGCACCGCCGGTACGTACGGCGCCAGGTTGATCTTCTCGAAGCGCTTGCGGTCGGTGACGGTGACGCCCTGGTCGAGGGTGTAGCCGCCCGTGGTCGAGCTGCCGAAGACCGTGTCGCCGTCCCCCGCGAAGTGCTTGGCGGAGGCCAGCACCCGGTCCGGGCGGGCCAGTTGGCGGTCGCGCTCGCCCTGGAGCCCCCGGACCGCAGTGACCATGCGGGACACCAGGCCGGGGCGTTCGCCGTAGCTCTCGTAGGTGCGGCCCCAGCGGACGTCCCGCACGACGCACAGACACGGAGCGAAGGACCACTGCGGACCGGTCGCCCGGGTCTCGGTCGCCGTGATGTGCGCCGCCTTCTCGACCAGCCTCGGGTCGCGGGTCGCGCCCATGCCGATGTTGTGGGGGAAGACCGTGGCGCCCACCAGGTTGCTGTGCCCGTGCACCGCGTCCACGCCGTACAGCAGCGGGATGCCGAGCCGGGTGGCGAGCGCCTTCTCCTGGAAGGCGTCCACCATGTCCGCCCAGGCCTCGGGGGTGTTGGCGTCCGGTGTCGAACCGCCGCCGGAGAGCAGCGAGCCGAGGCCGAGCCGGGTGATCTGCTCCGGGTCCGTGCTCACCGCCGAACGCTCGGCCTGGGCCATCTGGCCGACCTTCTCCACCAGCGTCATCCGGCCGAGCAGGTCCTTCACCCGCCGCTGGACCGGGAGCCGGGGGTCGAGGTACGGGGCCTTCTGCCGCGCTTCCGCGGAGGCCGCCCCGGCGTCCGCCGGTGCGGCCCCGGCGGGCAGCGCGGCCCCGGCGAGCAGCGCGGCCGCGGCGAGCAGCGCGGAGGTGAGTCGGAGTCGGGTACCGCCTCGGGAACGGCGGCCATGGGTGTGGGGGTGTGGCAAGACGTCCATCCTCGGCCAGGACCGGCCGGCCGGGACGTCCCGCCCCGGGGAGGCCGATCGACGGTGGCGGCCGAACCGCGTCGCCCCGCCCGGGACAACGCCGACGGCCGGGCGCCGACTTGCCCCTGACGTCCAGCGCGGCGCCCGGCAGAGAATGTCCCGCCCGAGACCAAAAGTGTCAAGACTTCAAGCGAAGGACACGCGAAGATCGCCGATGCGTTCACCTTCTGAAGGCGATGTTCCGGCACGTCACCGGCGCGGTACAAAAAGTGAGCATCAAGGCCCTGATGACCCGGCCCGTCTTGAGGAGTTACCCGAGCCCGGTTCCCGGGGCGGGCGTACGGGTGATGATCACGACGGCGGCCACCCGGCGCCTCAGGCCTTGCCGGCGGCGGGCGCCGGCTCCACCTCGGGGGCGGCG
>NZ_VJYK02000282.1 GCF_007097205.2 Streptomyces alkaliterrae
GTCCAGCCCACCCATACCGTCCAGCCCCTCCGGACCGTCCAGCCCCAAGACCGCCGCCGACCCGGGAGCAGCGCCGCCGCCATGACGCCCCGATCCAAGCCGCGCACCACACGCGACACCTCCCCGGCCGCCACCGGCCCTGACGCCGGCGGCGTCGCACCGCTCACCGAGGCGCCGCTGACCGAACGGCAGGAAGCCCGACGGCGGGCCATCCTGCGGGCGGCGACGCAGCTGGCCGGGAAGGGCGGCTTCGAGGCAGTCCAGATGCGCGAGGTCGCCGAGACCTCCCAGGTGGCGCTCGGCACGCTCTACCGCTACTTCCCGTCCAAGATCCATCTCCTGGTCGCCACCATGCAGGACCAGTTGCAACGCCTGCACCGCACCCTGCACCGCAACCCGCCGGCCGGTGACGACCCCAGCGCCCGGGTCGCGGACACGCTGATGCGCGCCTTCCGCGCGCTGCAACGCGACCCGCTGCTCGCCGACGCGATGGTCCGCGCGCTGATCTTCGCGGACCGCTCGGTGAGCGCCGAGGTGGACACGGTCTCCCGCCTCACCACGGCGATCATCCTCGACGCCATGCGGCTGGACTCCGCGCCCACCGCCGATCAGCTCTCCGCGGTGCGGGTCATCGAGCACACCTGGCACTCGGCTCTGGTCACCTGGCTCTCCGGCCGCGCCTCCATCGCGCAGGTCCGCCTGGACATCGAGACCGCCTGCCGCCTCATCGCCGACGACTGAGCACCGCGCACCGCGCGCCGCGCGCCGGGCGTCGGGCG
Organism: Streptomyces alkaliterrae; assembly: GCF_007097205.2. Classification (GTDB taxonomy): domain Bacteria; phylum Actinomycetota; class Actinomycetes; order Streptomycetales; family Streptomycetaceae; genus Streptomyces; species Streptomyces alkaliterrae. Next base: position 780 of record NZ_VJYK02000282.1, read on the forward strand.
TCGGGCGTCGGGTGGAGCACCGAGAGGCACCCCGGTTTTCGGCCACTGAGCGGGTGACCGAGATCCGACCAGGCGTTTTCGGTCAGGAATTTCCGCGCCCCTTCACGGTCTTCACAACACCCTCACCTCGTGGTGGCATGTGCATGCCTCGCCGGAGCCTGACCCGCCCCGGCGCTCACACCCCCCGAGTGAATGGAGTTGCCATGCCTCGTGCTGTGGTCGTCGCGGGAGCGGCGCTGGCGCTGTTGGCCACCGCTCCGAACGCCCAAGCGGCCGGCGGGATCGAGGCCCCGCCGGACAAGATCGTCATCGAGCTGGCCACCGTCAACGGTTCCGGCTGCCGACCCGGGACGACCGCCGTCGCGGTCGCCCCCGACAACACCGCGTTCACCGTCACCTACAGCGAATACCTCGCCCACGTCGGCCCCAACTCCGCACCGACCGACTTCCGCAAGAACTGCCAGCTCAACCTCCGCGTCCACGTCCCGCACGGCTTCACCTACGCCATCGCCCGCGCCGACTACCGCGGCTTCGCCTCGCTCCAGCGCGGCGCGTGGGGCGAGCAGCGCGCCAACTACTACTTCCAGGGGATGCCCGAGACCGTCCAGAAGAACCACAGGTTCAACGGCGCCTACAACGACAACTGGCAGGCCAGCGACGTCACCGACGTCGCGCAACTGGTCTGGGCGCCCTGCGGCGAGAAGCGCAACTTCAACATCAACACCGAACTGCGCGTGAACCGCGGCTCGTCCAACCCGGCCACCACCAGCTTCATGGCCATGGACTCCACCGACGCCAGCGTCAGCACCGAGTACCACCTGGCCTGGAAGACCTGCCCCCGCAAGTAGCCCGACCGCCGCCTCCGGTGTCCGCGGACCCCTCGGCCGGGGACACCGGAGGCGTGCCGACTCCTAGAGTGCTTCGTCTCCTAGAGTGCTTCGTCGCGTTCACTTCGGCGCGGTCCGAGCAGCAGGAAAAACGCGAGTCCGAGGACCCACAGTCCGGCGGCGGCGAGCGTCGCGCCGAGATGGCCGCCGGGCTGGATCGGCCAGGCCCAGAACTCCGGCGTGTTGTCCGGACCGACGCCCAGCAGCAGCGTCGGCCCGGCGGTGACCAGCGGCAGCAGCCACGCAAGACCGCTGCCGAACAGCCGGGCACCGATCATCGCCAGCCCGAGGAACCCGACCACGTTCCGCACCGAACTCGCGAACACGTGCCCCGGCAGGCCGGCGAGCAGCGGCACGGCCGTCCAGACCAGCCCCAGCGCCGTCAACAGCACTACGTGCAACGACTCGTACCCCCGCATCAACCGCGCCGCGCCCTCCTCCAGCACCGCCATGGGCGAGAACAGCGCCGTTCCGAGGACAACCGCGTGGGCCACCGGCACGACAGCCGCGATCGGCACGCTGTAGTCCGTGAGGTAGCGGATGTCGGGCACCTCAAGCGCCCGGCCGGAGAGCACGACCGCGACCAGCGTCACGACCGCACCGCACAGCACGGCCCGGGGCACCTCACGGCCCCGGACGAACAGCGCGAGCGGCCTCACCGGGGCAACCCCGGTAGCGGCGCGCAGCCACGAACACTGTCGACCGCCTTGCCGATCCATTTGTCCTGCTCGGCGCGCGGCGCGGTCACGACCTTCTCGACGGCCGCGGCGAACTCCTCGCCGTAGTAGTCGAACGGAGCCTGGGCGCGGTGGTGCACCACCGCCGCCAGGAGGAAGTCGTCCGGCAGGCCGCCGGCCGCCTTCGACCCCTCCCGTTCGCAACCCTCCGGGGGCCGCGGCATCGCGGCGGCCAACAGGTCCTGGCTCAGTCTGCGGACGCCCACGTCGGGCGTCATGACGGCGAACTCGCCGGCTTCGCCCGCCACCGGGCCCGGATCGAGCCACTGCTCGTCCAGCCGCCGGTTGAAACCCTCCAGCGGTCCGAGCGCCCTGTCCACGTCCGCGACGGCGCGTTCCAGCCTGGGCAGGAGGTGGCGGTTGGCCGGCCACAGGCACGCGGTGGTGCGCCCGGTGGTCGCGCACGGCGGGTCCTCCGGCTGCGGCGCCGCGGCCGCCCACGGCGTGGCCTTCTCCGGCAGCGTCACCAGCGCACCGGCGGCCAGCAGCGCGACCACCGCCACCGGTACGACACCCCACGGCCGCGGCGACACGACCGGACGCCGCACCAGCGCCGGAACCGCCAGCACGGCCACCGCGGCGGCCAGGCACCAAGCCGCCGACGACAGCATCAGCGCGGTGTCGGGGACGAGGGACCCGGCCCAGTGCTCGTCGACGGCCGGCGCGAACCGGCCGATCCCGGAGCCCGGCGCGAACGCGGCGGCGACGAACAGCGCGTACCAGACAGCGCCGACCACCGGCGCCATCAGCCTGGACGGCAGCAACGTGCCGACCACCACACCCACCGCGATCTGGAGCGCCGACATCGCGGCGCCCAGCAGCAACGGCTCCCACACCGGCGCGAACTCGTCGCTGACCCCGGCCGTCCGGCCGAAAGCGATCACCACGTGCACGGCGTACGCGAGCAGCGTCCACAGCCAGACGGAAGCCCAGATCAGCAGTGCCTGGCTCCAGCCGCCGCGGGCGGCGGTGTCGGTCCACGGCCGGGTGCGGTCCCGCTGGCCGCGGCTGGCGGTCCACGTCGCGGTGGCCGCCATGACCGAGCCCATGACGATCACGCCGAAGAGCTGGACGACGATGCCCGTGTCCGCCCACCAGCCGATCCAGTCGCTCTCCGTGCGGTCCTCCAGGAGGAGGTACAGCGCGCCGATCAGCCCCATCAGCGGCCCGACCTTGCCCGCCTCGCCCCGGCGCATCTCACACCACAGCACGCGGATCACCGTCCGACCTCGCCCGGTTCGGGGTCGCCGGCACCGCCGGCGAGGTGCAGATAGCCCGCCTCGACGCCGGTGCCGTCGACCTTGCCGGCACCGGCGAGCGCGCAGAGTTCACCGACCGTGCCGGTGAACCTCACCCGGCCCGCCAGCAGTACCGACACCCGGTCGCAGACGTGCGCGACGTCCTCGGCCAGGTGCGTGCTGAGCACCACCGCGGACCGCTCGCCCAGCCGCTCGATCAGCTCCCGGAACCCGACGCGTTGGGCCGGGTCGAGGCCGACGGTCGGCTCGTCCAGCAGGACGAGTTCGGGCTGGTTCACCACGGCCTGCGCGATGCCGACGCGGCGCAGCATGCCGCCGGACAGCTCCCGCATCCGCCGGTCGCGGTACGCGGTCATGTCGACGAGCGCCAGCGCGTCGGCCACCCGGCCAGCGCGGTCGCCCGCCGGCACGTTGCGCAGCCACGCCGCGTACGTCACGAACTCCTCGACGGTGAACCGAGGGTGGTAGCCGAACGCCTGGGGCAGCACGCCGATCCGCTCGCGCAGTCGCCGTACCCGCGCCCGTCCCCGGCCCTGCTCGCCGAGCAGCGTCACGCTGCCCTCGTCGGGGGTGCGGGCGGTGCTCAGCAGGGACAGCAGCGTGCTCTTGCCCGCGCCGTTGGGTCCGAGCAGCGCGGTGACCCCGGCCGGGAAGCCCAGGGACACCCGGTCGAGGGCGACCACGGTCCGGTACCGGACCGTGGCCCCCTCGACCACCGCCACCGAATCGACCCCGGCGGACACGCCACCGGCGTCCCGATGATCGGTAGACACTTCTACTACTTCAGCTCTACTTCAGCTCGGTTTCTCGCTCAGTTCTCGGCGGCCACGTATCCGTAGGCGCGGCTGCCGCTCACTCCGGCCCAGGAGGCCGTCGTGTAGTAGGTCCCGCCCCGGTTGGTGCTCTTGGAGGAACCGCAGCCCTTGGACTCCCAGTAGCCGCGCGACATCGAGGCTATCTGCGGGTCGGGCATGAACCGCTTGTCCTCGCGAACGGTCCCGCTGAAGGTCTTCCGGTCGTTGGTCGGCACGTCTCCGCAGACCTTCACCTTGCCCGAGGACTGCCCCTTGAAGCGGTCCTTGTCCTCCGCGCTGCCCGAGGCCGCGATGGAGAACGGAAGCCGGCTTCCGGAGATCTCCGCCGCGGTGGCGGAAACCACCGGGAACCCGACGGCGAGGATGGTCAGTCCGGCCGCGACGGCGCTCCGCTTGCGGGTACGAGTGAGTCGCATGATGCTCCCCCTGTTTTCTGTTGTGTGAGTGGTCGACGTTGAGGTTACCAGCGGGTCGACTGCGCACAACGTGATTTGCGGCACCGCCAACTCCCGGTTGTTCGCGGCAGGTTGCCGCCGCGGTCGCCCAGCGGGCCCACCGGACGCGTGACCCGCGGACTCGACCCGCGAGTGGTCTTCCGTGAAGTGTGGAGTGGGGGCCACGTGGTGTTCACCCGGCGTACAGCCCGGCCCGGCGTGATGGGGGTGCTTGTCCAGACAAGTGATCGTCCCCATCGCCTTCGGGAGAGAACGTGTACAGACCCTCCGTCCGTGGTGCGGCCGTCGTGGCCGGCCTCGCGGCCCTCGCCACCCTGACCGCCTGCGGCGCCGCACCCGACGAGACGACCGGCGCCGCCGGCAAGGCCAAGGCCAAGGCCGCCACCGCCACCTCCGTCGAGGACTTCGGCGGCATGGACGAACTGGTCGCCGCCGCCGAGAAGGAGGGCCGGCTCAACGTCATCGCGCTGCCCCCGGACTGGGCCAACTACGGCGAGCTGATCAAGCGCTTCCAGGAGAAGTACAAGATCAAGATCAACAGCGAGAACCCGGACGCCTCCAGCGCCGACGAGATCGCCGCAGTGAAGTCCCGCAAGGGCCAGAAGCGCGCGCCCGACGTCCTGGACCTGGGCATCGCGTTCGCCCGCAGCGGCGCGGAGGAGGGCCTGTTCGCACCGTACCGGGTGCAGGCCTGGGACAGCATCCCGGACAGCCAGAAGGACGCCGACGCCCGCTGGTACAACGACTACGGCGGCTACGTCTCCATCGGCTGCGACGCGGGGCGCATCAAGAAGTGCCCGGAGACCTTCGCCGACCTGCTGAAGCCCGAGTACAAGGGCAAGGTCGCCCTCAACGGCAACCCGACGAAGTCCGGTTCGGCGTTCGGCGGCGTGTACGCGGCGGCCCTCGCCAGCAAGGGGTCCTTCGGCGACATCCAGCCCGGCATCGACTTCTTCGGCAAGCTGAAGAAGAGCGGGAACTTCATCCCCGTCGAGTCCACCCCGGCCACCGTCGAGAAGGGCGAGACGCCCATCAGCATCGACTGGGACTACCTGAACGCCGGCTACGCCGACCAGTTCAAGGACAAGGGCGTCGACTGGAAGGTGTCCATCCCCGGCGACGGCGTGTACGCCCAGTACTACTCGCAGGCCGTGAACAAGGAGGCCCCGAACCCGGCGGCCGCCCGGCTGTGGATGGAGTTCCTCTACAGCGACGAGGGCCAGAACCTGTGGCTCAAGGGCTACGCCCGCCCGGTGCTGCTGCCCGCGATGACCGACGCCGGCACGGCCGACAAGGAGTTCGTCGCCAAGCTGCCGAAGGTCGAGGGCGAGCCGAGCTTCCCGTCCTCCGAGGAACTGGACAAGGCAAAGGAAACCCTCGCCGAGAAGTGGGACAAGGCACTTTCCTGATGGCCGAGCTCTCCCCCACCCCGTCCGCCGTCGGCGGCCCCGGCCGCCGACGGCGCGGGCCGCGCACCTGGCTCGCCGCGCTCCCGCTGCTGGTCTTCACCGGACTGTGCTTCGGCGTCCCGCTGCTCGCCCTGCTGTACGGCGCGGTCACCCGCACCGACCCGGACGGCGGCACGACGTTCACCGGCGAACACCTGCAACGCTCCCTGCAGGGACCCTACTTGGGCTCACTGATCGGCAGTGTGCAGTTGGCGGCGCTGACCGCGCTGATCGGCGGCGCGCTGGGCGTGCTGATCGCCCGTGCCGTCGTCACCTCCCGCTCCGGCTCACTGCGCAACGCGGTGCTCACCGCCTCCGGCGTGCTCGCCAACTTCGGCGGGGTGCCGCTGGCGTTCGCGTTCATCGCGACCCTCGGCATCTCCGGCGTCGTCACACAGCTCGCCGACCTCGGCTCGCTCGGCTGGAACCTCTACTCCTTCACCGGCCTGGCCGTCGTCTACCTGTACTTCCTGACGCCGCTGATGGTGCTGGTGACGATCCCGGCCATGGACGGTCTGCGATCCCAGTGGCAGGAGGCCGCGCAGAACTCCGGCGCGTCCACCTGGCAGTTCTGGCGGTACGTCGGACTGCCGGTGCTCACGCCGTCCCTGCTGGGCGGCTTCGTGCTGCTGTTCGGCAGCGCGTTCGCCGCGCACGCCACGGCCGCCGCGCTGGTCGGCGGCTCGGTCCCGCTGGTCACGCTGAAGATCGCCGACGCGCTGGCCGGGAACGTCCTGGTCGGCCAGGAGAACGTGGCGCTCGCGCTGAGCCTCGACATGATCCTCATCGCCGGCCTGGTGATGGCCGTATACCTGCCCCTTCAGCGACGGAGTGCCCGATGGCTGCGCTGACCCCCACCGCCGCGCGGGCCGGATGCGGGCGGGGTGTCCACGGG
>NZ_VJYK02000283.1 GCF_007097205.2 Streptomyces alkaliterrae
GCCCCCGCCCGGGCCGCCGCCACCTCACTCGGCTGAGCCGACCGGTCTCCGCGCGCCCCGCGCACCGACCTCGCGACTGGGCCCCGGGCCGGCAGCCCCCTCACGACGCCACGCCGGCGCTTCCACGCGCCCGCGAACTGATCGAGTACCTCCGGTCGGCACGCGACGCCGACCCGTATCCGAAGAGGACCCTGCCATGTCCGCAGTCACCCCTGCGCGCAAGACCTCCGCCGAACCCGAACCACCCGCGACCGACAACGGCAGACCGCCCGCCGCCTCGGCGCTGCGCGCCCTCGTCCTGCGGCTGCACTTCTACGCCGGGCTGCTGATAGCCCCCTTCCTCCTCGTCGCCGCCCTCACCGGCGCCCTCTACGCCGCCTCCTACCAGATCGAGCGGGTCGTCTACTCCGACCAGCTGACCGTCCCGGCCAAGGACACCGCGGTGCCGGTCGGCGAACAGGTCGACGCCGCGCTGGCCGCCCACCCCGACGGCACGCTCAGCGCCGTCCGGCCGGCGCCCGCCAAGGGCGAGACCACCCGGGTGCTGCTGGACGACCCGAGCGTTCCCGAGGGCCGCAAGCTCGCCGTCTTCGTCGACCCGCACACCGCCGAGGTCAAGGGCGCGCTGGCCAGCTACGGCGGCTCCGGCGCACTGCCGTTCCGCGCCTGGGTCTCCGGGCTGCACGCCAACCTCAACCTCGGCGAGACCGGACGGCTCTACAGCGAACTGGCCGCGAGCTGGATGTGGGTCGTGGTGCTCGGCGGGCTTGTCCTCTGGTTCGGCCGACGCCGCGCCCAGCGCAAGCTGCGCGGCACCAAGGGCCGCCGCCGCACCCTCTCGCTGCACGGCACCGTGGGCGTCTGGGCGGCGCTCGGCCTGCTGATCCTCTCCGCGACCGGCCTGACCTGGTCCACCTACGCCGGCGAGAACATCGGCGAACTGCGCGCCAAGGTCGGCGGCAGCACCCCGACCATCTCCGCCGCGCCCGGCGGCGGCCACGAGGGCCACGGCTCCGGCGGCGGCCACGCGGGTCACGGCGACGGACACGGCGACGAGGCCGGCTCCGAACACCCGGACATCGGCATCGACCACGTGCTGAGCATCGCCCGCGACGACCAGAAGCTGGACGGCCCGCTGGAGATCACCCCACCGGTCGTCGGCGAGGACGGCACCCCGGGCGCGTACGTCGTCAAGCAGATCGACCGCCAGGTGCCGCACCGCCTGGACCAGATCGCCGTCGACGCCTCCAGCGGCGAGGTCACCGACCGGCTCGACTTCGCCGACCACCCCGTCCTCGCCAAGCTCACCAGCATCGGCATCAGCGCCCACGACGGACGGCTGTTCGGCCTGGCCAACCAGATCGTGCTGCTGGCGCTCGCCCTGAGCGTCGTCGCGCTGATCGTGTGGGGCTACCGCATGTGGTGGCAGCGCCGCCCCGACCGGGACGGCCGGCTCTCCTTCGGCCGCCCCTACCCGCGCGGCGCGCTGCGGAACCTGCCGGTGACGTGGTGGCTGCCGCTGGCCGGCGTGACCGCGCTGGTCGGCTGGTTCGTGCCGCTGCTGGGGCTGAGCCTGCTGGCGTTCCTGGCGGTGGACGTCGTGCTCGGGCTCGTCGCACGAAGCCGCGCCGAGGCGTAGCCGTCCCTGAGCACCGAGGGCGCCCCACCGACGTCGGTGGGGCGCCCTCGGACTCGGACCTCGCTGCTCACACGAGGTCGAGCGCGTCCAGCTCGGTGCAGACCGTGTCGACGAGCAGCCGCGTCACCACGTACGGGTCCACGTTGGCGTTCGGCCGGCGGTCCTCGATGTAGCCCTTCTTGTCCACCTCGACCTGCCACGGGATGCGCACCGAGGCACCCCGGTTGGAGACGCCGTAGCTGTACTCGTTCCACGGCGCCGTCTCGTGCGCGCCGGTCAGCCGGGACTCGACACCCGCGCCGTACTGGCGGATGTGCTCCTGCGGCTTGTCGCCCTTGCCCAGCGACTCGCAGGCGGCCAGGATCGCGTCGTAGCCCTCGCGCATCGCCTTGGTGGAGAAGTTGGTGTGCGCGCCCGCGCCGTTCCAGTCGCCCTTGGCCGGCTTGGGGTCGAGAGTCGCCGAGACGCCGAAGTCCTCAGCCGTGCGGTACAGCAGCCAGCGCGCCACCCACAGCTGGTCGGAGACCTCCAGCGGGCTGAGCGGGCCCACCTGGAACTCCCACTGGCCGGGCATGACCTCGGCGTTGATGCCGGAGATGCCGAGACCGGCGGCCAGGCAGTTGTCCAGGTGCTTCTCCACGATGTCCCGGCCGAAGATCTCGTCGGCGCCGACGCCGCAGTAGTAGCCGCCCTGCGGAGCCGGGAAGCCGCCCTCGGGGAAGCCCAGCGGCCGGGCGCCGTCGAAGAACGTGTACTCCTGCTCGATGCCGAACAGCGGCTCCTGCGCCGCGTACCGCTCGGCCAGCGGACGCAGCAGGGCGCGGGTGTTCGACTCGTGCGGGGTGTCGTCGATGTTGAAGACCTCGCACAGCACCAGCACGTCGTCGCCGCCGCGGATCGGGTCCGGGTAGGAGGCGACGGGCTTGAGGACGCAGTCCGAGGCGTGCCCCTCGGCCTGGTTGGTGCTGGAACCGTCGAAGCCCCAGACGGGCGGCTCGGCGCCGTCGGCGAGGATCTTCGTCTTCGACCGGAGCTTGGCGGTCGGTGCGGTGCCGTCGATCCAGATGTACTCGGCCTTGTAGCTCACGGGCGTCCGTCCTCGGGTAGCGGCGTATGCGACTGCGGGTGCCGGGTGAGCGGCGGCGTCACCCGGAAGGCACCCTCGCGAGCCGCGATTTCCCGACAGTTGCCCGTCTGTTAAGGCGCTGTGAACTACTTCTCCGCCCGCGGCCGTCGTCCGCGCAGCCGGTCGCCTCCCGAACGGAACGAGTACTACCGCTTAACCTGGCGGCGGCATCAACAGCAAACGGGAGGCGCCGTGCCCAACCTGACCGTCGACTACTCCGAGCCGCTCGCCGGCACCTTCGACGCCACGGCGCTCGGCCGTGACCTGCACATCGCAGTCGAGAAGACGGTCGGCTCCTCGCCGTCCGCCTGCCGCACGCACTTCCGGCGCATCGAGCAGAGCGTGATCGGCGAGGGCGGCGAACTCGGCGACAGCACGGACGTCGCGCACATCGAGGTCGCGCTGTTCGCCGGGCGCACCACGGAGGCCAAGGCGGAACTCGCCTCAGCCGTGCTCGCCCTGGCCAAGGAACGTGTCACCGCGCTGCCGGGCCGCCGGCTGCGGCTGTCCGTCCACATCAGCGAACTCGACCAGGCCACCTACCTCACCCACCAGGCCTGACCGCCGCGCCGGCCGCGCGGGCCGTGCCGGTCGCGCCGCGGCGGCCCGGAGCAGGACGCCCGTCCCGCTCCGGGCCGCCGCTTTCAGCGCCCGGAGCGCGGCGCCGCGGCGCCCGGCGCTGCGGCAACCGGCCCTTCGCCGACCGCCTCGCGTCGACCGGCCCCCGCTGACCGGCTCTCGGTGACCGTTCTGCGGCAATCGGCCGCTCGGCGGCCGGCCGTCAACCCAGGGCCGAGACCCGGTCGCGGTAGCCGCGCGCGGGGGGCGCGTCCCGGTACGGTTCGAGCTGCTGTTCAAAGCCGCGCACCGCCTCGTACGCCCGCGCGGAGCGCATCTCGGCGGCGGCGTGCGCCGCCTCCGCGCCCAGCGCGCACGCCTGCTCGATCTCTCCCAGCCCGAGCCGGGCCCGGGCCAGCGCCACCTGGCACAGCAGCCGACCGCGCGCCCGCCCGTTGCCGCCCAACCGGAGCGACCGCTCCGCGTGCTGGGCGGCGCTGCGGTACTGCCGCAGGTCCAGATAGCTGTGCGCGAAGTCGGCGGCCAACCGCGCCTCGTCGAAGAACCGCGCCCAGTACGGCACGTCCTCGCTCGGCCGGGCCGTCTCCAGCGCCTGCTCGGCCCTGGCCAGCGCCGCCGTGCACGCCCGCACCTCGCCGAGCGTCGCCTGCCCGCGCGCCTCCGCGCCGTGCATCAGCGCCTGCACCACCGGCGGGGCCGCCGCGCCCACGCCCTGCTGGGCCACCCGTGCCAGCTGCACCGCCTCCCGGCCGTGCCCCAGATGCACCGCCTGGCGGCTCATCGATACCAGCACAAAGCTGCCGAAGGCCCGGTCGGCGGCGGCCTGGGCGAGCCGCAGCGCCTGGACGAAGTAGCGCTGCGCGAGCCCGTGCGCGGCGATGTCGTACGCCGTCCAGCCGGCCAGCCTGGTCAGTTCGGCCACCGCGCCGAACAGTCGCCGCCCGGTCTGCTCGCCGTACCTGCCGCGCAGCATCGGCTCGGCCTCGTGCTCCAGGTAGCGCACCAGCGCCTGCCGGGCGTGCCCGCCGCCGTGCGCCTCGTCGAGGCTGCGGAACAGCTCGCCCACCGAGCGCAACGCCGCCACGTCCCCGCCGGTCACCCGCTGGCCCGGACCGCGCTCCAGCGCCCGGGGCGGCTCACCGCGACCGGGTCTGGGACCAGGCCCCCGGCCCTGCGCGGGCACTCTCGCCTGCGCGGGCGGCGCCACGGGTTCGCCGCGCCCCACCCGCTCGTCGGGCCGGCCGATGAGCCAGTCGCGGCTGGGCACCACAAGACCGGCCGAAGTGAAGGCGATCTTGCGCAGCTCGCCGTGGCTGCCGGTGTCCTTGCGCCACAGCCCGGAGACGATGTCCACCGCCTCCGCCGGGCTCGCCGCGAACTCCAGGCCCGCGTAGACGGGCGCGCAGGCGTCGAGACCGAGGTCCTGGGCGGTCAGCCGTCGGCCGAGGCGCCGGGTGAACACCTCGGCGATCAGCGCCGGTGTGGTGCCCCTCGGCTGCTGTCCGCGCAGCCATCTGGTCACCGACGTCTTGTCGTATCTGAGATCGAGGCCGTGCTCGAGGCCGAGCTGGTCGACTCTCCGGGCCAGCCCGGCGTTCGAGAATCCCGCCTCGGCGATGAGCGCGGCGAGCTGTCGGTTGGGACTGCGCTGCTGGGCGGGGCGGCTGCCAGGTCGTTCCGTCGACATCAGCTCTGCGGTCTCCTGCCTCTCGGCTTGTGGTGAACGCCGGGGCGCCCTTGTGGAACGGCGTGAATGTAGCGGTCGGAACTCCGCCGAACGCCGTAGTGGCCGGGTATTCATCCATACGTGTGAGTGCGACGCCTCGCCGGGCGCCTGAGGCAACGTTCCGCCCGCGCCGTAGAGTGAACGGAGCAGGCGGCACCGCGGCCGGCCCGGCACGAGGCGGCGCGGGAGTCCGATTCGGCTTGAGAAAGGAACTGCGGCCGTGAGCGAGCTGCGCTTCGTCCACCTGGGCTTCGGCGAGGAGGCGGTGGAGTACCTGGAGGGCTGGCGGCACCAGCGCGAGGTGCACGCGGCCCGGTTCGCCGACGAGATCCCCGACACCTGCCTCCTGCTGGAGCACCAGGCCGTCTACACGGCGGGTCGACGCACCGAGGACAGCGAGCGGCCGCTGGACGGCACCCCCGTCGTCGACGTGGACCGCGGCGGCAAGATCACGTGGCACGGCCCCGGCCAGCTCGTCGGCTACCCGATCCTCAAGCTGCCCCGCCCGGTCGACGTCGTCGCGCACGTCCGGCGGCTCGAGGACGCGCTACTGCTGACCTGCGCCGACTTCGGACTGGAGGCGACCCGGATCGAGGGCCGCAGCGGCGTGTGGGTGCTCGGCGACCCGGTGGCCGACCCGCCCCGCCACGGCGGCCTCTCCCTGGACTTCGACCCCCGGCTGAAGGAGGACGAGGAGTTCGACGCCCGGCTGATGGGCCCGGAGTACGCCCCCTCCAACGCCGGCCAGCGCGGCGAGGACCGCAAGCTCGCCGCGATCGGCATCCGGGTCGCCAAGGGCGTCACCATGCACGGCTTCTCGCTGAACTGCTGCCCCGACAACACCGGGTTCGACCGCATCGTGCCGTGCGGCATCCGGGACGCCGGAGTGACCTCCCTCTCCGCCGAACTCGGGCGGACGGTGACGGTCGACGAGGTGCTGCCGGTGGTGGAGAAGCACCTCCGCGCCGTCCTCGAAGCGGCCACCCCGCTACCGAGGGCCGTGTGACCCCGTAGGCACAGTCGGTGGCGACCGGCCTTGCTTCCCCCGGCGATCGGGGGTTCGGGCCTCACAGCATCAAGGGCGTACCCTGGGTTCGCCGAGGAATCAAAAGTTTTAGGAGCCGGACGTGTCCGCTGTCGCACCCGACGGTCGCAAGATGCTCCGCCTGGAGGTCCGCAACAGCCAGACCCCCATCGAGCGCAAGCCGGAGTGGATCAAGACCCGAGCGAAGATGGGCCCGGAGTACAACGCTCTCCAGGGACTGGTCAAGCGCGAGGGCCTGCACACGGTGTGCCAGGAGGCGGGCTGTCCCAACATCTTCGAATGCTGGGAGGACCGCGAGGCCACCTTCCTCATCGGCGGTGAGCAGTGCACCCGACGCTGCGACTTCTGCCAGATCGACACCGGCAAGCCGGCCGAGTTCGACCGCGACGAGCCCCGCCGCGTCGCCGAGTCCGTCCAGCAGATGGAGCTGCGCTACGCCACCATCACCGGCGTCGCCCGCGACGACCTCGAGGACGGCGGCGCCTGGCTGTACGCCGAGACCGTGCGGCAGATCCACGGCCTGATGCCCGACACCGGCGTCGAACTGCTCATCCCCGACTTCAACGCGGTGCCCGAGCAACTGGCCGAGGTCTTCTCCTCCCGTCCGGAGGTGCTGGCGCACAACGTCGAGACCGTGCCCCGCATCTTCAAGCGGATCCGGCCCGCCTTCCGCTACGAGCGCTCGCTCGAGGTCATCACCCGCGCCCGCGAGGCCGGGCTGGTCACCAAGTCCAACCTCATCCTGGGCCTCGGCGAGACCCGCGAGGAGGTCAGCGAGGCGCTGCGCGACCTGCACGAGGCCGGCTGCGAGCTGATCACCATCACCCAGTACCTGCGCCCCACCCCGCGCCACCACCCGGTCGAGCGCTGGGTGAAGCCGGAGGAGTTCGTGGAGCTCCAGGCGGAGGCCGAGGAGATCGGCTACGCGGGCGTCATGTCCGGCCCGCTGGTCCGCTCCTCGTACCGCGCCGGGCGGCTCTACCAGCAGGCGATCGACCGCCGCGCCGCCGCCGGCACCGCCCCGGCCGCCGCCGAGGGCAACGACAACGCGGCCTGAGGACCACGCCCGTGTGACCGACCGACACCCGGGGGCCGCCGACGCCACACG
>NZ_VJYK02000284.1 GCF_007097205.2 Streptomyces alkaliterrae
CGGCACCCCCGACCCCGGCACCAGCGACCCCGACGGGTTCGGGCAGCAAGCGGCGGGAGCCGGGGAGGCCCGCTCCCAGCTGGCCACGGTCGCGGCGGCGCTGGACGGCGTCCCGGCGATGCTCGGCCCCAACGGCGGCGGCATCGGTTCCAACTCCTGGGTGGTTTCCGGCGAGCACACCACCAGTGGCAAGCCGCTGCTGGCCAACGACCCGCACCTGGCCCCGCAGCTGCCCTCGGTCTGGTACCAGATGGGCCTGCACTGCACGCAGGTGAGCAAGGAGTGCCCGTACGCGGTCGCCGGCTTCACCTTCTCCGGCATGCCCGGTGTGGTCATCGGCCACAACCAGGACATCTCCTGGGGCCTGACCAACCTCGGCGCCGACGTCACCGACCTCTACCTGGAGAAGATCCAGGACGGCAAGGTCCTCTACGACGGGCGCTACGTCGACTACGAGACCCGGCGCGAGACGATCAAGGTTGCCGGTGGCGCGGACCGGAAGATCACCGTCCGTTCGACCCGGAACGGTCCACTGGTCTCCGACCGGAACGTCCAGCTCGGCCGGGTCGGCGACCACGCGCCGGTGAAGGGCGCGGCCCCGGACCGCGGCAAGGGCTACGCCGTCTCGCTGCGCTGGACGGCCCTGACCCCGGGCCGGACGATGGACGCGGTCTTCAAGCTGAACCGTGCCACGGACTTCGAGAGCTTCCGGGCTGCCGCCCGCGACTTCGAGGTGCCCGCGCAGAACCTGATCTACGCCGACACCGAGGGCAACATCGGCTACCAGATGCCCGGCCGCATCCCCGTGCGGGGCAAGGGCGACGGCCGCTACCCGGCGCCGGGCTGGGACCCGGCCTACCGGTGGACCGGCTACGTGTCGCAGTCCGAGCTGCCGAGCGAGTTCAACCCGGAGCGCGGCTACATCGTCACGGCCAACCAGGCTGTGGTCGATCCGAAGAAGTACCCGCACCACCTCACCGAGGACTGGAGCTACGGCACCCGCAGCCAGCGCGTCAACGACCTCATCCGGTCGAAGATCAAGGACGGCGGGAAGATCTCCATGGACGACATGGAGTCGATGCAGCTCGACAACAGCAGCGAGATCGCCAAGCTGCTCGTCCCGCACCTGCTGAAGATCGACGTCCGTGACCCGTACGTCCGGGAGGCGCAGCAGCTCCTGGAAGGCTGGGACTACACGCAGGACGCCGATTCGGCGCCCGCCGCCTACTTCAACGGGGTCTGGCGCAACCTCCTCCTGCTCTCCTTCGGCAACAAGCTGCCGAAGGAGCTGCGGGTCCGGGGCGAGTGCCTGCGGGTGCGGCCGGCCGACGACTCCGGTCCGCTGGAGGATCTGGACGGTACGGCCCGCACGATCCGCGAGTGCGGCCAGCGCAGCACCGACACCGCCCAGCCGGACGGCGGGGACCGCTGGTTCGAGGTGGTCCGCAGGCTGCTGGAGGAGCCGGACAGCGAGTGGTGGCAGGCCCCCCGGAAGGACCTGGACACGCCGGCCGCCAAGGGGCGCGACCAGATTCTCGCCCGGGCCATGAAGGACGCCCGCTGGGAGCTGACCACCAAGCTCGGCAAGGACATCAACTCCTGGAGCTGGGGCCGCCTGCACCGGCTGATGCTGCGCAATCAGACCCTCGGCACCTCCGGCCCCGGCATCGTTCAGCGTCTGCTCAACCGCGGGCCGTGGGAGCTGAGCGGCGGCAAGGACGCGGTCAACGCCACGGGCTGGAACGCCGCCGGAGGGTACGGCGTCACCTGGGTGCCGTCGATGCGGATGGTGGTGAACCTCGACGACTTCGACAAGTCGCGTTGGATCAACCTCACCGGCGCCTCGGGGCACGCCTTCCACCCCAACTACACGGACCAGACGAGTCTGTGGGCCAAGGGCAGGCTGCTGCCGTGGGTGTTCTCGAAGGACGCGGTGCAGAAGGCCACGGACGACACCATGGCGCTCACTCCGTGATTCCGCGGGCCGCCGGTGGAAACCAGCCGCCGGCGGCTCCAGGCAAGAGCGAGCCCGCGTCCCTGACCGGGGCTTCCGCGCCCGTCACTCCGGCCGCGTGAAGCGGTGGACGCCCGAGGGGGTGACGGCCGCCCGCACCGGCCGGTCGTGGGCCTCCGCCGGCACCTCCTCCAGCACCTCTCCGTCGTAGAGCAGCACGACCAGCGGCGGTGTCCTTCCGGCGGCCTCAAGGCGGGCCAGCACCCGGTCGTACGAGCCGCCGCCGCGGCCCAGCCGCAGACCGCGGCGGTCCACCGCGAGGCCGGGCAGCAGGACGGCGTCCGCCTCGACGACCGCCTCCGGGCCCAGCGCCGGGGCCGCCGGTTCCAGCAGGCCCCGGCCGGCCCGGACCAGCCGGTCCGGGCCCTCGTAGGGCGCCCAGTCGAGATCGTTGTCCGGCAGCAGTACCGGCAGCAGCACCCGCGTGCCGCGTTCGCGCAGCGTCTCCAGGAGGGCGCGCGTGCCCGGTTCGCGGCCGATCGACACGTAGGCGGCGACGGTCCGTGCCCGCGCCAACTCCCACAGCCCGGTGGCGTGTACGGCGATGCGCAGGCCCGACTCCCGAACGTCTTCCGCCGTCAACCCCGATCTCACCTCAAGGAGTTCGGCGCGCAACCGGCGCTTCCTAGTCTCGTCGTTCACTGTGCGTAAGCCCTTCTTTGTCCCCGTACCGCAACAGAACCTGCGGATACCGCGCTATGGGAAAAAGCCACCGGTTATGGTGCGAGACATGACCACAGCACGTACCCGCGGTACTCGTATCAGCAAGGCTGTCATCCCGGCGGCCGGCCTTGGCACGCGGTTCCTCCCCGCGACCAAGGCGACTCCGAAGGAAATGCTCCCGGTGGTGGACAAGCCGGCGATTCAGTATGTCGTGGAGGAGGCCGTCGCAGCCGGCCTGTCGGACGTGCTGATGGTGACGGGACGCAACAAGCGCCCCTTGGAGGACCACTTCGACCGGAACTACGAACTGGAAGAGGTCCTGCGCGGCAAGGGGGACGAGGACAGGCTCAGCCGGGTCCAGGAGTCCAGCGACCTGGCCACGATGCACTACGTGCGGCAGGGTGACCCGAAGGGCCTGGGTCACGCCGTGCTGTGCGCCGCCCCGCACGTGGGGGAGCAGCCCTTCGCGGTCCTCCTCGGCGACGACCTCATCGATCCCCGCGATCCCCTGCTGATGCGGATGACGGAGATCCAGGAGGAGCACGGCGGCAGCGTCATCGCGCTGATGGAGGTCGACCCGTCGCAGAGCCACCTGTACGGCTGCGCCGCGGTGGAGAGCACCGACGTCGACGACGTCGTCCGGGTGACGGGCCTGGTGGAGAAGCCCGCGCCGGGGGAGGCGCCGAGCAACCTCGCGATCATCGGCCGCTACGTGCTCGACCCGGCCGTGTTCGAGGTGCTGGGCAAGACCAAGCCCGGCCGTGGCGGGGAGATCCAGCTGACCGACGCCCTCCAGACGCTGGCCGCGGAGCCGACTCTCGGCGGCCCGGTGCACGGCGTCGTCTTCCGAGGACGCCGGTACGACACCGGCGACCGCGCCGACTACCTGCGGGCCATTGTCAGACTGGCATGCGAGCGTGAGGACCTGGGGCCCGACTTCCGGGCCTGGCTGCGCTCCTATGTCAGCGAGGAGATGTGACGCGTTGAGCAGTACCTGGTCGGTCGACGAGCATCTGGCGGACGTCCTGGGCGCGGTGCGCCCGTTGGAGCCGCTGGAACTCTCCCTCCTGGACGCCCACGGCTGTGTGCTCGTGGAGGACGTCACCGTACCCACCGCGTTGCCGCCCTTCGACAACAGCTCGATGGACGGCTACGCGGTACGCACCGCGGACGTGGCGGGCGCGAGCGAGGAGTTCCCCGCCGTGCTCACGGTCGTCGGTGACGTGGCGGCGGGCAGCGGTGAGCTGCCCGAGGTGGGGCCCGGCCAGGCCGCTCGGATCATGACGGGGGCGCCGCTGCCGCCCGGCGCGCAGGCCGTCGTCCCGGTCGAGTGGACGGACGGCGGCAAGGGTGCCGGTCCGGCGGCGGCGATGGCGGCGGCGAGTACCGACCCCTCCGGCGCGGCCGGCGAGGTGCGGGTGCACCGGGCGGCCGCCGAGGGCCGGCACGTACGTCGCGCCGGTAGCGACGCCGCGGCCGGGGAGCTGGCGCTGGCCGCCGGCACGGTGCTCGGACCACCGCAGATCGGCCTGCTCGCGGCGATCGGCCGCGGCTCGGTCCGGGTGCGGCCCCGGCCCCGGGTGGTGGTGCTCTCCACGGGCAGCGAGCTGGTGCCGCCCGGCGAGAAGCTGGGGCCCGGCCAGATCCACGACTCCAACAGCTTTGTACTCACCGCCGCGGCGCGGGACGCCGGTGCGCTGGCGTACCGGGCGTCCGCGGTCGCCGACGACGCGGACTCGCTGCGCGACGCGGTCGAGGAGCAGCTGGTGCGGGCCGACGTGCTCGTCACCAGCGGCGGGGTGAGCGTGGGCGCCTACGACGTGGTGAAGGAGGCGCTGGGCGAGCGGCTGGACGCCGACGGCGGGGCCGTGGAGTTCCGCAGGCTGGCCATGCAGCCGGGCAAGCCGCAGGGCTTCGGGCTGGTTGGACCGGACCGGGTGCCGCTGCTGGCGCTGCCGGGGAACCCGGTCAGTAGCTACGTCTCGTTCGAGCTGTTCGTCCGCCCGGTGATCCGCACGCTGATGGGTCTGCCGTCGGTGCACCGGCCGAAGGTCCGGGCGCGGTTGGCGGCCGAGGCGCCGCTGACCTCGCCGGACGGCAAGCGGCAGTTCCTGCGCGGCCGTTACGAGCCGTCGGAGGGCGGCGGCACGGGGGGCGTCCGCCCGGTGGGCGGTGCCGGCTCCCACCTGGTCGCCGCGCTCGCCCAGGCGGACGCCCTGATCGTCGTACCGGAGTCGGTGACGGAGGTGGCGCCGGGCGAGGAGCTGGAGGTGCTGCTCCTCGGCGTGGACGGCTCCGCCGTCTGAGCCGCGCTGCGGGTACGGTGTCCCCCCATGAGCAGCCAGCACCTCACACACATCGACGAGTCCGGTGCCGCCCGGATGGTCGATGTGTCGGACAAGGACGTCACCTCCCGCACCGCCCGGGCCAGCGGCCGGGTGCTCGTCGCGCCCGCCGTGGTGGAACTGCTGCGCGGTGAGGGGGTGCCGAAGGGGGACGCGCTGGCCACGGCCCGGATCGCCGGCATCATGGGCGCCAAGCGCACCCCGGACCTCATCCCGCTCTGCCACCCGCTGGCGGTGTCCGGGGTGAAGGTGGACCTCGCCGTCGCCGACGACGCCGTGGAGATCACCGCCACCGTCCGGACCACGGACCGCACGGGCGTGGAGATGGAGGCGCTGACGGCGGTGTCGGTCGCCGCCCTCACCGTGGTCGACATGGTGAAGGCCGTCGACAAGGCGGCGGTCATCACCGATGTCCGGGTGGAGGAGAAGTCCGGCGGCAAGTCCGGCGACTGGAGCCGCCGGTGACCCCCGCCGACCCCGCTCCCACGCGTCCGACCCCCGCCGACGACCGCGACCGGCCGATCCGGGCGCTCGCCGTGACGGTCTCCAACCGCGCCTCCGCGGGCGTCTACGAGGACACCGGCGGTCCTCTCCTCGTCGCAGGGCTGCGGGAGATGGGCTGCGAGGCCGACGGGCCGACCGTCGTACCGGACGGCGAGCCGGTCGAGCGCGTGCTGCGGGAGGCGGTGGCGGACGGCTACGACGTCGTCGTCACCACCGGCGGCACGGGTCTGACCGCGCTCGACCTCACCCCGGAGATGACCCGGCGGGTCATCGACCACGAGGTGCCCGGCATCGCCGAGGCCATCAGGGCGGCGGGCCGGGCGAAGGTGCCCACGGCGGCGCTCTCGCGTGGCCTCGCAGGGGTCGCCGAACGTACCCTGATCGTGAACCTGCCCGGTTCCCGGGGCGGGGTGAAGGACGGCGTCGCCGTCCTGAAGGAGATCGTCCCGCACGCCGTGGACCAGCTGCGCGGCGGTGACCATCCCCGAGGAGGCTCCAGCTGAACGCGTCCTGGCCGGTGGTGCTGGCGGAGGGGGACGTCTCCCTCCGCCCGGTCAGGCTGCGCGACCACCGGGAGTGGCGGGAGGTCAACCTCCGCAACCGGGACTGGCTCAGACCCTGGGAGGCCACGGTCCCCCCGGCGCCGCCGGACCGGACGCCGCCGGGTCGGCCCACGTTCCGGCAGATGGTCCGCTATCTGAGAGCCGAGGCGAACGCCGGCCGGATGCTGCCCTTCGCCGTCCACTACCAGGGCCGGCTGGTCGGCCAGCTGACCGTCGCGGGGATCACCTGGGGCTCGATGTGCTCGGCGCACATCGGCTACTGGGTGGACGAGGCGGTGGCCGGCCGCGGCGTGACCCCGACAGCCGTCGCCCTCGCCGTCGACCACTGCTTCCGCACCGTCGGGCTGCACCGCATGGAGATCTGCATCCGACCGGAGAACGGGCCGAGCCGCCGGGTGGTCGAGAAACTCGGATTCCGTGAGGAGGGCATGCGCCCGCGCTATCTCCACATCGACGGCGCCTGGCGCGACCACCTGGTGTACGCGCTCACCGTGGAGGAGGTGCCGGACGGCCTGGTCAACCGCTGGCGGCAGGCCCGTACGGACGCCACCCGGGAAATGAAATAAATGTTCGATTAGGGCTCGTCGACTCGCCGTACTGACCCTTCCGGTGCATTCCGAGGTGAATTGGTACGGTCCTGCGACTCGTCATCCCAGAGAATTCTCGGCTTATCGGCAGAATCACGCGACACGCCGCGTCAATCGGCTGATACTTTGCCCGCGACGCCTCTACCGTGTCACCGTGAGCAGCAGCGGCCTCATCTACGCAGTCATCGTCGGGGCCTGGGCCGCCTACCTGGTGCCGATGTGGCTCCGGCGTCAGGACGAACTCAACGACGCCCGCCCCACCGAGCGTTTCAGCACCGCCATCCGGCTGCTGTCCGGCAAGGCGGCCATGGAACGGCGCTACGCCAAGGAGCGCGGCCAGGCCGCCGCCGTACCCGCGGCGGACGACGACACCGACGGCCGGCCGGGCCTCGCGCGGGACGAGTACGAAGCCGACAGCGCGTACGAGGCCACCGCCGACGTCCGGTCCTTCGCCGACCCCGTCACCATCCTCCAACCGGCCGCCCCCGACGAACCGCCGCCCGCCG
>NZ_VJYK02000285.1 GCF_007097205.2 Streptomyces alkaliterrae
GCACCCGGAGACGGTAACCGCTCGCCGTGTCGGCGGGCGTCACTCGACGACCTGCCGGCCTTCCGGGCGGGCGCCGCAGGAGGAGCGGAAGGCGCAGTTGGCGCACTGCCGGCCGGGCACCGGTCCGAAGCGCTCGTCCAGCACCCGGCCGGCCGCCGTGGCCAGCAGCCCGGCCACCCAGTCGGCCGCCTCCGCGCTCCCCGCCTCCGCCGCGTCGGTGGCATCGGTGGCACCCTCGCCGCCGACGAGTGGTTCCTGGCGCTGGACGGCGGGCAGCTCGTCCCCGCCCTCCCTGCGGGTGGCGCCGAGACGCAGGTGCACCAGCTCTCCGCCGCCGGCCTCCCGCTCCGGGGAGAGCTCCCGCAGGGCGCGCTGGTAGACGGCCAGCTGCGGGTGGCGCTCGACCTCGGCGGCGGTCGGTTTGCTCGCGCCGGTCTTGAAGTCGACGACGTAGGCACGGCCGGTGCCGTCCTCCTCGACGCGGTCGATGCTGCCGCGCACCCGCACCCGGTAGCCGTCTGCCTCCAGCGTCACGTCGAAGTCCTGCTCGGTGGCGACGACGGACCGGCCGCCCCGGTCGGTGACGTGCCAGCGCAGGAAGCGTTCCAGTGCCGCTCTGGCGTTCTCCCGCTCCTGCCGCGACTTCCAGGGGGCCTCGAAGGCGAGCGCGTCCCAGACCGTGTCGAGGCGGGCCAGCAGGACGTCGAGGTCGGCCGGGGTGGTGCCGGAGGCGACCTCGTCGGCCAGGACGTGGACGACGTTGCCGAAGCCCTGGGCGGCGGTCGGCGGCGGCTCGGCGCGGACCTCCCGGCCGAGGAACCACTGGAGCGAGCAGCCGTCGGTGAGCTGGCCCAGCGCGCTGCCGGAGAGCGTGACGGGCCGCTCGGGGTCACGCAGCGGCTCCGGGGCGCGGGTGGTGTCGTACAGGCCCCACCAGCGCTGCGGGTGAGCGGCGGGGACCAGTTGGTGGCCGTCGTCGTCGCGCAGTTCGGCGAGGGCGGCGAGCCGGTCGGCGGCGGCGGCCCGCAGCGCGGGAGAGGCGGCCGGGTCGACGGTGGTGGCGCGCAGTTCGGCGACGAGCGCGGTGACCGACAGCGGGCGCAGCGGGCGGACGCTGCTGTCCGCGGCTGCCACGCCGAGTTCGTCGAGGAAGCGGGAGGGCTGGTCGCCGTCCTCGCTCGCGGATTTCACGGCGGTGACCACCAGCCGTTCGCTCGCCCTGGTCACGGCGACGTAGAAGAGCCGCCGTTCCTCGGCGAGCAGCGCGGCGGGTGTGAGCGGTTCGGCCAGACCGTCGCGGCCTATGCGGTCGGCCTCCAGCAGCGAGCCCCGCCGCCGGAGGTCCGGCCACACGCCTTCCTGCACTCCGGACACGACAACAAGCTGCCACTCCAGCCCCTTCGCCCGGTGGGCGGTCATCAGCCGGACGGCGTCGGGCCGTACCGCGCGGCCGGCGAGGGTGTCGGCGGCGACGTCCTGCGCCTCCAGCTCCGCCAGGAGGTTGAGGGCGCCGCGGCCGCCGGTGCGCTCCTCGGCCCGGCCGGCGACCTCGAAGAGGGTGCACAGCGCGTCCAGGTCGCGGTCGGCGTTGCGGCCGGCGGAGCCGCCCCGGCGGGCGGCGCGCTCCAGCCGGACGGGCCAGTCGGTGCCCTGCCACAGCTCCCACAGCGCCTCCTCGGCGCTGCCGCCGCCGGCGAGCAGTTCGGCGGCCTTGCGCAGCAGCTCGCCGAGCAGCTGGGCGCCGGCGGCGTAGGCGCGGTCGTGGGCAACGAGGCGTTCGGGCTCGGTCAGGGCGCGGGTCAGCAGTTCGTCGGACGGCGCCGGCACCTCCGCACCGGCGGCGCGCTCCTCCTCGCGCAGCGCCCGGCCGAGCCTGCGCAGGTCGGCGGCGTCGAGTCCGGCGAGCGGGGAGCCGAGCAGGGTGAGGGCGGTCTCGGTGTCGAGCCAGGGGGTGTCGGGCTCGGCGGCGCGGCGGGCGGCGGCGCGCAGCGCGGTGAGCAGCTGCGTCACGGCGGGTTCGTGGCGCAGCGGCAGGTCGTCGCCGGTGATCTCCAGCGGTACGCCGGCGGCGGTCAGGGAGCGGCGCAGTGCGGGTATCGCGGACTCGCCGCCGCGGACCAGCACCGCCATCCGCGACCAGGGCACGCCGTCCTCCAGGTGAGCGCGGCGCAGCACGTCGGCGACGGTGTCGCGTTCGCCGCCGGGGGTGGCGCAGGTGTACACCTCGACGCGGCCGCCGGGCCGCTCGGCGGTCAGGGAGCGGTGTGCGCGGACGGCGTCGGCGGGCAGCCGGGTGAGCGGCATGCGGCGGGCCAGTTCGCGCCCTGCGGCCAGGACGGTGGCGGGCGCGCGGCGGCTGGTGGTCAGCACGGCGACGTGGGCGGGGCCGCCGTCGGACCGGCGGAAGGCGTGGGGGAAGCGGAGGATGCCGTTCACGTCCGCGCCCCGGAAGGCGTAGATGGACTGGTCCGGGTCGCCGAAGGCGACGACCGTACGGCCCGCCCGGGGCGCTCCCACCAGCGCCCGCAACAGCCTGACCTGCGCAGGGTCGGTGTCCTGGTACTCGTCGACGTAGATCGCCTGGTAGCCGCCGGGGGTGTCGGGCACCACCTCGGGCCCGACGCGTTCGGCGAGCAGGGCGGCGCGGTGGACGAGTTCGGCGTAGTCGAGGACGCCCTGCATGTCGAGCACGTCCAGGTACTCGGCGAGGAAGGAGGCGGCGGCCCGCCAGTCGGGGCGGCCGGCCTGCTCGGCGAAGTCGGCGAGTGAGGCGGGCCCGAGGCCGAGTTCCCGGCTGCGGGCGAGCACCGCCCGCACCTCGTCCGCGAAGCCCCGGGTGGTGAGCGCGGCGCGCAGGTCGTCCGGCCAGGCGGCGCCGACGCGGCCGCGGCGGGCCAGGTCCCGTTGGCCGTCCAGCAGTTCCCGGATGTAGAGGTCCTGCTCCGGGCCGGAGAGCAGCCGCAGCGGTTCGGCGAACAGGTCGGCGTCCTGGTGGGCCCGCACCAGCGCGTAGCAGAACGAGTGGAAGGTGGCCGAGCGGGGCGCGGTGCCGCCGAGCCGGGCGGCCATCCGGTCGCGCAGCTCACCGGCGGCGCGGCGGCCGAAGGTCAGCACCAGCACCCGGCGCGGGTCGACGCCCCGGCGGATGCGCTCGGCGACGGCCTCGACAAGCGTGGTCGTCTTGCCGGTGCCGGGCCCGGCGAGCACGAGCAGCGGCCCGCCCTCGTGCTCAACCACCGCGCGCTGCGCTGCGTCCAGTCGGGGTAGCGCCCTGTTCTCCGGCGACGTGCGCACCAGACGGTACGCGGGGGACTTGCTGGAAGAACTCACTTCGCTCGCCGGTCTTCGGGGTCGGTCTGGACTGTGCCGACGGTACGCCAGGGGCGGGTCGGCCCTCGGGGCCCGGGCCGCTCCGGAGGGGCGGCGCGCCGGGCGCAACGTGTTGTCGTGACGGAAGCTGGTGACTGTGGACAGCCGTACCGGACGGTCGGGCGGATCAGCCGCCGGGCGGGCCGTGCCCCGCCTCGGAGGCCGGGTCGGGGCCCGCCTCGGAGGCCGCGTGGGAGCCCGCCTCCGGGTCGGGCCCGGCCCAGCGGGCGCGACGCATGTCCAACCTGGGCCGGTGCCGCCCGGCGGCGCCGGGGGCCGGGTCGCGCAGCGGGGTGCCCTCGGCGCGGTAGTGCCGCAGGACCCGCGCCTCGTGCCCGGGCAGCGGCACGCCGTCCGCGCGCACGACCCGCCACCAGGGCACGGCGGCGCCGTATCCGGCCATCACCCTGCCCACCTGGCGGGGGCCGCCCTCGCCCACCCACTCGGCCACGTCGCCGTACGTCATCACCCGGCCGGGCGGTATCCGTTCGACGACCTGGAGCACCCGGTCCGCGTAGTCGGAGATCACACCGCTCGGGTCGTTCATGGCGGACATCCTGCCGCACGGCACCGACAACGGGGCTCCGTTCGCGCCCGCGGAACGGCTCCTTCCGGGTCGCGCGCCGGTCACGGCTCTGTTCCCATAAGCACCCTGATGTGCCGGGACGAGGTCCGGTCATGCCACCATCGTCCGGGCGGTGACGCGTGATACGGGATGAAGAAGACCAGACGGAGCGGCAGCGGAGTGGGGAGTCTCCCAACGGGGAGACCCACTCCGCCGCCGCCCTGCCCGCACACCTCACCGGCCCCGACGACCGCGCCGCGGGCGCCTCGAATGCCGCCGCGGGCGCCTCGAAGGCCGTCTCGAAAGACAGCGCGGCCCCCGGGGCGTCAGCCGGTCCGGCCGCGCCGCCGCCGTCCGGGGACGGGACCGGCGTGAGCGAGCGGCTGGAGGGCGACGAACCGCTGCTCGCCGCCCGCGCGCACCGCCCCTCGGACCTGGTCCGCTTCCTGATCGGGACGCTCGGCATCGCGGTCGTGCTGGGCATCGCCTACTTCGCGCACGGCACCACTGCCGGCCTGGAGAAGGACATCGACAAGGGCGCCGGGCAGGCGCCGCCGCTGGTGATCAGCATCACGGCGGTGGTCGCCAGTATCGCCGTCCTGCTCGTCCCGGTGGCCTTCGCGATCGAACGGCTGGTGAAGCGGGACGGGCTGCGCATCGCCGACGGCGTGCTGGCCGCCGTGCTCGCCCACGGCGTCTCGCTGGCGGTGGCGCTGTGGGTGGCCGAGGCGGCACCGGCGCCGATCCAGGACGCGCTCACCAAGAGCGCGCCCTCCGGCGGCCTGACCGACCCGGTCCACAACTACCTCGGCCCGGTCATCGCCTACATGACCGCCGTCGGCATGGCGCGCCGGCCCCGCTGGAGGGTGCTGCTGTGGGTGGTGCTGCTCACCGACGCGCTGTCCGTGCTGGCCAGCGGCTACATGACCACGCTGGCGATCATCCTCACCCTGCTGATCGGCTGGAGCGTCGCCTACGGGACGCTGTACGCGGTCGGCTCCCCCAACGTGCGGCCCACCGGCCAGAACCTGCTCGCCGGTCTGCGGCGGGTCGGCTTCAGACCGGTCAGCGCGCTGCACACCGAGGAGCCGGCGCTCGCCCCCGGCGGCGGCGACCGGGGCGAGAAGGGCGACCACGAGCGCGGTCGGCGCTACCTGGTGACGCTGGAGGACGGCGCACCGCTGGACGTGACGATCGTCGACCGGGAGCAGCAGGCGCACGGCTACTTCTACCGGGCCTGGCGGCGGCTGATGCTGCGCGGGATCAGCACCCGCCGCAGCTCGCAGTCGCTGCGCCAAGCGCTGGAGCAGGAGGCTCTGCTGGCGTACGCGGCGATCGCCGCAGGTGCCAACGCGCCGAAGCTGATCGCGACCTCCGAGCTGGGACCGGACGCGGTCATGCTCGTCTACGAGCACATCGGCGGGCGCCCGTTGGAGGCGCTGCCGGACGACGAGATCACCGACGAGCTGATGCGGGCGGCCTGGCGGCAGGTGAAGGCGCTGCAGTCGCGGCGCATCGCGCACCGCAGGCTGACCGGTGAGGCGCTGGTGGTGGATCGTTCCGGCGCGGTGTTCCTCACCGACCTGCGCGGCGGCGAGATCGCCGCCGGCGACCTGGTGCTGCTGATGGACATCGCCCAGCTGCTCACCACGTTCGGGCTGCGGGTCGGGCCGGAGCGCGCGGTGGCCGCCGCTCTCGACGTGCTCGGCCCGGACGCGATCGCGGACAGTCTGCCGCTGCTCCAGCCGATCGCGCTCAACCGCGGCACCCGGTCGATGCTGCGCCGGCTGGCCAAGCAGCGCGCCGACCGGGAGCGGGAGGCCGTGCTCGCCGCCTCCCGGGCCCGCAAGGAGGCGCGGGCAAAGGGCGGCGCGCCCAGCGGCGACCGGAAGATCGAACGCGCCGAGAAGAACCTGGACAAACGGGCGATCGACGAGGCGTTGGAGGAGGTCAGGGAGGAGGACCTGCTCACCCGCATCCGCCAGGAGGTGCTGCGCATCCGGCCGGAGGCCGAGATAACCCCGGCCCGTCTGGAGCGCATCCGCCCGCGCACCCTGGTGAGCATCATCGCCGGCACGCTCGCCGCCTACCTGCTGCTGTCGCAGCTGACCGACGTGCCGCTGGCGGGACTGTTCGACGCGCACTGGGGTTGGGTGGCGGCGGCGGTGCTCTGCTCGGCCGCGAGCTATCTGGCGGCTGCGCTGAGCCTGTTGGGTTTCGTGCCGGAGAAGGTGCCGTTCTGGCGCACGGTGAGCGCGCAGGTGGCGGGCTCGTTCGTGAAGCTGGTGGCGCCGGCGGCGATCGGCGGCGTCGCGCTGAACACCCGCTTCCTGCAGCGGTCCGGGCTGCGGCCCGGGCACGCGGTGGCGAGCGTGGGCGTCTCGCAGCTGTTCGGCCTGGGGTCGCACGTGCTGCTGCTGCTCGGTTTCGGCTACCTCACCGGCAAGGAGCACTCGGCGTCCATCCCGCCCTCCCGTACGGTGATCGCCGGGCTGCTGACGGCGGCGGTGCTGGCGCTGATCGTGACGGCGATCCCGGCGCTGCGGAAGTTCGTCACCACCCGGGTGCGGTCGCTGTTCGCGGGTGTGGTGCCGCGCATGCTCGACGTGGTGCAGCGGCCCAGGAAGCTGGCCAGCGGCATCGGCGGCATGCTGCTGCTCACGGTGGTCTTCGTGCTGTGCCTGTACGCGTCCATCCGGGCGTTCGGCGGCGAGGTGAGCTTTGTCGTCGTCGCCACCGTCTTCCTGGCGGGCAACGCGCTGGGCTCGGCCGCGCCGACTCCGGGCGGTATCGGCGCGGTGGAGGGTGCGCTGATCCTCGGTCTGACGACGGTCGGCAAGCTGGACGGCGCCACGGCGACGTCGGCGGTGCTGATGTTCCGGGCGTTGACGTTCTGGTTGCCGGTGCTCCCGGGCTGGGTCGCCTTCACCCGTCTGACGCAGCGCAAACTGCTCTGATCCACTCACCCGTACGGCGGCGCGCGGCGGGCGGGCGAAGCGGGCCCGGTCGGAGGATGGCACTCCGCCGACCTTGGGAGCCGACGATGGCAAAAGCTGCCCGCGGAACCGTTTCCGCAGCGGTCACCGCACTGCTCACCGGCACCGCTCTCGCGGGTCTCAGCGCGTGTACCGCCGGCGGCGGCGAGTCGGCCGGACCGCTCGCGGAGGCCGCCCGGGACCTGGCCGCCTCCCCCGTCCCCAC
>NZ_VJYK02000286.1 GCF_007097205.2 Streptomyces alkaliterrae
CCTTCCGCGACTACGTCCTCGCCGCCCGCGCGCTCCGCGACACCGACGCCTACCGCCGCTCCCGCGACTACTGGCTGCGGCGGATCGACAGCCTGCCGCCCGGCCCCCGGCTGCCGCAGGCCGCCACGCCCGGCCAAGGACCGGCCCGCCGCACCCGCCGCGCCGCCCGACTGGACGCCGCCGGGTGGACGCGGATCAGGGAACGAGCCGCCGCGCGCGGCCTGACGCCGTCCGCCGTCCAGCTCGCCGCCTACGCCACCGTGCTCGGCACCTGGTCCAGAAGCGGCCACTTCACCCTCGACCTCCCGCTCTTCAACCGGCACCCCCTGCACGAGGAAGTCGACTCGCTCATCGGCGACTTCACCTCCGTCACCCTGCTGGAGGTGGACCTCCGGGCGGGCGGGGGACCGGCCGCGCTCGCCCACCGCGTCCAGCGGCAGCTCTGGCAGGACCTCGACCACCGCTGGTTCAGCGGCGTGGAGGTGCTGCGGGAACTCACCCGCGCCCGGGGCCTGCCCGCCACCGACTTCTCCTCCGTCGTCTTCGCCAGCGCCCGCGAGCAGGGCCGCGACCAGGACTTCGCCCACGGCGAGTTGGGCGCCGACTGGCTCGGCGAGCCCGGCTTCGCCGTCTCCCAGACCCCGCAGGTGCTGCTCGACCACCAGGTCTACGAGGACCGGGGAGCACTCACCTACAAGTGGGACGCCGTGGAGGACCGCTTCCCGCCCGGCGTGCTCGACGAGATGTTCCACGCCTACGGCCGCCTGCTGCGCACCCTCGCCGACGACGAGGCGGCCTGGGACGCCGAACATCTGCCCGAAGTACTCCCCGCGGCCCAGCAGCGGCTGTTCGAGACGGCCAACAGCACCGCCGGGCCCGCCCCCGAAGGACTGCTGTGCTCGGCGTTCCTCGACCGGGCGGCCCGCCACCCGGAGGCCACCGCTGTCATCGCGGGCACCGGCACCCTCAGCTACGGCGAACTGCACCGGCACGCCTGCCGGCACGCCCGCCGCCTGCGGGCCGCCGGAGCCGGACCGGGCCGACTGGTCGCCGTCCACGCGGCGAAGGGACCGGCGCAGATCGCGGCCGTGCTCGCCGTCCACCTGGCCGGCGCCGCCTACCTGCCGATCGACCCGGAGCTGCCCGCCGCCCGCCGGGCGTGGCTGCTGGAGCACTCCGGCGCCGACCTCGTGCTCACCACGGCTCAGCCGGAGGGCGAGGGCCGGCCGGGTGGAGTCACCGTGCTCCCGCTGGACCTGGCGGACACCTCGCCCCCCGACGCGCCGCTGACCCCGCCGCAGACGGCCGACGACCTGGCGTACGTGCTCTACACGTCCGGTTCCACCGGCACACCCAAGGGTGTCGCCGTCCGCCACCGGGCCGCGCTGAACACCGTCGTCGACTTCGCCGAACGCTGCGCGCTGAGCGAGCGCGACCGGGTGCTGGCGCTGTCCGCGCTGAGCTTCGACCTGTCCGTCGCGGACATCTTCGCCGTACTCGGCACCGGCGGCGCCCTGGTGCTGCCCGACCCCTCGGCCGTCGCGGACCCCGCCCACTGGGCGGAACTGATGGCCGAACACCGCGTCACGCTGTGGAACTCGGTCCCGGCACTGCTCCAGATGCTGCTCGACCACCTCGGCGACGCACCGGAAACCGCGGGAGGCGCGCCGCGTGCCGCGCTGTCCGCGCTGCGTGAGGTCTGGCTCTCCGGCGACTGGATACCCGTCGACCTGCCCGGCCGACTGCGGGCCTCGGCCCCCGCCGCCCGGGTGACCTCCGCCGGCGGCGCCACCGAGGCGGCCATCTGGTCCATCGCGCACGCCACCGGAGAACACGACACCACCCGCGACTCCATCCCCTACGGGCGGGCGATGCGCAACCAGACCGTGCACGTCCTCAACGACCGGTACGAACCCTGCCCGGTCGGCGTCACCGGCGAGATCACCATCGGCGGTCTCGGACTCGCCGACGGCTACTGGCGCGACCCCGACCGCACCGCGCGCGCCTTCGTCACCCATCCGCGCACCGGCGAACGCCTCTACCGCACCGGCGACCTAGGCCGCTGGCTGCCGGAGGGCGAGATCGAGATCCTCGGCCGCGAGGACCAACAGGTCAAGATCCGCGGCCACCGGGTCGAACTCGGCGAGGTGGAAGCCGCGTTGCTGCGGCTGCCGCAGGTCCGGGCCGCCGCCGCGACCGTCGTCGGCGGCGCGGGCCGCACCCGCCGACTGGCCGCCGTGGTCGTCTCCGAGCACACGGCCCCCGGCGACGACGCGGCCGGCGCCGCCGCCGAGTACCGGGAGAACTTCGGCGACGACATCCTCACCGAACCGGCCGCCCGCCTCGCCTTCACCGCCGAACGCCAGACCGCCAGGCCGCAGCCCGACGGCGTCGCCCACCCGCTGCCCGTCACCACCACCGCACCGCCGCCCACCCGGGCCAGCCACCGCGCCTACGGTCGCGAACCGCTGCCGACGGCCTCGCTCGCCGCGCTGCTGGAACCGCTGCGCGCCCACGAGCAGGTGCCCGCCCCGGGCCTCGCGCCGACCCGTCGCCGCTACGCCTCGGCCGGCGGCCTCTACCCCGTCCAGACCTACCTCTACGTCGTCGACGGCCGCGTCGCGGGACTGCCCGGCGGCACCTACCGGCACGACCCGTACGAGCACCGACTGGTCGCCGTGCACGAGGGCGCCCGCCTCGACCCCGCCGCCCACGGCCCGCTGCCGATGCTCGCCGACGCCGCCTTCTGGCTGCTGCTCGTCGCCGACCGCGCCGCCGTCGACCCCATGTACGGCACCCGCGCCCGGGACTTCTGCCTGCTGGAGGCCGGACTCATGGCCCAGCTCGTCGAGGACGCCGCACCCCCGGTCCGGCTCGGCCTCTGCCAGGCCGGCGCCCTGCGCGCCACCGACGAACTACGCGCCGCGCTGGCCCTGTCCACCGGCGAGGAGCCACTGCACGCACTGGTCGGCGGCCCGCTCGCCGACCCCGCGGACGCGCCGACTCCGCCCACCGCCGCCGGACTCGGCGAGGCACTGCGGGAGCGGCTGGCCGAGGTGCTGCCCGCCCCGCTGGTGCCGAGCGTGTACGCGGAGGTCGAGCGCCTGCCGCTGACCGACCGCGGCAAGCTGGACAGGGCGGCGCTCACCGATCTGGCGGAACGCGCCGCGAGCCGGGAGCGCCCCGCCGACGCCCCCAGCGGGCCGACCGAGACGGCGGTGCTCGCCGTCCTCCACGCCCAGCTGGAACGCGACGACATCGGTGCCACCGACCACCTGCTGGAGCTGGGCGTCGACTCCGTGCTGATGGTCCGGCTGCACCGGGCCGTCCAGGAGGCGGTCGGCCGGACGTTCCCGCTGGCCGCCATGTTCGAGCACCCGTCCGTACGGGCGCTCGCCGGCCATCTCGACCGGCCCGAGACGCCGCAGCCGCCGAGCCGACCGGCCCGAAGCGACCGGTCCGAGCGCCGCCGCGCCGCCCGCCGCCGACCCTGAAGCTAGGAGAAGCCTTGACCGCCGCCCCTTCCGACCCGTCCGCCGCCGGACCCGAGCTGCGGCTGTTCTGCCTGCCGTACGCCGGTGGCGCCGCCGGCGTCTTCTCCGGCTGGCAGTCCCGACTGCCCGCGACGATCGACGTCTGCCCGATCGAACTCCCCGGACGCGGCGGCCGGTTCGTCGAACCCCTGCCCGGTGACCTCGACCTGCTCGTCGAGGACGTGCTGGGCCGGGTCGAGCCGCGGCTCGACCTGCCGTACGCGGTCTTCGGCCACAGCTTCGGCAGCGCCGTCGCCTACGAGCTGACCCGCCACCTGGTGGCCGAGGGCGCGCCGCCGGTGCGGCTCCTGGTCTCCGCCTTCCGCGCCCCCAGCCTGCCGCCGCCCGGCCACCGCTACTCCGACCTGCCGGACGCCGAGTTCCGCCGCTTCCTCGGCGAACTGGGCGGCACCCCGCAGGTGCTGCTGGACGACGAGGAGTTCATGGAACTGCTGCTACCGGTCGTCAAGCACGACTTCCGGCTGGCGGAACACTACGGCGGGCTGGACGACGGCCCGCTGCCGATCCCCGTCACCGCCTTCGGCAGCGCCACCGACCAGCGGTTCGGCCTGTCGGAGGTACGGGCGTGGGCCGCGCACACCGGCAGCTTCACCTTCCACGAGGTGCCGGGCGACCACTTCTTCCTCAACACCCACCGCGAGCTGCTGCTCGACCTCCTCGCCCGTGAACTCACCTCCTCGATCGGCGTCTGACCGCGGCGGCCGGTCCCGCTGCTCACGGGCGGCAGCGGCACGGGTCGGGCAGCGTCGGCGGGGTGAGGT
Source organism: Streptomyces alkaliterrae (assembly GCF_007097205.2). Lineage (GTDB taxonomy): Bacteria > Actinomycetota > Actinomycetes > Streptomycetales > Streptomycetaceae > Streptomyces > Streptomyces alkaliterrae. The sequence continues at coordinate 4,316 of NZ_VJYK02000286.1, forward strand.
CGCGCATCGCCCGCTGGTCGTCGACGGTCATCCGGGGCAGCCGCCGGGCGAGCGTGTCGAAGTGGCGGTTGCGGCTCCAACTCCCGTGGTCGCCGACGACGAACAGCCGCCGCCGGGCCCGACTCACGGCCACGTTCAGCAGGTTGGGCCGCGCGGCGGCCCAGGCGCGGGCCCCCGCCTTGTCCCCGCCCGCGCCGAGCACCAGCAGCACCACGTCCGCCTCCTTGCCCTGCGTGGTGTGCACCGTGCCGATCCGCGCGCGGGGAACCGTCCGGCACAGCGCGCGGTGCAGCCCGGCGACCACATCGCGGAACGGGCTGACCACGAACAGCCCCCGGACCGGGTCGAGACCCTGGTCGATCAGCCGGTGCACGATGACGTTCGCCGCCGCGCCCTCCTCGGGAGACCACTTGCCGTCCCCGCCGGCGCCACCCACGTCCCACCACACGCCGCGCCGCGCGACCGGGTAGTCCTCGGCGCGGTGCACGCCGTGCACCATGAGGCCGTCGTAGGCGATGTCGTTGCTGATGCCGAACATCGGCTCCTCGCAGCGGCGGTGCACCCGCAGCGGGGACCCGACCCACACCCGCCCGTCCCGGCCTCCGTCATCCGGTGACGGCAGCCAGGTGCCGTAGCGGGTCAGCCGGTCGGCGACCCGCTGCGCGGAGGTGCCGGACGGCACCCACTCCTCGCCCACCCCGAACGAACGGCGCAGCGCCTGCTGCCCGGTGTGCGGCAGGGTGACCACCGGCTCCAGCTGCAGCGGATCGCCGACGACCACCGCGCGCCGCGCCCGCCAGATCGCGCCGACCGGCATCTGCGCCGTCGCCTGTCCCGCCTCGTCCACCAGCATCCAGCCGAGCGAGGCCGGGCCGAGGCCGCTGAACATCCGGTCCAGCGAGGCGAACGTGGTGGAGACGACGGGGACGGCGAGGAAGAAGCTCTGCCAGGCGGCGAGCGTGGTGGCGGCGGGCAGCGTCGCCGGGGCCTCGCCGCAGAGCACGTCCATCGCCGCGTCCAGGTTCTTGCGCATCCGGTCGGCGGCGCCGGTCAGGAAGGCGCGGTGCAGGTCCATGGCGGCGAGGAAGAGCCGCGTCCTGGCCCGGGTGAACTCCGGATCGCTCCACGGCGAGGACAACTCGCGTTCGTCCGTGGACTGCTGCTCCTCGGTGCGGACGGCGGGCAGATGGCGCCCCCAGCGCCGTTCCGCGTCGCGCACCAGCCGGGTCGCGCGCTCCTGCCGCTCGCGGCGGCGGCGCAGCTCGTCCCGGGCCTCGACCAGCTCGGCCTCGGCCTGCCGTACGACCGCCCGGCATCCCGCCGCGAGCGCGGCGCGCCGTTCGTGCTCCTGCCGGGCGTCGCGCTCCTCGGCGGCCAGCCGGCGGTCCTCCGCCTGCCAGTCGCGGTGCGACCCGCCCAGCGTGAACAGCCCGGAGAACAGGCCCGGGCGCCGGGCCTGGTGCTCCTCGCGGGCAGCCCGGCGGAGGTCGAACACGGCCGTGGCGTCGGCGAGTTCTTCGGCGGCCAGGGTGTCCGCGCGGCGGCGGGCGGCGAGCCGCTGCTCGGCCGCGCTGACGCCTCGGCCCGCCGCGTCGACGGCCTCGGCCAGCCGCGCCCCGTCCCAGAGGGCGTCGGCGACGCGCTGCCGTTCGTCGCGGAGCCGCAGCACGGTCCGCCGGGCCTGGCGGAAGGCCGACACGGCGTCCCGCCACTTCGCCGGGGCCGGGTCGCCGGCCGCCTGCTGGAGCAGTTCCCGCATCCCCGTCTCCGGGGGCGTGCCGGGGGCGCCGGGGCGGCGGCGGTCGCGCCGGGGGCCGAACCAGTAGGCGTTGCGGAAGTCTGACCGGTTCTGCTTGTTGCCCAACCGGGCGGCGAGGGTGCCCCAGGCCGGCTTGCCGCCCAGCAGCAACCGCCCCTGCTCGGGGAAGTACGCCGCCTGGGCGCGCCACTCCTCGTCGACCGAACCGAGCGCCGGGATCTCGTTCGACACGTTCTCCACGGCGCCGTTGTTCGCCGAGGCGACGACCATCTCGAAGCCGGTGAGTTCGGGCCTGAGAGCCCGCACCGAACGCTGGTACCCGCTGGTCCGCCACCGCAGCGGCGCGCCGTGGAAGGCGTCGTCCGGGCGGGCCAGTTCGGCCAGCCGCTCCGCCCGCCGCACGAGTACGGCCGCGATGAGGTCCCGGAGCTGGGTGGTCTTCCCCGTGCCGGGCGGCCCGTTCACCGCGTATACGCCCTCGCTGTCGCCCAGCCGGTCGAGGATCTTGTTCACGGCGAACTGCTGGCTGAGCACCAGCGGGTGTTCCGTGCGGGCCGGCCACCGGCCGAGCGGGAACCGGTCCGGCGCGACACCGGCGAGCACGACGTCGGGGGACGCGCGGAGGTCGACGCGGTCGGAGTCGGGCAATCTGGCGGCCTCGGTCAGATAGGCGCCGAGCGCCGCCGGCGGGTCCTCGCCCGCCAGGCGGTCCGCGACCATCGCCAGATCGGCGGCGATGAAGCTGTTGAGGAAGTCCGAGCCGCCGGCCTGGCCCGCGCGCCGTCGGCTGACCCGCCTGCTGGACACCCGTACCGTCTCCGGCCGCAGGTCCGCCGTCACGCCGAAGTGGTCCGAGACCCAGCGGGTGACTGCCGACAGGTCGCGCACGGTCAGCGGCTTGCGGCCGAGCTGCGGGGGCTTCCGGGCCCGGCTGTTGTCGCTGTTGTCGCCGGGGTCGTCGTCGAGGTCGTCGCCGGGTGCGTCCGGGTCGGCGGCGTCGGCGGGGTCCTCGGGGGTGCCGGGG
>NZ_VJYK02000287.1 GCF_007097205.2 Streptomyces alkaliterrae
CTCCCCGAGGGCCCCGGCCGGCCCGAGCCACGCGCCGGGCCGACCCCCCGGACCCCGGGTGGCGGCGCCGACAACTGTCCTGTCGCGCCCAAGGCGCCGCCACCCGGAATTCAACAAACTGTTGACGTGCTGCCGAAGCCGTCCTTACGCTCCCACCGCGGAAGCCGACTTCCGCAGTCCCGCACGGAAGGTCACCATGTCGAAGCCCACGCTGACGACCGAGTCAGGCGCACCGGTCGCCGACAACCAGAACTCCGCCACCGCCGGGGTCGGCGGCCCGCTGCTCATCCAGGACCAGCACCTGCTGGAGAAGCTCGCCCGCTTCAACCGGGAGCGCATCCCGGAGCGCGTGGTGCACGCGCGCGGCTCCGGCGCCTACGGCCACTTCGAGGTGACCGACGACGTCACCGGCTACACCCGGGCCGCGTTCCTCGACACCATCGGCAAGCGCACCGAGGTCTTCCTGCGGTTCTCCACCGTGGCCGACAGCCTCGGCGGCGCCGACGCGGTGCGCGACCCGCGCGGCTTCGCGCTGAAGTTCTACACCGAGGAGGGCAACTACGACCTCGTCGGCAACAACACCCCGGTGTTCTTCATCAAGGACCCGATCAAGTTCCCCGACTTCATCCACTCCCAGAAGCGCGACCCGTTCACCGGTCGCCAGGAAGCGGACAACGTCTGGGACTTCTGGGCCCACGCCCCCGAGGCCACCCACCAGATCACCTGGCTGATGGGCGACCGCGGCATCCCGGCCAGCTACCGCCACATGAACGGCTACGGCTCGCACACCTACCAGTGGACCAACGCGGAGGGCGAGGCCTTCTTCGTCAAGTACCACTTCAAGACCAACCAGGGCATCCGCTGCCTGAGCAGCGAGCAGGGCGCCGAGCTGGCCGGCAAGGACGCCAACAGCCACCAGACGGACCTGCTGGAGGCCATCGAGCGGGGCGTGCACCCGTCCTGGACCCTGTACGTGCAGGTCATGCCGGCGGCCGAAGCGGCCGACTACCGCTTCAACCCGTTCGACCTCACCAAGGTGTGGCCGCACGCCGACTACCCGCTCCAGCGGGTCGGCCGCCTGGTGCTGGACCGCAACCCGGACAACGTGTTCGCCGAGGTCGAGCAGGCCGCCTTCTCCCCGAACAACTTCGTGCCGGGCATCGGCCCCTCCCCGGACAAGATGCTCCAGGGCCGACTGTTCGCCTACGCCGACGCCCACCGCTACCGGCTCGGTGTCAACCACACCCAGCTCGCGGTGAACGCGCCCCGCGCGACCACGGCAGAGAACTACGGCCGGGACGGCCTGATGGCCGCCAACGGCCAGGGCCGCCGCGCCAAGAACTACGAGCCCAACTCCTACGGCGGCCCGGTGCAGACCGACCAGCCGCTCGCCGCGCCGTTCGCCGTCAACGGCCACACCGGCACCCACGCGGCGCCGGCGCACACCAAGGACGACGACTTCTTCCAGGCGGGCGAGCTGTACCGGCTCATGTCCGAGGACGAGAAGAAGCGCCTGGTCGCCAACATCGCCGGCGGGCTCTCCCAGGTGACCCGGGACGACGTCGTCGAGAAGAACCTCGCCCACTTCCACGCCGCGGACCCCGACTACGGTCGCCGCGTCGAGGAAGCGGTGCGCGAGCTGCGCGAAGGCTGATTGGGAGGTCGGCCCCGCGCATCCCGTATCGCCGGTCGGTATGTGATCGGCTGATCTGAGGGGTGGCCGGCGATACGGGAACACCTCCGGGGCGGTCACGCGTCCGCCCCGACTCCCCTCACACCTCCCGGCGGTGCGAACGTCCTGTCGCGCCAGCCTCGCACCGCCGGGTGACCAACCGTGCCGAAACGTCCGCGAAACCGCCCGAGTTCCCCGGGTCCGGTCGCGGACGTTCCGGTTTTCCGCGACCATGGGGGCACCCACGCCAGACCGGCGACGGCAACAGCCGAGGAGAGTCCGCGATGACGGAGAACGCGACCGTGCGTTGCCCCGACTGCCGCCGCGAGCACCACTACAACCCGACCAACTACCCCTGCCCGTGCGGCACTCCCGTGAGCCTCACGCTCGCGTCCGACCAGCCGCCGGTACCGGTGCTGCGCCGCAACTGGTCCGACTGCTGGGTGTCGGTGCGCTGCGTGGGCTGCGGCCGCGTGGACAACTGGCCGCAGCCGGAACTCGGCTGCCCCTGCGGCACGTTGCTGCGACTCCCGGTGCGCGGCCGGCAGGCGCCGGCCGGTGCGGAACCGTCGGCGTCACCGACCGGCAGGGCGACCGACGCCCACCGGCCGGCCTTCCAGCCGGTGACCATCCGCACCGCACACGACGCGCTGCTCGCCGCCGACCAGTACCTGCGCTGGCTCGGCCACCGGGACGTCCGCGCGGCCGGCAGCCGCCCCGCCTCCGGAGTCGACCTGCGCGGACACGACATCGTCGCCCGCGTCGAAGCCGGCACGGCGCCGACAACCGTGCGCGCCGTGGAGACCATCTGGCTCAACGGGCTGAGCGAGTCGACGACGGCGGCCTGCTTCTCCCTCGCCGGCTACGCGCCGCGGGCCCGCGCCCGGGCCGACGAACTCGGCCTCGCCCTCTTTGTCCTCGACCTCACGGGGACCCCGCAGGCGGTCAACGAGGCCGCCGAGCGCCTGGTGCGCGGCGAGACCTGACCGCCGCACGCGGCACGTACCGGCGCTGCGGCGCCGCAGTCCCACCCTGCCCGGACTCCGACGTCCGGCGCTTCCGCCTGCCCGGCAGCGCGTGGCGTTCAGCCTGCCCCGCGGCGGGAACTGACGCCGTCTGACGCCCTTCGGCAGTGGACGGCAGACACCCACTCTCCTCCCCCGCGCCGCCCGTCCGGCCTTGACTCGAACGGGAGGCGGCTCTAGATTGCTTTCATATCGCAGAACGCTACTTCCACATCGTGGAAATCCCGGGCTCGCCAAGGCGGCCGGCGAGTAGCGGCCTCTCACGGTCCGATCACTTGCGATCAGGAGCACTCATGCCACGTATGACCGCTGCCCGCGCGGCAGTCGAGATCCTCAAGCGCGAAGGCGTCGACACCGCGTTCGGCGTTCCGGGCGCGGCCATCAACCCCTTCTACGCCGCGCTGCGCGCCTCCGGCGGCATCGAGCACAAGCTCGCCCGCCACGTGGAGGGCGCGTCCCACATGGCCGAGGGCTACACCCGCGCCAAGGCCGGCAACATCGGTGTCTGCATCGGTACCTCGGGACCCGCCGGAACCGACATGATCACCGGCCTCTACTCGGCCATCGGCGACTCGATCCCGATCCTGTGCATCACCGGCCAGGCACCGACCGCCGTGCTGCACAAGGAGGACTTCCAGGCCGTCGACATCGCCTCGATCGCCGCGCCGGTCACCAAGAAGGCCACCACCGTGCTGGAGGCGGCCCAGGTCCCGGGCGTCTTCCAGCAGGCGTTCCACCTGATGCGCTCCGGCCGCCCCGGCCCGGTCCTCATCGACCTGCCGCTGGACGTCCAGCTCACCGAGATCGACTTCGACCCGGAGCTGTACGAGCCGCTGCCGGTCCACAAGCCCGCCGCGACGCGCCGTCAGGTCGAGCGTGCGCTGGCGATGCTGGCCGAGTCCGAGCGTCCGCTGATCGTCGCCGGCGGCGGTGTCATCAACGCCGACGCCGCCGAGCTACTGGTGGAATTCGCCGAGCTGACCGGCATCCCCGTCATCCCCACCCTCATGGGCTGGGGCACCATCGCCGACGACCACCCGCTGAACGCCGGCATGGTGGGTCTGCAGACCTCGCACCGCTACGGCAACGCCACCTTCCTGGAGTCCGACTTCGTCCTGGGCGTCGGCAACCGCTGGGCGAACCGCCACACCGGTCGCGTCGACGTCTACACCGAGGGCCGCACGTTCGTGCACGTGGACGTCGAGCCGACCCAGATCGGCAAGATCTTCGCGCCCGACCTCGGCATCGTCTCCGACGCGCGCGCCGCGCTGGAGCTGTTCGTGGAGGTGGCCCGGGAGCAGAAGGCCGCCGGCACGCTGCCCGACCGGGGCGAGTGGGCCGCCGCCACCCAGCGCCGCAAGGCGCAGCTCCAGCGCCGTACGCACTTCGACGACGTGCCGCTCAAGCCGCAGCGCGTCTACGAGGAGATGAACAAGGCGTTCGGCCCGGAGACCCGGTACGTCTCGACGATCGGCCTCTCGCAGATCGCCGGCGCCCAGTTCCTGCACGTCTACCGGCCCCGCCACTGGATCAACTGCGGCCAGGCCGGCCCGCTGGGCTGGACGGTCCCGGCGGCGCTGGGCGTCGCCACCGCCGACCCGGACGGCACGGTCGTCGCCCTGTCGGGTGACTACGACTTCCAGTTCATGATCGAGGAGCTGGCGGTCGGCGCGCAGTTCAGGATCCCCTACGTCCACGTCCTGGTGAACAACTCCTACCTGGGCCTGATCCGCCAGGCGCAGCGCCAGTTCGACATGGACTACCAGGTCCAGCTCTCCTTCGAGAACATCAACGCGCCCGAGCTGGGCCAGTACGGCGTCGACCACGTCAAGGTCGTCGAGGGCCTGGGCTGCAAGGCGATCCGGGTCACCGAGCCGGACCAGCTGCTGCCGGCCTTCGAGGAGGCCAAGAAGCTGGCCGCCGAGCACCGGGTGCCGGTGGTCGTCGAGGCGATCCTGGAGCGGGTCACCAACATCTCCATGAGCGGCACCGGCCACATCGGCGAGGTCCTGGAGTTCGAGGAGCTGGCCACCGAGGCCGAGCACGCCCCCACCGCCATCGCCCCGCTGACCGGGGCGTGAGACGGGCGGGCGCGCCGCCGGGCTGGGGAGCCGTACGCGCCCGCCACGCCGTCCGCCGGGCGATGGACAGCACCCGCACCCCGGTGGACGGCCCTCTCCCCGACCGCCGCCCCTCCGAACGAGCCCTGGACGGCTCACGCCTCCCAGACGGGCGTCTCGTCCCAGCGGACGTCGTTCGCACCACCGGGGAGGTGCAGTTCGAGCAGAGCGGCCGCCTCCGCCTCGACTGCCGCGCGCTGGGGGCGCGGCAGCGGGCGGAACGGGTGCAGACTCAGCGCCCCCGCGGTGCGGCGCCGGTCGACCGTCAGCCGCCACACGCCCTCGATGCGTCCGTCGGCGAGGAAGACGGAGTAGGACGTGTTTCCGCGCCAGGTGCGGCGCTGGTCCTCACGGGTCACCACGCGCGAGCGGTCGGCATGCCCGTAGAAGAGGTTGTCGTACTCCGGCAGCAGCCGGGCCGGCGCGGGAGTGTCCGCGTCCGGCCGGGGAGCGTCGGGCATGTCGTACAGTTCGGTCCCCGACTCGTCCCGGAAGCACAGCAACCGCCCCCGCAGCCCGTCGAACACCTCGCCCAGGCCGGTCAGTCCGGACCACATCTGGGCGTCCTTCACACTGGCCGGGCCGAAGGCGGCGAGGTAGCGCAGCACCAACCGCTCCGGCGTCGTGGCCTCGACGCCGTCGACGTCCAGCCAGTGCTCGGCCGTGGTGTGGCGGGACTGGCCGCCGCGCTGCCACAGCCCGCGGGGCGGCACCTGGACCAGCGGCAGGTACTGCCGGACGAGCATGGCGAGCGCCTGCCGGTCCACCTCCGGCCAGCGCTCCGCGAGCAGCCCGCCCAGCTCGTGGGACGACCGCGGCGCCTCCTCCACCAACTCCCGCCCCCGCGCGACCACTTCGGCGATCTCCGCCTCCGGGAGAGCGGCGAGGGCCCGCCCGAACGCACCCTTGAGCGTGCGGAGATGGACATCGGCCAGCAGTGCGCGCAGCGGCAGGCAGTCCTCGGCGGTGACCAGGTGCAGGGTCGAGCGCTGCAGGCTCAGCCTGACCACCCGCCGCTCCTCGACCAGTCGGGAGAAGGCGTGCGGGTCGAAGTCGACGACACGGCTCCACAACGCCGTGTACACGTTTCCCGGCACCTGGGCGTGCATTCCCACCAGGTGTTCCACCACCTCGACGGGCGGTCGGTCGGTACGGGCGAGGAGCGCCTGGCGCTCGAGGGTGGCCCGGTTGATCTCACGCGTGCTCAGCACCTTGGTCCGCATGACGGCACCGTAGACGACCATGCGGCCAGGTTCTGTCCGGAACTCTCGAACCGACAGGCGAAGGAAATCCTCTGATCAAACTTGACTACCGCAGAACGGACCGTTAATCTCCTCAACCTCGCAGTAGTAATCAACTTTGACTACAGGAGTCTCCTTGCCCGCTTCCCACCCCTCGTCCGTCTCGTCGTTCCGCGACGACATCCCCACCGAGTCCGTCACGGGCTACCGCCCGACCGAGGAGGATCTGTGCAGCCTGGCCGAGTGGTTCGAGCACTACGACAACTCCAGCGCGGCGGGGGACGTCCCGCGCACGGCGGACCTGGCGGTCTTCCCGCTGAACCTGGTCACCGACGACTCGACGGGCCGGGCCTGGTGCGGTCAGTGGGACCGCGAGCAGTACCTGACCACGATGGGCGCGGTGATGGGCGGTGACGAGTCCGACGACGAGTCCGCCGAAGGCACCCGCTTCGACTCCACGCGCACGCCGTTCTTCCTCAGCCCCTCGCTCGCGGTGGTCTTCTCCCGCTCGACCATGACCGTAGGCGGCCGGACCCACCAGCTGGACTACGCCGACGTCCTGGTCAGGGCCGACGGGCAGTGGCGGTTCCAGACGATGCTCCAACCCGGTTGGGGCGACATGCTGAAGGGCGGCGACGCCGGCTGAGCCGTTCCCGGTGGTGCACCATCGGGACATGCGCGCAGGAGGCGGACGGCCGGCGGAGGACCGGCCGGCGGGCGGGTCGGGCCCCGACAGGGGTTCCCGGCCCGCCCGCCGGCGTGGACCGCGCCGGACGTCCGCCACGCTCAGCGTGTTGCTGCTGCTCGTGTGCACCGCGCCGCTGGTGGCGCGGATCTCCGACGCCGACGGGCCGACACCGCTCCCCCAGCTGCTGGCCTTCCTGCCCTGGCTGCTGGTGCCCGGCTGGCTCGCACTGTTCTTCGCCGTGCTGGCCCGTCGGCTGCTGCTGGTGGGCTGGGCCCTTGCGGCCCTCGGCACGATTGCCTGGTACCTCCAGCCCTACGGGCCGAGCCAGACCC
>NZ_VJYK02000288.1 GCF_007097205.2 Streptomyces alkaliterrae
CCGCACCCCCCGTGCCGCGCACCCCGAGCCGGGGGAGGAGCGCCCGCCGCTGAGCCTGCCCGGCTTCTGGTACGGCCGCCGGCTGGTCTCCCGGCTGCGGGCCGCGCACACCGCCGCCGGACTGCTCACCGTCACGGCCGCCCTCCAGTACGCCACTGCCCACCACGACACCCGGGGCGAGGCCCCCGGCCCGCTGGCGGCCACCGGCGGGGTCCTCGGCCTGCTCTGCGCGGTGCTGTGGGCGCTGGTCGTACTGGTGGTCATACACCGGGGCCGCACCGAGAAGGAGGCGGACGAACACCGCGACCCCGCGGCCACCAAGGCCCTGCCCAGCGCCGCCGCCGCGCTGCTGCTCGTCACCGCCGTGCACACCGCCTGGGACCGGCCCGGCTGGGAGAGCTCCGGGGCGCTGCCGGGCACCGGCGCCTTCGGCACGCTCGCCGTCGCCCAGGGCGGCCTGGTGGCGGCGCTCGCGCTGACCGCCCTGGTCCTGCACCGCAGGGCCCCGGCCGGGCACCGCAGCGCCATGGGAGGGCTCGGCGGCGCCGCCGTCGCGTTGATCGCGTGCGCGTTGGGCGGAGTGCTGTCCGGCGGCATCAACCAACGGGTCTCCGAATGGCTCGCGCCCGGCTCCTCGGCCGGCGCCTCCTCGCTGATCACCGGCCCGCCGGTGGTACTGACCTGGCAGGCGGCGGTCATCCCCGGGCTGATCACGGCGGTGGTGGTCTTCGCGTTCGTGTCCGCCGTCCGCACCTGGCGCACCTGCCGCCGGCTCACCCCCGGCGTCATCGACGGCTACCCGCGCGAGACGGCCGAACTGCGCTCCCGCAGCCGCCGCATCGCCGGTACCATCGCCCGGGCCGGGCTGACCGACTCCGCACCCGTGCTGCTCGGCTCGGTGGCGGTGCTCACCCTCGTCCTGGGCGCCGGCGCCGTACTCGGCGCGCAGCTGAGCGAACGCCCGCCGGGCGAGGCCGCCGGCGCCGCCCCCAGCCCGTTGCCCGCGCTGCTCGGCCTCGCCCAGGGCGTGGGCTCATGGCTCATGGGTGCACTGGTGATACTCCTGGTCACCATGGGCCGACGCGCCTACCGGGACGCCGGGGCCCGCCGGACCGTCGGCATCCTCTGGGACGTCGGCACGTTCTGGCCGCGGTCGGCGCACCCGTTCGCCCCGCCTTGCTACGCCGAACGCGCGGTGCCAGACCTGAGCTGGCGCATCGCCACCTGGACGGAGCTGACGGGCGGCCGACTGGTCGTCTCCGGGCACTCGCAGGGCAGCGTCCTGGCCGCCGCCGCCGTCTGGCAGCTCGACCCGGCCACCCGCAGCCGCGTCGCGCTGCTCACCTACGGTTCGCCGCTGGAACGCCTCTACGGCCGCTGGTTCCCCACCTGCTTCGGCCCGACCGCGCTGCGCGCGCTGCACCGGGAGACCGAGGGCTGGCGCAACCTGTGGCGGCTGACCGACCCGATCGGCGGCCCGGTGAAGGTCGACTCCGACGAGCACGGCGTCGTCGACCGGGGCCCGCTGCGCGATCCGCTGCACTACGGCCGGACCCTGCGCAACCCGCTGCCCGCGCCGATCTGCGGACACAGCGACTACCAGTCCGATCCGGCCTTCGAGGAGGAACGTGCGGCCCTGCTCGCCGCCCTCGAACGCGCCGCGACCACCGCGCCGGACAAGACCGCGTCCGCCCCGGCGGAGACGACCGCGCCGGTCCCGGCGGACAGCGGCGGCGCACAGGCCGTCGCCGACACACCGGCCGCCGACGACAGCGCGGCCCTCCGCAAGGTGCCGGGTCAGGGCAGGGCCGGCAGGTCCTCCGCGTAGAGGAGCGTCAGTTCGTCCTTGCTGGGGTCCGGCAGTTGGGCGACCCGGCCCGCGTGCCTCTCGACCATCGCCTCGAACGTCTGCCGGGCCGTGCGCCCGTTGCCGAACGACGGGCCGCGCGGCACGGCCGCGAAGTACTTGAGCAGCGCCTCGTCCGCGCCGGTCGCCAGCCGGTACTCGTGCTCCTCCGCCTGCTGCTCGACGATCCGCAGCAACTCCTCGGCCGTGTAGTCGCCGAAGGCGATCGTCCGCGAGAAGCGGGAGGCGACCCCCGGGTTCACCGCCAGGAAGCGCTCCATCTCGGCGGTGTACCCGGCGCAGATCACCACCACCTCGTCGCGGTGGTCCTCCATCAGCTTCACCAGCGTGTCGATGGCCTCCCGACCGAAGTCGCGCCCGGCGTCCTCCGGGGAGAGGGCGTACGCCTCGTCGATGAACAGCACCCCGCCGCGGGCCCGGTCGAACGCCTGCTGGGTGCGGATCGCGGTGGAGCCGATGTGCTCGCCCACCAGATCCACCCGGGAGACCTCCACCAGATGGCCGCGCTCCAGCACGCCGAGCGAGTGCAGGATCTCCCCGTAGAGCCGGCCGACCGTCGTCTTGCCGGTACCGGGGGAGCCGGTGAAGACCAGATGGCGGCGCACCGACGCGGCCTTGAGACCGGCCTGTTGGCGACGGCGGCCCACCTCGATCATGTCGGTGAGCGCCCGCACCTCGTGCTTCACGCTCTCCAGGCCGACGAGCGCGTCGAGTTCGCCCAGCACCTCGGTGGCCGGTCGCGCGGCGTGCTCCTCCTCAGGCGCGGTCCGCGCCGCCGGAAGCGCCGCCTCCGCGGTCAGCAGACCGGCCCGCTGCACCGCCGGCGCCGGCGAGGAAGGCCGGGGCTCGGTGGTCGCGGCAACGCTCTCGTCGCTCGTGCACTCCTCCACGAGCGGACCGTCCTCCGCGAACTCGTAGCCGCCGCGCGCGCATCGCTCGGTGCGGCAGCCGCGCAGGGTGGTGCGGCAGCCGTCCATCACATGGAAGCCGTACCCCCGCGAGCCGGTGACCCGGCAGCTCCGGAAGGTGCCCCGGCCCTCCGCCGAGACGTAGAAGCCGGCCTCGGCCGGTCCGCTGACCGAGCAGTTCTCCACCAGCGGATCGGCGCCCTTGGTGACGATGACACCGGTGGAGACCTCGTCCATCGAGCAGCCGCTGAGCACTCCGCCGCTGCCGTGGTCACGGAACCAGGCGCCGGTCGCCGCCTCCCGGATACGGCAGTCGTCCAGTTCGACGGTTCCGCCGTCGCTCACCGACACGGCCGTGCCGCGCACCTGGGCGATGTCGCTGTCCACCACGTCCGCCCGGGAACCCCTGTCCAGGACGAACAGCGCGTCGGGCACCTGCTGCACCCGGCAGCCGTCGAGCACCGCCGCCGCGCCGTCGCTCACCCACACCGCCGGGTAGTCGCCGGTGCTCTCCTGGATCTCACATCCGTTCGCGTCCACCCGGGTGCCCGGGTCCCACACCGACAGACCGTTGCGGCCGAACCTGCGGACCTTCGAGCGGGCGAGGGTGAGCACCGAGCGGGACCGCAGGTCGACCGCGTTCTCCGGCACGTCGTGGATGTCGCAGCCGGTCAGCGCCAGCACCGCGTCGGTGTCCAGGGTGATGCCGTCGCCGGTGGTGCGGTGCACCTGGCAGTCGACGAGCTGCCCCTGGGCCCGGCCGGTGACGTGCACACCCGTGCCGCGGATCTCGTAGAACTCGCAGCCGACCGCTTCCACCGCGCTGCCCTCGCCGCTCAGCGACAACCCGGCGCCGCCCGCATGGTGCACCCGGCAGCGCTCCAGCCGCGGCGCGCCGCCGCCGGTGACCGAGACCCCCACCTGGCCGGCCGCGACGACCTCGCAGTCCTCGAAGACGCCGCCCGCGCCACCGGAGACGCTCACCCCCAGACCCGCCGGGTTCTCGACGACGCAGCCGCGCACCACCGGGCGCGCCCCGGCCCGCACCTCGAGGCCGACCGCCGAACGGGTGCTCACCCGCAGTCCGCTCAGCTCCGCGTCGCAGTCCTCGACCAGCAGGGCGGGAGCGGCGGTGTCCTGACCCTCGACGTGCAGGTTCCGCACCGCGGCGTTGCCCCGCACGGTCAGCGCCACTCCGCCGTCGGGCGCCAGCCTGGCCGGGCCGGCGCCCGTGCGCTCGGGGCCGGTGAGGGTCACGGCCCGCTCGACCACCACGTTCTCCCGATAGGTGCCCGGCCCGACGGTCAGCACGTCCCCGTCGCCGGCGGCCTCCAGCGCGGCGGCGAGCGTGGCGTACTCGCCGGTGCGGCGCCGCCACCGCGACGTGCTGGTATGCGTCACCTGGACCGAGCCATGTGCCATGGACCGCTGTGCCCCAACTTCCTGTGCAAACCGTCAGTTCGAAGAGTGTGTGTCGATGGTGCGGACGCCCGTGGGCGAGCCGGGGGACGCCGGCGCCGCCACCGCGAGCGGTCCGCGGCGAGCCCGGCGGGACCACCGTAGCGTGTGCCGCGTCCCGACGATGACCGCACCGACGACTCCGCCCCCTGCCCGCCGGGGCCGGTCAGTTGGGCGCCGCCGAGGGCCGGGGGCGGCCCCAGCCGGGGCCGGCCCGAGACCACTCCCGCTCCCAGCGCTCCCATCGGCGGCGCAGCATCACACCCAACACGAGTCTGCGGACCGCCTCCACGGCGGCCGCCGCGGCCACCGCCACCACCGTGCCGGCCGCCGCGGCCGTGGAGGCCACCGTGGCGCCGTCCAGCGGGGGAGCGGTGACGCGTCCGGCGGAGTCGATCCACAGCCGGACCCGGTCGCCCGCCCGCGCGCGGTGCGCGAGCGTGACAGCCGCCCGTCCAAGCCGCCCGTCCGGCGCGCTCCACACCGTCAACACCCGCTGGTCGCCGCGCGGATCGTCGGCCGGGTCGCCCGCCCGCCCGCCGCCCGGCAGTACCCGTACCACGGTTGCCACCACCTGGCGGCGGTCCTCCTGCTGGTGGCGGGCGGTGGCGGCCAGGGCCCGTTCGGCGCCGTGCTCGGCGGCCAGTCCGGCGGCCGGGGCACCGAGCACCACACTGAGCAGGGCGGCCAGTGCGAGCCACCCCTCCGCCCTGTCGGTACGACGGCACAGCGGGTTGCGGCGCCAGCGCCACAGGCCCGCGATCGCCCGGAACACCCGGCTCCCCTTCCGTCCGAGCCGCGCCGGTCCTTTCCCGGCCGCGCGGCCTCCGAGCCGGGAGGCCGGACCGTATCCGACGCCGCACCAAACGGTACTGGCCGCGCGGCGCGTTGTCCCGCCCGGGGACGCGCCCGGTCGCCGCCTCCGCGCCCTGCCCGACGGGTGACCGTTGGCTGCTACATCTGTACGCCCGTTAGCTCCTGCGAACCCGCCGCGGACGGCGGCGACAGCGGAGCGTGAGCCGCCGTGGCGCGATGCTCACCCAGCGTGCAGTGAGGCCGTCGAAGTGGGCCGCGCTACCCGTCGGCGGAGTCGTCATTCTCCTGGTCCGCTTATCTTTTGAGTGATTGCCGCCCCGATCGGGCCGTCGTTACGTTCTTCGCGCACCTCGGGCGAACCGCCCGTAACAGACGGAAGATTGGCGGTGTACTGCGTGACGGCTCCGGTCGAGACGACCTCCGGAAACGAGACCACCCACCCTCAGCTCAGCCTCGCCACCTCGGCGGCGCGACAACTGGCGACGACCACCAAGACACCGCCGCAGATGCAGGGCATCTCCTCGCGGTGGCTGCTGCGGGTACTGCCGTGGGTGCAGGTCTCCGGCGGCACCTTCCGAGTCAACCGGAGGCTGAGCCACACGCTCGGGGACGGCCGGGTCGAGTTCATCTCGACGGGCGCGGCGATCCGCGTCATCCCGGCCGAACTCGGCGAGATCCCCGCCCTCAGGGGATACGAGGACCCCGACGTGCTCCAGGAACTCGCCGACCGCTTCGTCCAGCGCGACTTCGGCCCCGGCGAGGCAATCCTCGAGGCGGGGCAGCCCGCCGACCAGATCGTGCTCATCGCGCACGGCAAACTGACCAAGGTCGGCGAGGGCTTCTACGACGGCGAGGTCACCCTCGGCGTGGTCGCCGACGGCGACTACCTCGGCGACCACAACCTCACCGAAGAGACGCCCGGGAACTGGGACTTCACCCTCAGGTCTGCCACCAGCGGCACCGTCCTCACGCTGGACCGGTCACACCTCGACCAGCTCAGGGACCGCGCGGACAGCCTGCGCCGGCATCTGGCGGACTACCAGGTCGCCGTCCCCGCGCAGCGTACCGAGGACGGCGAGTCGGCCATCGAGCTGGCCGCCGGCCACCACGGCGAGCCCGAACTGCCCGGCACCTTCGTGGACTACGACACCGCACCGCGTGAGTACGAGCTGAGCGTGGCGCAGACGGTGCTGCGGGTGCACTCCCGGGTCGCCGACCTCTACAACGAGCCGATGAACCAGGTCGAGGAACAGATCCGGCTGACCGTCGAGGCCCTGCGCGAACGCCAGGAGCACGAGATGATCAACAACCGGGACTTCGGCCTGCTGCACAACGCCGACCTCGGCCACCGGCTGCACACCAGGACCGGCCCGCCCACCCCCGACGACCTCGACGAACTGCTCGCCGTGGTGTGGAAGGAACCCAGCGTCATCCTCGCGCACCCCAAGGCCATCGCCGCCTTCGGACGCGAGTGCAGCCGCCGCGGCCTCTATCCGGACACCGCCTCCATCCAGGGCCACCAGGTACCGGCCTGGCGCGGCGTGCCGATCCTGCCGTGCAACAAGATCCCGGTCTCCCGCACCGGCACCTCCAGCATGCTCGTCATGCGGACCGGGGAGAAGAACCAGGGTGTCGTCGGGCTGCACCGCACCGGCATCCCCGACGAGTACCAGCCGAGCCTGTCGGTGCGCTTCATGGGCATCAACGAGAAGGCCGTCATCAACTACCTGGTGAGCGCCTACTTCTCCCTCGCGGTGCTGGTCCCCGACGCGCTGGGCATCCTCGAGGACGTCGAGGTCGCCCACTAGGGCCAGTCCCGAGCCGCAGCACTCCGCCTCCGCCACGCCGTGCCACCGGCCGACGTGACCGCGCGCCCGCCACGCGCCGGTGACGTCGGCCGGGCGTAGCGCTGTCTCCACACCCCCGACCACCGGAAGGCCCCGTCCCGCATGACATCCC
>NZ_VJYK02000289.1 GCF_007097205.2 Streptomyces alkaliterrae
GCCCCCGACCGCGCCGCCCGGCGCTTCGTGACGCCCGGCGCGCCCCGACCTCCCAGACCTCACTCCCCACCACTCCCAGGAGCTTCCCGTGACCATCACCCAGCCGGACCTGAGCGTCTTCGAGACTCTCGAGTCGGAGGTCCGCGGCTACTGCCGCGGCTGGCCGACGATCTTCGACCGCGCCCAGGGCAGCCACATGTACGACGAGGACGGGCACACCTACCTCGACTTCTTCGCCGGCGCCGGATCGCTCAACTACGGGCACAACAACCCGGTGCTCAAACGCGCCCTGCTCGACTACCTGGAGCGGGACGGCGTCACCCACGGCCTGGACATGTCGACCGTCGCCAAGCGCGCGTTCCTGGAGACCTTCCAGAACGTCGTGCTGCGCCCCCGTGACCTGCCGTACAAGGTCATGTTCCCCGGCCCGACCGGCACCAACGCCGTCGAGGCCGCGCTGAAGCTCGCCCGGAAGGTCAAGGGCCGCGAGTCGATCGTCTCCTTCACCAACGCCTTCCACGGCATGTCGCTCGGCTCGCTCGCCGTCACCGGCAACGCCTTCAAGCGCGCCGGCGCCGGCATCCCGCTGGTCCACGGCACCCCGATGCCGTTCGACGACTACCTCGGCGGCCAGACCCCGGACTTCATCTGGTTCGAGCGGCTGCTGGAGGACGCGGGCTCGGGCCTGAACCAGCCCGCGGCCGTCATCGTCGAGACCGTGCAGGGCGAGGGCGGCATCAACGTCGCGCGCGCGGAGTGGCTGCGCGCGCTGGCCGACCTGTGCCGCCGCCACGACATGCTGCTCATCGTCGACGACATCCAGATGGGCTGCGGCCGCACCGGCGCGTTCTTCTCCTTCGAGGAGGCCGGCATCGTCCCCGACATCGTCACGGTCTCCAAGTCGATCAGCGGCTACGGCCTGCCGATGTCGCTCACGCTGTTCAAGCCCGAGCTGGACATCTGGGAGCCGGGCGAGCACAACGGCACCTTCCGCGGCAACAACCCGGCGTTTGTCACCGCCACCGCCGCGCTGGAGACCTACTGGACCGACGACCAGATGGAGAAGCAGACCATCAGCCGCGGCGAGCAGGTCGAGGCGACACTGAAGGCCATCACCAAGGAGCACCCGGACGCCGTCGTCGAGTACCGGGGCCGGGGCCTGGTGTGGGGCCTGGAGATGCGCGACAAGCCCACCGCCTCGAAGATCGCCGCGCGCGCCTTCGAGCTGGGCCTGCTGATCGAGACCTCCGGGCCGGAGAGCGAGGTCGTCAAGCTGCTGCCGGCGCTGACCATCAGCCCGGACGAGCTGGACGAGGGCCTGCGGATCCTCGCCCGGGCGGTCCGCGACACCGTCTGACCGCTTCCGCGCACCCGGACCGGCCACGGCCGGCCCGAGGCCCGCCCCGCCAGGGGCGGGCTGCGGCCTTTGGTCCGGCCTACCGGCGCCCGAGCCGGGCAGGAATCACCGGACAGCACAAACCATCCGACACCATCAGTTCCACGCAGTTCCACGCCAGAAAGGCACCCACCGTGATCGTCCGTTCGCTTCAGGAGATCGAGGACACCGACCGGGACGTCCGGTCCGCGTCCGGCACCTGGCGCAGCAAGCGCCTGATCCTGGCCAAGGAGAAGGTGGGCTTCTCCCTGCACGAGACCGTGCTGTACGCCGGCACCGAGACGTCGATGTGGTACGCGAACCACGTCGAGGCGGTGCTCTGCGTCGAGGGCGAGGCCGAGCTGACCAACGACGAGACCGGCGAGACCCACTGGATCAGCCCCGGCACGATGTACCTGCTGGACGGGCACGAGAAGCACACCCTGCGGCCGAAGACCGACTTCCGGGTCGTGTGCGTGTTCAACCCGCCGGTGACCGGCCGTGAGGACCACGACGAGAACGGCGTGTACCCGCTGCTCACCGAGGACGACTGAGCTCCCGGTCGCGGACCGCCGTCGGACAGGCCACTGTGACGAGAGAAAAGGAACGTACGAGAGGAGAGGAAGGTCGTCATGACCACCGCACCCGAGCGCACCACCGATCTCTATCCCACGCGCGGCGCCACCGAGCAGGTGACCGAGCGGAAGGATCCGGTGGTGTGGTCCGAACCGGGTGCTCCCGGGCCGATCGAGGCCCGGGACCTGGCGGACTACGAGCGGGACGGGTTCCTCGCGATCGAGCAGCTCATCACCCCTGAAGAGGTGCTGACCTACCGCGCGGAACTGGAAAGGCTCGTCGCGGACCCGGAGATCCGGCGGGACGAACGCTCCATCGTGGAGCCGAAGTCCCAGGAGATCCGGTCCGTGTTCGAGGTGCACAAGCTGAGCCGGGTCTTCGCCGATCTCGTCCGTGACCCGCGGGTCGTCGGGCGGGCGCGGCAGATCCTCGGCTCGGACGTCTACGTCCACCAGTCCCGGATCAACGTCAAGCCGGGTTTCGGCGCGAGCGGCTTCTACTGGCACTCCGACTTCGAGACCTGGCACGCGGAGGACGGGCTGCCCAGGATGCGGACCGTCTCGGTCTCCATCGCGCTGACCGAGAACTTCGCCACCAACGGCGGACTCATGATCATGCCGGGTTCGCACCGGACGTTCCTCGGCTGCTCCGGGGAGACGCCCAAGGACAACTACAAGCGCTCGCTCCAGATGCAGGACGCGGGCACGCCCTCCGACGGGATGCTGACCCGGTTCGCGGACCGGCACGGCATCCGGCTGTTCACCGGCAAGGCCGGTTCGGCCACCTGGTTCGACTGCAACTGCATGCACGGCTCGGGTGACAACATCACGCCGTATCCGCGCAGCAACGTCTTCATCGTGTTCAACAGCGTGGAGAACACCGCGGTCGAGCCGTTCGCCGCGCCGGTGCCGCGGCCCGACTACATCGGGGCCCGCGACTTCACCCCGGTGGTCTGACCAGGTCCGACAGCGGTCCCGCCGCGACCCGCGCCTCCCGGTAGGCGCGGGTCGCGGCGGGGTCAGCCGTCCGACGTCAGCCGTCCGACGTCAGCCGTCCGAGGGCAGGGCGCTGAGCGCGTCCAGCAGCCGGTCCACCTCGTCGGCCGTGTTGTAGAGGTGGAAGGCGGCCCTGAGGTTGCCCGCCCGTACCGAGACCTCGGCGCCGGCGCGAGCCGCCAGCTTCGCGCCCGTCTCCCCGATGCCCGGCAGCGAGACGATCGCGCCCTCGGCAGGAACGAACGACAGACCCAGCGAGGTCAGGCCGGAGCGGAAGCGGTCGGCGAGCGCCCGGTCGTGCGCCCCGATCGCCGCCGGCCCGGCCTCCTCCACCAAAGCCAACGACTCGGCGGCGGCCAGATAGGGCAGGAACGGCGCCGGCTCGTCGAAGCGCCGCGCCGAACGGGCCGGCTCCCGCACCGGGCCGTAGGTGCTCTCCCACGGTTCTTCGCCGGAAGCCCACCCGGCGTGCAGTGCGCGCAGCCCGCCGCCGTCCTCGGGAACGGTGAGGAACGAGACGCCACGCGGGCACAGCAGCCACTTGTAGGTGCCGCAGACCGTGTAGTCGAAGCGGCCGTGGTCCAGCGGCAGCCAGCCGGCGGACTGGGTGGCGTCGACGAGCGTCCGGCAGCCGTGGGTGCAGGCGGCCGCCGCCAGCCCGTCGAGGTCCGCGATGCGCCCGTCCAGCGACTGCACCGCACTGACCGCCACCAGGTCGGTGTCCGCGTCGACCGACTCCGCCAGCCGCTCCAACGGCACCGTCCGCAGCCGCAGACCACCGCGGGTGACAAACGGGTTCACCACCGAGGCGAAGTCGTTCTCCGCCACCAGCACCGTGGCGCCGGCCGGCAGCGAGCCCGCCACCAGGCCGACGTGCACGGCGACCGAGGTGCCGGTGGCCACCCGTCCGGGCGGCACACCGGCGATCCGGGCGTAGGACGACCGGGCGGCCTCGATCCGTTGGAACCAGCGGTTCATGTCCATGCGGCCGCTGCTCATCTCCGTCACCGCCTGGGTGAGCACCCGCGCCGCGCGGGCGGGCAGCAGCCCGTGGGTGGCGGTGTTGAGGTAGGCGGTCGGGCAGTCGAACTCGGCTTCTGTCACGCTCAGCATGCGATCACTGTGCGCCGCCCGACGGCCGCTGTCCATTGGCGTCGGTGTTGCCGCGCCGCAAAGCGCGGCTTATGACCGCACGTCAGAGAGCCGGTGAGAACACCGCGTCAGGGGGCCCCGACCTTGCCGCCGTCCTCCCGCCAGATGACGACCGTGGCCGAGCGCGGTCGCCCTTCGGGGTCGTGGTCGGGCCAGTTGCTCACCGCGCGCGGGTTCTCCGGTGTCGGGGTGCCCCACGCCGGGGTCTCCTCCCCCGGATGCTGCACGTTGACGAACATCGTGCGCTGGTCGGGCGTGGTGACGACACCGGTGATCTCGCAGCCCCGGGGGCCGACGAGGAAGCGGCGGATCTCCCCGGTGTCCGGGTCGGCGGCGAGCATGGCGTTGTTGCCGATGTTCTCGTAGCCCTTCTCGGGGAGGTTCTGCGAGGAGTTGGAGACGTCCGTCTGGATCCACAGCCGGCCGTCCGGGTCGAACCACAGGCCGTCCGGCGAGCCGAACATGTTGTCCCCGAGTTCCACCCGGTCGTCGTGCGCCGGGTCGCCGGCCAGGACGAAGACCTCCCACTCGAAGCGGGTCGCGGTGTTGTCGCCGCCGTGCTCCCGCCAGCGGACGATGTGCCCGTAGGGGTTGGGCTGCCGCGGGTTGGCGGCGCCGCCCCGGCCGCTGCCGTTGGTGAGGGAGACGTAGACGTCGCGGCTCTTCGGGTGGACGGCCAGCCACTCGGGACGGTCCATCGGGGTGGCGCCCAGCGCGTCGGCGGCCATCCGGGTGCGCAGCAGTACGTCCGCCTGGTCCCGCCAGCCGTTGCGGCGGGTAAGCGGACCCCGGCCGAAGACCAGCGGCAGCCAGGTGCCGGTGCCGTCGTCGTCGAACCGGGCGACGTACAGGGTGCCGTGGTCGAGCGGGCTGCGGCCCCTGTCCAGGTGGTCGCGCCAGGGGCGGTCGCCGACGAACTTGTAGACGTAGTCGCCGTCCTGATCGTCGCCGGTGTAGCCGACGATCCGGCCCCGGGACACCGTCGTCACACAGCCCTCGTGCTTGATCCGGCCGAGCGCGGTGCGCTTGACCGGGACGGCCGCCGGGTCCTTCGGGTCGATCTCGACGACCCAGCCGAACCGATTCGCCTCCTTGGGGTTGACCGCGATGTCAAAGCGTTCGGAGGCCCGGTGCCAGCCGTAGCCGAAGCCCTCGCTGTTGATGCCGTAGCGCCGCTCGACGGCGTTCGGCCGCCAGTCGGGGTCCTCGGTGCCGAAGTATGAGTTGAAGTTCTCCTCGCAGGTCAGATAGGTGCCCCACGGGGTGACGCCCATCGAGCAGTTGTTGAGCGTGCCCATCGGCCGGTTCCGCGCACGCAGTTCGGGGTGCTGCTCGGCCACCGGGCCGGAGAAGGTGACCGGAGTCGATCCGGTGACCTTGCGGGCAAGTCGCGAACGGACGGTGTGCCAGCGGCCGTCCGCCCCGCACTCGATCTCCACGATGCTCACGCCGTGCGCCGCGAGAGCCTTGGCGACCTTCTCCGGCGTCATGTCCTCTTCACCGTCGGGGAAGAGGAGCTGCTGGTCGACGTACTCGTGGTTCAGCACCAGCAGGCCCCGGCGGGACGAGGCGTGGCGGCCCTTGCCCAACGGGAAGAAGTGCATCCCGTCGTGGTTCATGCCGAGCTGCCGCGCCTGGTCGGCGGCGGTGTTGGAGGCGTCCTTCCGCCAGCGGGGGCCGCCCGGCTGGATCGGAGTGCCCCATGGGATGAGGACCTGCGTGCAGTAGCCCTCGGGAACGGTCAGCACGTCCTCGTCGTGGGTGTCGACCTGGCGGAAGCCGAGCAGTTCGCGGTGGTGGCCGCCACCGGTGGGCGGGGCGGCGGCGACCGGGCGTGCCGTGGCGGTGCCGTTCGCGGGACCGCCGAGCAGCACGAAGCCGGCCGCGGCGGCCGTCCCGCCCCGCAACGCGCCGCGTCGGGACAGCCGGGCGTCGAGCATGCTGCCGAACGGCCGGTTGTCGGAGGGGTTGGAGCTGATGTCGTCGGGATCGGTCCGGGTCAACTCGGGGCGCTGTTCAGACATCTACCGTCCTCACGGTTGGCGGACGCCGGGTACGGGGAGCACCGGGCGAAACGAGGATGGGATGTTAGGTGCCCACTGTGGCGGTACGACACCCCTGTGGCGGCCCACGATTCTCGACCGACCCCACGGATGGGCGAGTTTCCGCCGTCCTCCGCCCGTTCTGCGCCGTGTCCGTGCACGCTCCCCCTCACGGGGGAGGCAGATCGTCGCGACGTAGGACGCGCCCGCGGCCTTCGGCGCGGGACGCTTACCGCATGACAGCTTCTGGCAGGACGGTTTCCCGCAGGACGACGCGGCCGGTGGAAGGCGTCGGCAGGGCGCGTGTGGCGCTGTGCGCGGTGGCCATACTCGCGTGCGTTCCCTACCTGCTGATCAAGACGGCCTGGTTGTCCGGCAGTCGTGTCGGCATACCGGAGGGCAGCGTCCTCACCGACGGTACGACGACGCTCCACGTACTGAACGCCGTCACCCTGGCGCTCGACATCTGCGTGGTCGTGCTGGCGCTCGCCCTGGTGCTGCCCTTCGGGCGGCGGCTGCCGGGTTGGCTCCTGCTGCTGCCGCTGTGGGCCGCCACCGGCCTGCTCACGCCGCTTGTGCTGGTCGTACCGCTGGTGACGGTGCTCGGCGGCCTGGGCCCGCGCCCGTCGGCAGCCGAGGAGGCAGCGGCGCCCCCCTTCCTCGACGGCTGGGTGGCCCCGCTGGTCTACGGCGGTTTCACCGTCCAGGCCTTGGCGCTGGGGGCGCTGTTCAGACATCTACCGTCCTCACGGTTGGCGGACGCCGGGTACGGGGAGCACCGGGCGAAACGAGGATGGGATGTTAGGTGCCCACTGTGGCGGTACGACACCCCTGTGGCGGCCCACG
>NZ_VJYK02000029.1 GCF_007097205.2 Streptomyces alkaliterrae
CTCGACCGCCTGCGCGGTCACCCGCACGTTCTCCTCGTACGGCAGCTTCGACGCGTCGAACATCACCGAGCTGAAGCCCGCCTCGGGTCCCCAGCCGCACCAGCCGACTCCCCCGCCGTCGTACGGCTACCCGCCGCAGCCGCACGCGCACCGGACGACCCCGTACGGCGCCGTCGGCCCGTACCCGCGGAGCGGGCAGCCGGGCGCCGGGCGGGGCGGCGGCAAGAACGCGCTGCTGATCGCCGCCGTCGCCGTGGTGGTGGCGCTGGCCGCCGGCGGCACGGTCTACGCGGTGATGAACAGCGGCGACCGGGGCGGCTCGGCGACCGGCGCCGAGGGCCCGGACGGCAAGGGCGGCGACGGCACCACCGGCAGCGGTTCCGAGGAGAGTCAGGGCGACCGTGGCCCCGGCGGCGGCTCGTCCTCACCGGACGGCGAGCCCACGCCGACGCCCGAACCGAGCGAGAGCGGGAGCGAGGAGTCACCGGACACCGACGACGCGGTCCCGTCGGGCTTCGTCGGCGAGTGGCGGGCGCAGTTCGGCACGGGTTCGCAGGTCAACACGCGTGCGATGAGCATCCGGCAGGGCCGGGTGGGCGAGCGGGTCATGACGCTGCACGGCTACGGGCCGGACTACAGCTGCCGCTGGACGGCCACGCTGCGCGCCTCCGGGCCGCCGCTGGAGCTGAACGAGTCGCAGCTGGTCTCCGGCGACCGGACGAAGTGCTCGCCGGGCGAGTGGAGCCGGCTCACGCTCGGCGGTGACGGCGTGCTGACCCGCGAGCTGGTCGGCAGCGGCGGAGAGCCGGTCACGTACCGCAGGCTGGACTGATCCACAAGGCGAGGCGACGGGCTGTGGCCGCGGGTCGTCACCCGCGGCCACAGCCCGTGGCGGCCCGCAGGCCGCGACGTCCCGCCGGCTACTTCTTGCCGCGGCGCTTCTCGCTGAGGGAGTCCTTCAGGCCCTCGATGCGGTCCTTGTTGTCCTCCATCATCCCCTTGGCCTTGCCCTTGGCCTCGTCCGCCTTGCCCTCGGACTTCTTCCGCTCGTCACCCGTCAGCTTGCCGGCCGCCTGCTTGGCCTTGCCCTTCATCTTGTCCATGGCGCCTTCGTCAGCCACGACAAATCTCCTCACAGTTGGACAAACTCGGTCGCCTCCACGCTAGGGGATAGCCGGAATCCCCGCCTCCGCTGGCGGTCCGCCCGAGGGACCCGCCGACCCCGGCCCACCGACACGGTCGGGAGTGGCTGAAAGTCGCCGGTGGGCGGTATGGCAGGCTCGAGTGGCCGAAGCCCGCCGGACCGCCGAGGAGCCAGCACCCCATGGAACCCGCCTACCTGCTCGCCCCCTTTGTCGGCGGCCTCCTGGCCATGGCTATACGGCTGCCCCCGCTGGTGGGCTTCCTCGCGGCCGGCTTCGCCCTCAAGGCGATGGGGTACGGCTCGGTCCCCGCGCTGGAGACGATCGCCGACCTCGGCGTCACCCTGCTTCTCTTCACCATCGGCCTGAAGCTGAACGTGCGGACTCTTCTCCGCAAGGAGGTCTGGGGCTCCGCGACGCTGCACATGGTGGCGTCGACGGGCGTGTTCGTCGGGGCGCTGGCGCTGCTGAAGGCACTCGGCTTCTCACTGCTGGCCGGTGCCGGCCTCCAGTCGTTCGCGGTGATCGCGTTCGCACTGTCCTTCTCCAGCACGGTGTTCGCGGTCAAGGTCCTGGAGGAGCGCAGCGAGTCGCGCTCCCTCTACGGGCGGACCGCGATCGGCGTGCTGATCATGCAGGACATCTTCGCGGTGGTCTTCCTCACCGCCTCCACCGGCAAGGTGCCGAGCCCCTGGGCTCTCGGCCTGGTCCTGCTGATCCCGCTGTCGGCCGTGCTGCGGCGGCTGCTGCCGCGGGTCGGTCACGGCGAGATGCAGATCCTGTTCGGCGTCGTCCTCGCGCTGGTGCTGGGCTACGCGCTGTTCGAGCAGCTGGGCATGAAGGGCGACCTCGGCGCGCTGATCATCGGCATGCTGCTGGCGCCGCATCCGTCGGCGGCCGGTCTGTCGAAGTCGCTGTTCAACATGAAGGAGCTGTTCCTCGTCGGCTTCTTCGTCTCGATCGGGCTCACCGCGCTGCCCAGTTGGGACATGGTCGGGCTGGCCCTGCTGCTGGTGGCGCTGGTGCCGCTGAAGAGCCTGCTGTTCCTGCTGATCTTCTCGGGGTTCCGGCTGCGGAAGCGGACGTCGTTCCTGGCGACGCTCAGCCTGTCGAACTTCTCCGAGTTCGGGCTGATCGTCGCCGTGGTCGCGGCCGCCCAGGGCTGGGTGACGGACGAGTGGCTGGTCGTGCTCTCGCTCGCGGTGGCGCTGAGCTTCGTCCTCGCCGCGGTGTTCAACTCCCGGAGCCGCCCGCTCTACACCCGGGTCGAGCCGAGGATGCGCGACCGCGACGTCGCGCAGTTGCACCCCGACGACCGGCCGATCGAGATCGGCCGGTCCCAGGTGGTCGTGCTCGGAATGGGCCGCGTCGGCCGGGGCGCCTACGACCGGCTCACCGACGCGTACGGTCTGGACGTCCTGGGCGTGGACACCGACGTCGACAAGGTCACCGATCTCCAGCAGGCCGGCTACTCGGTACTGGAGGGCGACGCGACCGACGAGGACTTCTGGGAGAAGCTCACCCTGGCCGAGCACGTCGAGCTGGTGGTCCTCGCGATGCCGCACCACGCGGGTAACTTCTTCGCGCTCGAGCAGTTGCGGCACCAGGAGTTCCGGGGCCGCATCGCGGCGGCCGTCACGCACTTCGAGGAGATCGAGCCGCTGGAGCGGCGCGGCGCACACGCGGTGTTCCACCTTTACGAAGAGGCCGGTACCGCGCTCGCCGACAGCGCGGCGGAGGTGGCGGGGCTCGCCCCCGTGGGCGGCGTGCGCCGCGACAGCGTGGAGTGAACGGAACCGGTCGGACCGGGCGGCTCTCGGACCAGCCGGTCCGGCGCGCCCGGGAGACCGGGGGCTGGCCGCGTCGTCACCGGTCCGCAGCCAGCCGCCTGGCCAGGACCCGCGCGACGTACGCGGCGTCCCGGCCCACACCGCGCAGCGCCGCGGAGGCCGGGGTGCGCTGCCACTCCAGGCCGACGTACGCCAGCCGCGGATGGACGGTGGACAGCCCGGCGCGGTGCCGGGGGTGCCCGTTATCGTCCAGCGCGCCGAGCGGGGCCAGCCAGCCGACGTCCGGGCGGTAGCCGGTGGCCAGCAGCAGGGCGTCGACCCGCTCGACCTCCCCGTCCGACCAGACGACCGCGTCCTCGCGCACCGCGCCGAACATCGGGCGGTACTCCGGGGCGCCGGCCGCCAGGGCCGCCCGGTAGCGGCCGTCGTCGATGACCGGCTGGGTGGGCGGCCGCCGCACGACCCGGCCGAGCGGGGCCGCGTCCAGGCCGGAGACGCCGAGCCAGAAGTGCAGGTCGCGGCCGAGCGAGCGCTGCCGCAGCAGTCGCGGCGGCCGCCGCCCGGACAGCGTGACACGGGCGACGGCGGCGAGTTCGGCGGCGATCTGGACGGCGGAGTTGCCCGTGCCGACGACCACCACCCGCTGGTCGGCGAAGAGTTCGGGCGCCTTGTACTCGGCGGCGTGCGGGCGCGCGCCGCCGAACGCCTCCAGTTCCGCGGGGCGGTGGGGGTTTCCGAAGCCGCCGGTCGCGGCGACCACCGCGCGGGCCGCGATCCGGGCGCCGTCCGCGAGCAGGACGGCAAGACCGTCGCCGTCGCGGCGCACCTCGGCCACCCGCGTCCCGGTGCGTATCTCGCAGTCGAGCCGGGCGGCGTAGCGCAGTAGGTAGTCGACGACCTCGTCGCGGCCCGGGTAGCGCTCGGGGTCGCCGCCGAAGGGGAGGCCGGGCAGAGCGGCGTAGCGGGCCGGCGAGAAGAGACGCAGGCTGTCGTAGTACCGGGGCCAGGAGCCCACCGGCCGGTCCGACGCCTCCAGGACCACCGGCCGTAGACCTCGCTCGACCAGCGCCCGCGCGGTCGCCAGGCCCGACTGGCCTCCGCCCACGACCGCCACGTCCACCATCTCCACGCGCGTGTGACCGCCCATCGCCCCCGACCGCCTTACTTCGATGTTCTTCTATCTTGATGGACATCAAAGCAGAAGCGTGACGACCGGACAAGCCCGTCCCGACCGGCGGCCGATGCGGCAGACTGCGGGGTCGACCCGAGGGAAGGACTCTGCAGTCATGTCAGGACGGAAGACCGGGCGTTCGGCGGCGGCCGCCGCGGCGCTCTGCGCCGCACTGCTGCTCGCCGGTTGCGGCGGCAGCGGCGACGGCGGCAACAAGGGGGGCGAACGCGGCGGTTCGGCGGAGCAGTCCTCCGCCGAAGACGCCGAGGAACTGACGGAGGCCGCCAACAAGGCGATGCGCACGACGACGTTCCGCGCCTCCGGCAGCACCACCGCATTCCCGGACGGCAGGCAGGAGATGTGGTCCGACCCGGACGCGGGCATCCGCATCGAGGTGACCGCCGCCGAACTGCCGGGCGGGAAGAGCGAGATTTACTGCGCGAAGGGCCAGATCTACACCGGGGTCCCGCTGTTCGCCGCCCAACTCGCCCAGCGCGGCGAAAAGGTGGAAGTGCCGGAGAAGCTCGAAGCCAAGTTCGTCAGGGCGCCCTCGGGCGGCGACTGCTCCCGGCTGTACGAGATCTTCCCGGGCGCCGAGCGCTCGTCCGCCCTGGACACCCGGGTGGACGGCCAGGACACCCGGGCGCTGGTCAACGAGGCCCAGGGCAACAAGGACGTCTACCACGTCGCGAAGGACGGCACGCCGTACGTGCTGCGGCTGGACTCCACTTACGACGGCCGGGAGAGCCGGACCACGTACGGCTCGTTCGGGAAGAAGATGGAGATCACTCCGCCGAAGTCGTCGGACACCGTCTCGCTGGAGCAGTTCCGCGACGCGATCAAGACCGACTGAGCCCGCCCCGCCTCGCGTCGCGAGCACCCTCGCCGCACGGCGGCGGCGCTCGCGACGCATGGTCGCGCGGTTCTTCCGTTCGGCCCCACAGGGGAGTTCGGCGCACCGCGTGGACTATGGTGAACCGGTTGTGCGGCGGCGCTGACGTCGGGGCGAACGGGGAGGGTGCGCGGTGGCTGGGGACTACCGGGCGGACTGGCTGCGGGTTCCGGTCGGCGAGGACGCCACCCGGTGGGCCACCCGCTCCGACTGCCACCGCGTGCTCGCGATCGTGCACAACGTGACGTCCGCTACCCGACTGCTCGACGTACTGCCGCTGTTCCGCGACGACCTGCGGATACAGCTACTGGCCACCTGCACCGGGTCCTCCCCCTTCCAGAGCGGCGTGGCCGAGCTGCTGGCGACCTTGGGCGTACCGGTGCTGCCATGGGAGCAGGCGCTGAGCACGCCGGTGTCGTTGGCGCTGAGCGCCAGTCTCGGCGGAGAACTGGGCGGTGTTCCAGGGCCTGTTGTCGTCCTCTCGCACGGCGTCGGATACAATAAGAGGCTGGCCACACCGGACACCGGACACCGGACACCGGACACCGGACACCGGACACCGGACACCGGACACCGGACACCGGACACCGGACCCGTGTTCGGGATGTCGCCGGAGTGGCTGCTGGCCGACGGCGAGCCGGTCGCCGCGCGTCTCGTGCTCTCCCACCCCGAGCAGTTGGCCCGACTGCGCCGCTACTGCCCGCAGGCCGCGCCCCGCGCGGTGCTCGCCGGTGACCCCTGCTTCGACCGGCTGCTCAAGGCCCGCCCGAACCGCGAACGTTACCGCCGTGCACTGGGCGTCCGCCCTGGCCAGCGCCTCGTCGTGCTCAACTCCACCTGGAACGCCGAGTCGCTCTTCGGCGACGGCGAACAACCGCACCTCCTCGGCGCCCTGCTCGACCGGCTCACCTCCGAACTACCGGTGGACGACTACCGGTTGGCCGCCGTCCTCCACCCGAACATCTGGCACGGCCACGGCCCCGGCCAGGTCCGCGCCTGGCTGGACCGCGCCCAACGCTGCGGCCTCACCCTGATCGACCCGACCGAGGACTGGCGCCAGGCGCTTGTCGCGGCGGACGCGGTCATCGGCGACTTCGGCTCGGTCAGCTACTACGCGGCGGCGATCGGCGTACCGGTGCTGATGGCCGCGCCCGGGGCGGACCGGCTCGACGCCGACTCCCCGGTGGCGGAGTTCGTACGCACCGCACCGCCGCTGGACCTGGGACGTCCGCTGGCCGCCCAGCTCGCGGACGTCATCGCCGGCCACCGCCCGCACCCCTCGCTCGCCGAGCAGGCGTCCTCGGCGCCCGGGCGCTCCGCCGCACTGCTGCGCCGGACCTTCTACGACCTCATCCGCATCCCCGAGCCCGACCGGCCCGCCGCGCTGGAACCGCTTCCACTGCCGCCCTACCGGCCCGCCCGGCCGCTGATACCGCTGCTCGTCCGCACCGGACGGCAGCCGGACGGCACGGTACTGCTGCGCCGCCACGTCGACCCGGCCGCACCGGCCACCGGCTACGACAGCAGCCATCTCGCCGTACACGAGGACACCCTGGAGACACACGCCCTCGAGATCGCCGACCTCGTCTTCCGCGACGGCTCGCCCGACGATCCGCGCCTGGGCGGTCCGGCCCGCTGGACCGCCGAACTGCTGCGCGCCCGCCCGCACGTGACGCTCGCCGTCTTTGTCACCGGGCCCGACAGCTGCGTACTGCGGGTGAGGGCGGGCCAGTTGCTCGACGTGCGTACGGCGCCGCACACGGCCGACCCGCTCGCCTGCGCCTCCGCCCTGCTCGGCTGGCTCGCCGACGGCGGTTCGGTGCGGAAGCTGGCGGCGGACGGCCTGTGGCTGTGCTCCGGCGGGCAGCGGCACCGGGCGGAGGTCACCCCGCTCGAGGGCTGAGCCGGCCCACGGGCGGGGTCGTCACCCGGCGGTGGGAGACTCCAGCGCCACCTCGCGCAGGCGGCGCAGATGGGCCAGGTGGTGGGCGGCTTTCTCCTCGGTCAGCAGTGCCAGGGCCTCGTCGATCAGCGGCAGCGCGGCGGTGTGTTCTCCCTGGTCCAGGCGCACCTCGGCGAGGTCGGTGAGCGTGCGCGCGGTGTTGTACGCCTCGCCGATCTCCCGGAAGAAAGACAGCGCCTGCGTCAGCCGGTCGACGGCCTCCGGCCTCCGGCCCATGCCGCGCAGTGCGCGGCCCTTGTGCCGCCGCAGCAGGGCCCGGGCCCTCGGCACGTCCGCCGCACCGCGCTGGTCCGGGCCGATCCTCGCCAGCACCTCGTCGGCGCGCTCGAACAGCTCGTAGGCGGCGTTGTGCTGCCAGTGCCGCAGCTCGAGAAGGCCGAGGCACTCCAGCGCGGTGGCACGGCCCCGCGCGTGTCCGGCCTCCCGCTCCGCCTCCTCGGCGGCGCGGAACTCGGCAGCCGCTTCCGGGCGCCGGCCGAGTTCGAGGCAGGCCATGCCGAGTTGGGTGCGGGCCCGGCCCAGCACCTCGCTGCCCGGGTGCAGCCGTTCCGCCGCGCGGACGCCGAGGCGCAGCGCCGGCAGCAGTTCGTCGGTCTCCCCCGCCTTGAGTTGCAGCGCCCACAGCGCCTCGCAGAGCTGGCGTACGGACTCCAGATCGCCGGACCGTTCGGCCGCGCGGACCGCCTGGACGAGGTTGGGGCGTTCCTCGCACAGCGCGGCCAGCGCATCCCCGGGGGCACGGTAGGGGCCTTCGTCCAGCTCGCGGTAGAGCGGGCCGAGTGTCCAACGCCCGCTGAGCGCCGCCCGGTCGGCGCGCACGGCGAACTCCAGGTACCAGCGGATCGTGGCGGCGAGCGCGGCGGCGCTACCGGCGACGCCCTCTTCTGCGGCGGCGGCCCGTTCGGCGAACGCCCGGTGCGCCGGGCGGTAGCCGTACCGCCCGCCGCCGACCGTCTCGATCAGTCGCCGCGCCGCCAACTCCGCGAGCGCGTCGGCGGCTTGTGCCTCCTCGATGCCGCAGACGTGGGCGGTGACGGCCGGGCCGATGGCCGGCCAGGGCCAGAGCGCGTTGCGGCGGAACACCCGGGCGGTGAGCGGGCCGAGATCGGCGTAGGCGGCCTCGACCGCCGCCGTGAGCGGATCGGCGCCGTCCGGGCCGAGTCGGCCCGGTGACGGCGCGGGCCGACGGCCGCCGGGATGGGCGCGTCGAGTGGCGTGAGTTCCGGCCCCGGCGAGGTGCGGCAGCCGGTCGGCGGCTTGCCGCAGCGCGAGAGGCGAGCCCGCGCAGCGCTCCAGCACGCCCGGCAGCGCGGCGCGGCAGGCGGCCATCTCCCGTTTGCCGGTCAGCGCGGTCAGCAGCCGTCGCGCGTCGCCGTCCGACAGCGGGCCGACCGGCAGCGCGAGCGTGTCGAGGCCGGCCAGCCGCTGCCCGGCGGTGACGATCGTGAAGACGCCCGGGTGCGGGGAGACAAGTGGTTCGACCTGGCCCGCCGAGCACGCGTCGTCCAGGACGACCAGCAGTCGGCGGTCGGCGGTCAGCTCACGGAAGCGCTCCTCGCGGTCCCGGGCTCCGGGCGGGATCTCGGCCCGGTCGACGCCGAGCTGTTCCAGCAGCAGCCGGGCGACGGTCGCCGCGTCACGGGCGCCGCCGGTTCCGGCGGCGCCGCCGAGGTCGGCGTAGAGCTGGCCGTCGGGGAAGCGGGTCGCCTCCTGATGGCCCCACTGGAAGGCCAGGGCGCTGCGCCCGATGCCCTCGGGGCCGTGGAGCAGCGCGACGCGCGGGCGTCCGTCGGCGCGCCGGGACGCCTCCCGCGTGAGCGCCCGCAGCAGGTCCCTGCGGTCGGTGAAGTGCCTTACGGAGGGCGGGAGTCGACGGGGGCGAGCGGTCACCGGGTGGGGCCTGGGGCCGCTGTGCAGCCAACCGCGCAGCAGCCGGGCGTGTTCGGGGTCGGCCTCGGCGCTCGCCACCAGCCGCCGGGCCAGCTCCTCCCGGCCGGCCGGGTCCTCGGGCGGTACCACGCCACGGCCGACGACACGGCGTGCCAGCGCGCCGACCGACTCCCAGGCACGCCGACCCGCCTCGTTGCCCATGCTGAGCGCGGCCGCGCTCAGCGCGGCGGACACCGTCGCCAGCGATATCGGGTCGACCATGCCGTACTCCCCCAAGCTCCCCGGCCGTGCGTGACCGTCCCCCTCCGGTCGGTCACGCGGTTCGGGTCCACCGTAGCGGGACGGCGGGCGCGCCGGCGCCCCGCGCCCGCCGCCAGGATCACTCCGCGTACTGGATGCGCGGCTCCAGGAACATCTGGACGTATCCGCAGTCCGCGCAGATCAGACCGGTCGCGGACTTGTTGGCCCAGTCCAGGTCGAAGAACGACATGCCGGCGGTGTTGAGCTTGATCGACCGCTCGTTGAAGCGTTCGTGTCCGCAGAAGGCGCAGCGCACCTGCCTGTCGTTGACATACGCCCGTACGTTCTTCGCCGCCATGTCGCTCCCTGTGTTCGCTGTCGTCCGACGCGCCGGGCCTCGGCTCAGCCGTCGTAGGTGTAGTAGGGCGTGTGGTCGAGCATGTCGGCCGGGGTGACGTCGTTCCACGGCCGCATGGTGTCGTTCAACGCGACCACGTTACGGGTCGGTTCGACCGGCAGGTAGGAGGAGCGGGGGTGGCGGGCCTGCCAGTCGGCCCAAAGCTTGTCGACGAACGCGTGGTGCAGCCAGAAGACCGGGTCGTTGGGCGACACGCCGGTGGTCATCTGCCCGCCGACCCACACGTGCACCCTGTTGTGCAGGTCGGCGCCGCGCCAGCCCTCCAGATTGTTGCGGAAGCCGCTGGAGGCGCTGTTCCACGGTGACGCGTCGTACACCGGCATGGCGAGCACGGCATCCACTTCGGCGCGGGTGGGCAGCCCCCGCCGCCCGGAGCCCAACGCGCGTCGCAGGAAGGGTCGTTGGTCGACGCGTATGTTGATCGACCAGGAGCCGGACGTCTCGGCGAACGCGCCGTCCATCACCTTGCCGTCGCCGGTGCGCCCGGTGCCGCCGAGGAAGTCCGCCGCCCACAGGGACGCGGTGGGTGTGCGGTCGACGGTCCAGTCCCAGTAGGGCAGCGCCACCGACGGGTCGACCTCCTGGAGCCGCCGCTCGAAGTCGATGAGGAACCGGCGGTGCCAGGGCAGGAAGGACGGCGAGCGGTGCCCCACCCGCTCCCCGTGGTCGGTGTCTCCCATGATGAAGCCGTTGTGGATGTCGACGAACTCGTCGTAGCGGCCCGACCGCTTGAGTTCGAGCAGCGCGGCGACGAAGCGCCGCTTCTCTGCGCGGGTGAGGTCGGCCTGGTTCTTGCGTACGGTCATGGCGGTACTCCGGGTCGGTCAGGCGAGGGCGAGCGGAACGAGGGCGGCGCCCTGGAGTTCGACGACGGCGGCGCGGGCGAGCGCGCGTGGCTCCGCGTACGTCTCGTAGTGGTTCACCACGCTGATCCAGCTGCCGTCGGCGTTCCGCATCACGTGCAGTTCCTCGCCGTCCACGGTCACCCGGTAGCCGAAGTCGTGCGCCTGACCGCCGTGGCCGCCGTGGCCGCCGTGAGCGCCGTGAGCGCCGTGGTGTCCTGCGGTGCCGGTGGGCGCGCCCTGGATGCGCCGCCCCCGGTAGACCTCGTCGAACGGTTTGAGGTCGGTCGCCGGCGGCCGGTGGCCGTCGGCGGACGCGGCGCGGCCGAGTCCGGCGGCGAGCGCCGACGGGCCGGCGGCGGCGAGGCCCGCCAACGCGCCGGCGGTGACGCCGATTACGGTACGGCGACTTGCTTGAGGCATGACTGTTCCCCCCGGGGAGGTCGTCCTGGTCATCGGAAAGGGCCGGCACGATGGTCAGTCGGCCGGCGAGCACCGCAATGAGTACCCGAAAGGGTGAACCAGCCAGAAATCAGCGGGAACCGGGGCGGCGGAATACGGACGACCCCCGACAGGTCATACGAAGTTGAACCAAGATGATCTTGCGGCCCCCCTCACGGAGAGCCACAATCGCCGCAAGTTATCCCGTCAAACGGCCCTGTTGCCGGAAACTTTCCCGCCCGCACCGCACGGCACCCCTGGCATATGCCTCCAGAAAGCTGTCCGGAAGCCACCCCTCCGACGAGACCCCGCACACATCGCCCGCCGCGAGGCCCACCCACGGCGGCACTCTGGCGTCAGACAGAAGTGAGCACTACGAGGAACCCGGAGGAACTGGTGACCGAACACCTCACGGACGAGGAGATCGTGCGGACCGTACGACGACTGCTGGACGCCGAGGAGCGGCACGACCGCCTCAGCGAGCGCGTCGACGCCCTGCGGCACGCCCGTACCGCCCACGAGCTGGCCGAGCGGGACAGGGCGGGCGAAGCGATGGCGGAGGCGGCGGAACGGCTGCTGGTCGACTCCTGCCACGCGCTCCACGCGCTCGGGCTCCGGGCCGCCGCCCGGGCGGTGGAGGTCGTCGCCGAGGACGAGGGCATCACCGTCCCCGACCCCGACTGACGACCGACCGTCCGCGTACCTGTCATCCGCGCGGCGCCCGTCGGCTACTGGATGCCGAGCCCCCTGGTCACGTACGTGCAGCCGGTGTAGGTGTAGCCCGCGCGGACGCGCGTGCCGTTGGCGTACGTGGTGTTGAGGCTGCTGATCGTCCCGGCCCGGTTGCGCTTGTACAGGATGTGGTACTCGCCGGCGGGCAGCCGCAGCGTCGTCTTCGGGTACTTCTTGGAGGAGTCCTTGCACGCCTTCTGGACGGCCTCGGCGCGGCTCGGATAGACCGTGCAGTCCTTGCAGCCTCCGATGGTCACCTTCCCCGTCACCGGGCCGGTGTAGAGGATCTCCACCGATCCCTGTCCGTCGTTGCTGATCGTCAGCGGCATCCGGGCGCCGCTCGGCGCCTTCTTCGCCGGCAGGCTCCGTCCGGCCTGCGGGCGCCGCTGGGCGATCTCGGCGGCGATCGCGATGTCCCGCGCCCGGTCCGCCAGCGGGCTCTTGCCGTAGTCGGCGGCGAACCGGGTCAGCTTGGTCCGAGCCGAGCTGAACCTCTTCTCCTCGAACTCGTGCACTCCGCAGGCGAACGCGCCCTTCTCCACGGCCTGTTCCGCGTCGCCGCGCAGAGCCGCCCCCGTGCCGCCCGGCAGCCCGTCGACGGTCGCGCTCACCCGCGTCAGCTCGTCGGCCACGTCACAGGTACGCGTGCCCTCCAGCGCCCCCGTCCGGCTCTTGATGTGCTGCCGCACGGCCGTCTGCACCCGGCGGGCGTGCGGGGACTCGGGGAAGGTGTCCAGCAGGTCGGCGAGTTGGCGGTTGCTCTCGCCTTCGGAGTCCGAGCCCAGCTGCTTCATCCCGCACTCGAACCAGGAGCGGGCCAGCCGCTCGTTCGGCCAGTCGGCCAGGCGTCCCAGCACCTCCCGGTCGACCGTGCCCGGCACCGTCCGAAGGTGCCGCAGCGGCTCGACGGCCGCGCAGTAGTCCTTGCCGTCGTAGGGCTTGGCGACCGCCCGGTAGTAGGCGTACAGCCGGTCGGGGACGAGTTTCCCGGCCCGCGAGTCGGCGTGTCGTCCGCCGATGTCCGCGTAGACGCCGAGCGCCTTCCGATAGCTCGACTTGGCTTCCTCGAAGTCGTCGTCGCGCGCGCTGTCCACCAACTCGTCGGCTTCCTCGAGCCGTTCGAGAAGCGCCTGCTGGACGGCCTCGCCGCGCGCCGCGTCGTAGGCGACCGCGCCTGAGGCCGGAACCGCGAGCAGCAGGAACGCCAGAGGCAGCGCCAGCATCGGACGGCGGAGGAAAGGCGGCACGGGCGTACGCAGCCCGCGCCGTGCGCCGTCCAACGCGGCCGCCAGCACCACCACGACAAACGCGGCGACGGCGGCGCCCGGCACCCCGCTCGGCTCCACCGGCAGCGCCACCGCCAGCAGCCCGCCGACGGCGACCCAGCACGCCACCGCCGACCACCAGTGCCGCAGGGCGACGTAGCCGAGGCCGAGGCCCGAGAGATTGAGCAGGCCGACCAGCGCCGCGCGCCGCGGCTCGCCAGGCACGCCTACGGTCGGCGGCCGACTCGGCGGCGGCGGCACCGCCGGTCCGCCTCCGGGCGTCGGCCCCTGGCCTCCGGCCCCACCCCATGCCTGCCGGTAGTCGTTTCCGCTCACAACGCTCCCCCTCGTCGCCGGGCCGCGCGGGGCCCTGCCCCGGTCACCTTCCGCACCCGTACCCACACTCTCCACACACAACCGTGCCATCAACACAGCTGTGATGTCAGCGAGTTATAGCAAGCGTCAGCTTGCGGAGGCGGGACCGGGGGGCGGCGGGCCGGCTTCGGCGCGGATCACCAGGGAGATGGCAACCGCCTGTTGGCGGACCGGCGGGAGCAGCGTGCGCATCAGCTGGATCGTCTCGGCGGCGAACAGCGGGTAGAGGGCGCAGTCGTCGACGGTCAGCGGGCGCCGGTGGGGGATGTCGACGGAGTGGAAGCCCGCGCGTTCCAGCTTGCGGACGAAGTCGTCCTCGGCGAGGGCGCCGGAGACGCAGCCCGCCCAGGCGGCCGGCTGCGTGAGGATCTCCGGCGGGAGTTCGTCGGGCCCGGTGGTGAGGTCGGAGACGCAGAGGCGCCCGCCGGGGCGCAGTACGCGGGCGCATTCGGCGAGCACTCTGGCCTTGCGCGGCGAGAGGTTGATGACGCCGTTGGAGATGACGAGGTCCACGCTGTCGTCCGGGAGCGGGACGGCCTCCATCTCCGCCTCCAGCGTCTCGACGTTCCGCACGCCGGCCTCGGCGGCGGCGCGGGCGGTGCGGCGCAGCATCTCGGGAAGGAAGTCGAGGGCGAGGACCCGCCCGGTGGGGCCGGTGCGGCGGGCCGCGAGAACGGTGTCGATGCCGCCGCCGCAGCCGAGGTCGAGGACCGTCTCGCCGGGCCGCACACCGGCGTACCTGAGGTGGTTGGCCACGCCGAGGGAGCGGTCGACCGCGCACTGGGGCACCTGGGCCAACTCCTGCTCGCTGTAGAGCTGTTCGGCCACGGCGGCGGTGGTCGGCGGAAGGTCGCGGTAGGCGTCCCTGACAAGCTGCCTCACCTCGGCGCCGTGCATCAGGTCCCGGCTCATCACTCCAGCTCCTTCAGCTTCCGGTTCAGACGTCCCCGTACGTCCTCGGGGAGCTCGGGGCCCCCGGAGTCCGCCAGCAGCCGCCGCATCTCCACGGCGAACTCGAGCTCGCCGCAGCAGCGAGCGCAGAGGGAGAGGTGGTCGTCGATCTCCGCCCGCCGGGCCGGGTCGACCGTGGCGTCCAGGTACTCCCAGAGCTGCCGTACCGCTTCCGCGCAACTGATCATCGTGATCCCCCCTTGAGCAGGCCGTTCTCCTCCGCGTAGTCCCACATCCGCTTCTCGAAGAGCTTCCGGCCCCGGTGCAGGCGGGCGAGCACGGTGCCCAGCGGGACCTGCAGGATCTCGGCAGTCTCCCGGGCGAGGAAGCCCTCCATGTGCACCAGGACGAGTGGGACGCGGTAGAGGTCGGGCAGCCGCCGCAGCACGGCGTGGACGTCCTCCCGGCCGAACTCCTGGAGGAAGTCGAGGTGGAGCGAGTCGGAGTACGGGAACGGGTCCTCGTAGGCGATCTTGCGGTAGAGGGAGAAGCTCTCGACCTCCTCGAAGCCGACCGAGTCCGGATGCCTGGCGTCGGCTCGCAGCCGGTCGCGGCAGCAGTTGATCAGGATGCGCCGCAGCCAGGCGGGGCCGGCCACCGGGTCGTGCAGCTGGTCGAACCGTTCGAAGGCCTTGACCATGCAGTCCTGCACGGCGTCCTCCGCGTCGTCGCCGACGAGGGCGCGTGCCGCCCAGTACAGGCGGGGAAGCTGCGTGCCGACGAGCTCCCGGAAGGCCTGCTTCCGCTCCGCCGCCCGCTCGGCGCCGGGGCCGGCGCTCGGGCCTGCGGCCGACCGCGGGCCCCGCTTCGGCGTGCGCCTCTCCGGCGGCGCCGCGCGTTCGTCCGTCGTGCCCGCCACTCGCACCGGCATCACATCCACGCGATGACCCCGGCGCCCATTCTATGACTTTCCCCCATAAATGACCGTATGCAATAACCCGGCCCGCGGCGTCGTCCTCATAAGCAGGAGTGCAGCAGTGGGCGCACTCGGTCCGAGAGGACGTGGACCGCCATGACCACCGTGGACACCGACGTACTGGAAGCCCGGGTCAAGGACCTCTACCGGCTGGTAGCCCAGGAGCCGGAGGCCGCGTACCACTTCGAGATGGGACGGTCGCTGGCCGAACGGCTCGGCTACCCCGGCGACCTCCTGGACCGCGTCCCGGCGGAGGCGGTCGAGTCGTTCGCCGGGGTCGGCTACTTCCTCGACCTCGCCGAGCCGCGCCCCGGGGAGCGGGTCGTCGACCTGGGCAGCGGCTCGGGGATGGACTCCTTCTGCGCCGCGCTGCTCACCGCGCCCGCCGGCCGGGTGCTCGGCGTCGACATGACGGCCGAACAGCTCGACAAGGCACGGCGGTTGGCCGGTCGCGAGGCGGGCGGAGCGCTGGGCGGCGTCGAGTTCGCCGAGGGCCGGATCGAGGACCTGCCGGCGGAGGACGGGACGTTCGACTGCGCGATCTCCAACGGGGTGATCAACCTCTCCCCGCTGAAGCAGCGCGTCTTCGACGAGGTCGCGCGCGTCCTGCGGCCCGGCGGCCGACTGGCCCTCGCCGACATCG
This sequence comes from Streptomyces alkaliterrae, assembly GCF_007097205.2. Taxonomy (GTDB): domain Bacteria; phylum Actinomycetota; class Actinomycetes; order Streptomycetales; family Streptomycetaceae; genus Streptomyces; species Streptomyces alkaliterrae. The sequence goes on from NZ_VJYK02000029.1 coordinate 15,672, forward strand.
TCAGCGAGCAGCAGCTCACCGAGGCGATCACCTGCGACGCCGACCTGTGGGCCTCCTGCATCGGCGGTGCCGCCCAGCGCAACGACTACCGCCACATGATCGAGCGGGCCGGCCTGGAGGTCGTCACGACCCGCCGGAACCCGTACGTCTTCCTCTCGCCCCGCGCCCGCGACGCGAGCGCCAGGTACGGGGTCACCAGCATCTCGCTTCTTGCGGTCAAGCCCGGCGGCCGAGCCGCCGGCAGTCGCGCGAAGCCGCAGACAGGAGAACCGTCATGACCACTCTCAGGCACCAGACCGGGCGACGCGCCACCGCGGAGTCCGGCGCGCTGACACTCGGCGCCGCGCTGATGGCGCTGGCCGGTGTCGACTTCATCGGATACGCGGTGATCTTCTTCGTCCGCAACTTCACCGACTCCTTCCTGGAGTTGGGCATCGGGCCCAACGAGGTCAGCGTCGGGAAGTCGGAGATCGAGGCGTTCAGCCCCTCCCTGTACGAGTACATCTCCCACCTGCACATCGCCGTGTCCGGCTTCATCGCGGCGGCCGGACTGGCCACCGCCGTGCTCGCCTGGAAGGGCGTGCGGCAGGGGCTGCTGTGGGCGTACGTCACCGCCGTCGCCGTGCCCGTGCTCGGGCTGGCCGTCGCGCTGCCCGCCCACTACCCGTACGGCCTGGACACCATCGGGCACCTCGGCCTGATCTACCTGGCCACCGTCATCTTCGTGGTCGGTGCCGCCATCGCGCTGAAGCCCGTACTGGCCGCGCAGTCCGGCTCCAGGCCACCGGCCGGGTCCTAGGACCTGTCCCGGCGCCGGTCGATCTCGCCCCTCGGGCCCTCCGCCTCCTCGTCGGCGGTGGAGGGTTCGGGGGACGCGCCGCTGCCCGGTGGCTTCGAGCCGAAGCCACCGCTGCGGTAGCCGCCGCCGGAGACCCCGCCGCTCGCGTAGCCGCCGCTGCGGAACTCACCGGTCTCGAACTCCCCGGCCCCGAACTGGCCCGTCTCGAACTGGCCGGTCTCGAACGAACCGGACGATACCTCGCCGGTCTTGTAGCCGCCGCTGGACACCTGTCCGCTCTGGAAGCTTCCGCTGGCGACCTGGCCGCTCTGGAATCCGCCGGTGGAGACCTGCCCGCTGCTGAAGCCGCCGGTGCTGAACCTCCGCCCGGACGAGCGAGGCCGCTGGGCCGAACCCTCCGACGCGCCCGCCGCGGTGTCGAGCCGTCGCCGGAGGAACGGCAGCGTCCCCTTCTCGAACAGGACGTCGACCCACTCCTCCCGCGCCCGGAGGGTCTGCTCCGACAACTCCTCCTCCGCGGCCGGCCCGGGCCGGTCGGCGCGGTGCCGGAGCGCCGTCCGCACCACCGCGACCGCGCCGAGCGCCCCCAGTACCAGGGCGACGATGCCGAACGTCCGGGCCGCGTTCAGCAGGGAGGCGGCGAAGTCGCTCTCGCCGTCGCCGAGTCCGAACAGGTATCCCAGTACGAGCAACAGCAGCGCACCGGCGAGCGAGACCAGCAGCCCGCCCACCATCAGCGCGGAGACCAGCGGTCTGCTCCGCTCCTTCTGCGCGCCCTCCGCCGGGGTGACGTCCGACTCGCGGCTCGCCCGGTAGCGGCGGTACTCGTCGTCGGCGGTCGCCATGATCCGGCCCATCGCACGCTTGGCCTCGCCGCGAATCCGGACCTCGGTGCCCTCCTCGGCGTCGGCCAGCAGCGAGCGGACCTCGGAGTCGGCGACGGCGCGGTCCAGAGCACGCTCGAAGCCCTCGGTGTCCTCGGGCTGAAGGGGCAGATGGCTGCTCACTGGTGGCTTCGCTCTCCTGGAGGGGCCGCTACTCGTCTACTGCCCAGGGGACTTGGCATTCAGCCCACTCTAGACAAGGGGAGGTCGGATCGGGGCGCGGTGGCCAAAAGAGGACGACGTGACCGGCCGCGCGCGGGCGGTGGTCAGGGGCGGTCCGGGTGGGGCGCGGCGACGGCGGCGAGTTCGGCGCCGGGGGCGACGGTGAGGGCGTGGGAGTTGTAGAAGACGCGGCCGGTCGCCGGGGAGGTGACCGGTGTGGCGCGGCCGTCCACCGGGTCGACGAGCCGGCCGATCGGCCGGCCCGCGAAGACGTCGTCCCCGGCCGTGGCGGTCGGGTACCAGAGGCCCGCGGTCTCGGCAGTGACCGCGCCGGCCCAGACCCACTCGCGCACGGGCTGCGGCGGCGCGGGGCCGGGGCGCCCGGCAGGCGTGAACTCCTCGCCCAGCAAGCCGAGTTCAGCGAGCAGCCGGACGACGTCGTCGACCAGCCGGGTCGCGGTGCCCGGCTCGCGCCGACCCCGGTCGCCCGTCTCGACGAGTACCGCCGGCACGCCGAGGCGCGCGGCGGCGGCATGGCTGTTGCCCCCGGCCGCGTCCCGGCCGAGGACGACGTCCCGGATGCCGAGGTGGTGGGCCATCCGGCGGGCGCGGTCGTCGAGTCGCGGGTCGCCGGTGAGGCGGTAGCCGACGAAGTCGGTCAGGTCCTCGTCGATGCCGCCGGAGTGCAGGTCGAGGTAGGCGTCGGCATCGTCGAGCAGGTGTGCCGTGTGCCAGGCGGCCAGCCGTTCGGTGGGTGTGCCGCGCGCGTCTCCTGGGAACACGCGGTTGATGTTCACTCCGTCGAGTGGCGAGACGCCGAGGCGGCCGTGGTAGACGGCCGGCGGGTTGGCCACCGGGCAGATCGCCACCCGGCCGCGTACGGCGTCCGGATCCAGCATGTCCGCGAGTCGGACGGCCGCGTCCACGCCCACGAACTCCCCGCCGTGCATCCCGGCGGTGATCACCACCAGCGGTCCCGGCTCGGAGCCGTGGACCAGCGTCAGCGGGAGTTCCACGGTGGTCGTGCCGAGGTCGACCGGAACACCGCCGCGGGTACACGTTCCCGTGGCGGCCCGCAGCGGACCGACAGTCCAACTCATGTGGTGGCGGCCTTCCCTGTGGTGGCGGTGGTCCGCGGACGCGCCGCTCCGGACGGGTGGGGGTGGAGGGAGCGGGCGCTTGCCGTGCGGATGATCCGCCCGTCGGACAGCACGGCGACGCGGTGCGCGAAGTGCCGGACGACGGCCGTGTCGTGGCAGATGAACAGGTAGGCGAGACCGAGCCGGTCCTGGAGTTCCACCAAGAGGTTCAGCACACCGGCACGGACGGACGGGTCGAGCGCGGAGACCGGTTCGTCCAGCACCAGCAGACGCGGGTCGCTCGCCAACGCCCGTGCGATGCCCACACGTTGGCACTGACCACCGGAGAGCTCGTGCGGGCGGCGGTCGCCGAGCCGGGCGTCGAGGCCGACGGTGTCCAGCAGTTCCGCGACCCGTGCGGGGCCGGCGACCGGGTCCCAGCGGCCCTGGACGCGCAGCGGTTCGGCGATCGCGTCGCGGATCCGCAGCCGCGGGCTCAGGGAGCCGTAGGGGTCCTGGAAGACGGGTTGCACGGCCGGGCGTACGGCGCGCAGCGCGGGTTCGTCGAGCGCGGTCAGCTCGCGCCCGTCGAACCACACCTCGCCGCTGTCCGGGCGGCGCAGCAGCAGCACGGCGGCGGCGGTGCTCGACTTCCCCGAGCCGGAGGCGCCCGCGAGCGCCAGCGTCTCCCCCGCCGACACCTCGAAGGAGACCCCGTCGACCGCGAGCACCGGCGACCGCCGGTTCCGGCCGGGGTAGCGGACGGTGAGGTCCCGCACGTGCAGCAGCGGCGTCATCCGGCCTCCCCCGCCCCGAACAGCTGTGTCGGCACCTCGGGGACGTCCGCCCGGCGGTGGCAGGAGACGAGGTGCCCGGCGGCGGCCTCGACCGGCGCCGGGCGCCGCGTACGGCAGGGGTCGGCCGCCAGCGGGCAGCGCGGCGCGAAGACACAGCCCGGCGCGGACGCCGCCTCCCGGAGGGACGGCGGGGAGCCGTCGATGGCGGGGAGAAGACGGCTTCCGGTGGGTTCACCGGGTGGCAGGGAGGCGAGCAGCCCGGCCGTGTAGGGGGCGCGGGGCCGCTCGAGCACCCGCTTCACCGGCCCGTACTCGACAACCTCGCCCGCGTAGAGGACCAGTACCCGGTCCGCGTGCCGGGCCACCACGTCGAGGTCGTGGGTGACCAGCAGCAGGCCGGCGCCGGTCGTCTCGCGCAGCGCCGCCAGCAGCCCCAGGACCTGTTCCCGGACGTCCGGGTCGAGAGCGGTGGTCGGTTCGTCGGCGACGACGAGGTCCGGCTCGTTGATCGTCGCCATGGCGATGACGGCCCGCTGCCGCATGCCGCCGGAGAACTCGTGCGGGTAGGCGCCGGCCCGTCGGGCCGCGTCGGCGATGCCCACCCGGTCCAGCGCCGCCACCGCCGCCGCGCGCGCCTCGGCCCGCCCGACGCGGCGTACCGACCTTACGGCGGCGGCGAGTTGGTCGCCGACGGTGTGCACGGGGCTGAGCACCGACAGCGCGTCCTGCGGCACCAGCGCGAGGTGCCGCCCCCAGAGCCCGGCGTACCCGGACCGGGCCGCGCCGAGCAGTTCCCGGCCCCGGAACCGTACGCGGCCCGACGTCCGCGCGGTCGGCGGCGCCATGCCGAGCAGCACCCGGGCGATCAGCGACTTGCCCGCCCCCGACTCCCCCACCAGGGCCAGCACCTCGCCCTCGGACACGTCGAACGACACGTCGCGCACCGCGTGCACCACGTCGCGGCCCGTCGGCCCGTCGGGGAAGGCGACCCGCAGGTCGGCGACGGACAGCAGCGGCGGCCGGCCCGTCATGCCGCCGCCCCCGCACGGACCCGGCCGCCGCGCGGCGTGAGGGTGGAGAGGGAGACCGCGAGGCCGGCGAGCAGCGCCAGCGCCGCGGCCGGTGCGAGCGCGGCCCAGGGCGCTCGCTCGACGTACGCCCGCGACTCGTCCAGCAGCAACCCCCACTCCGGCGAGGGTGGTTGGGCGCCGAGGCCGAGGAAGCCGAGCGAGGCGAGCGCCAGCGCGATGCCCGGCAGTCGCAGTACCGCGTGGCGGGCGACCGGCCCGGCCACCGACGGCAGGACGTGCCGGGTCAGGACCCAGCGGCGGGTGGAGCCGATCGCCTTCTGCGCGGTGAGGAAGGCCGCCGCGCGTGTCTCCTGCACCAGCGCGGCGGCGTGCGCGGCCAGCGGCGGCCAGGAGACCAGGGCGACCGCCACCGACGCGCCCGCCGCGCCCGGCCCGAGCGCGGCGGCGACCAGCACACCGACGATCACCGGGGGCAGCGCGTTGGCGACGTCCGCCACTCCGGCCGACATCTCGGGCAGGAAGCCGATCGCGACGGCGAGAAGACAACTGAACAGGCAGACCGCCAGGGCCACTCCGACAGTCGCCGCCGCGCCGTGGCCGAGCCGTGCGAGGACGTCGCGGCCGAGCGCGTCGGTGCCCAGCGGATGGGCCCAGGAGGGGGTGGCCAGGCGCGCCGCGACGTCCACGGTGAGCGGGTCACGCGTCAGCCCCCAGCCGATGGTGACAAGCAGCACGCTCCCCAGGGCGGCCGGGACCAGCCGCCGGGCGCCGCTGGTCGCCGGGCGGGGCGGTGCGGGCAGAGCGAGCGCGGCGTCCCGAAGCCCGGGGCCGATGAGCCGCAGCCGCACAAGACGGGCGAGGGCGCCCGCGGTGAGACCTACGAGCAGCAGCGCGAGCACGGCACCCTGGAGCAGCGGCAGGTCCTGTGCCTTCGCCGCGCCCAGCGCCGTACGGCCGATTCCGGGCACGGCGAACACCGTCTCCACGGCGACCGCGCCGCCCGTCACCGACACCGCGACCAGGCCGAACTGCGGCAGCAGCGCGGGCAGCGACCGCCGTAGCGCGGCCGCGGCCACGCGCGGCGCCGACACACCGGACGCCCGCCACAGCCCCACCCAGCGTTCGGCGAAGACGGCGGGCAGCGCGTCGGCGACCAGCCGGCCGAGCAGTCCGCCGGCGGGCACACCCATGGCCAGCGCGGGCAGCACCATCGAGGACGGGCCCTGCCAACCGGACGTCGGCAGCAGCCCCGCCCAGACACCCAGCACGATCAGCAGCAGCGTCGCCAGCAGGAACTCCGGTACGGCGGCGAGCATTCCGGCGAGGGCGCCGCCGCCTTCGCGCCTCCCGACGCGCGTGCTCTCGTCGGAGGCGCCGCCGCGCGCGCCGCGCACCGTGGTCGGCGCGCAGAGGGCGACGGCGATCAGCAGCGCCACCGCCAGCGAGGCGGCCATGAGGCCCAACGAGACGCCGAGTCCGGCGAGTACGGAGGGAAACACCTCGGTGCCGGACACCCAGGAGTGGCCGAGATCGCCGCGCAGCAGTCCGCCCGCCCACCGCCCGAGCAGGGTCAGCGGTCCGGCGCCCAGCCCCAGGTCCTCCCGGATCGCGGCCAACGCCTCTTCCGTTGCCTCCTGTTCGGGCGACCGCGCGCGCAGCACGCTGAGCGCCGCGTCCCGGCCGGAGAGCCAGGGGAGCAGACCGATGGTGGTGACGACGGCGAGAAGCGCCGCCACGCGTGCGACCGCGGTGGTGATGCTCATCCGACGTGGGTGTCGACGGTGACCAGGAGACGTTCGCGCGGGTCCTTCGCCGAGTTCACGACGTTGGCGGCGTCGCCCTGGATGACCCGCTCGTGCAGCATGGGGATGGCGGCGTCGGTTCCGAGGACGGCGGCCTCGGCCTCCAGGATCGCCTGGCGGCGAGCAGCGCCGGTGGGCGTCGAGGACGCCTTCTCCAGCGCCTTGTCCACTGTGCGGTCCGCGAGTTGGGAGATGTTGAACGAGCCGTCGCCGGCGAAGTCGCTGTAGAGGTAGGCGGCCGGGTCGCCGGAGTCCAGCACGGTCGCGCGGGAGAGGATGAAGGCGTCGAACTTCCCGGCCAGCGCGTCGGACTCGATGTTCGCGTACTCGCGGATCTCCAGCTTCACCCGGAACCCGGCCTTGTCCAGCTGCTGCTGCAACGCGGCGGCGACCTCGGGCAGTTCGGCGCGGTCGGTGAAGGTGCCGATGGTGACGCGCCGGCCCTCCGGGTCCCCGGCCGGTGTCGGCCTCCCGCGCTCGGGCCGCTGCTTCGCCCACGGGATGGCGGGCCCCAGCAGTCCCTCGGCGACGTCCGCCCGGCCCTCGTACACGCCGTTGACCAGCGGCCCGGCGTCGACCGCCTCGCGGGCGGCGGCGCGCATCGCAGGGTCGCGGAACACCCCGCGCCCGGTGTTGAGGTAGAGGGTGTTGGTGCGCGGCATCGGGACCTCGGTGATCTGGTCCTTCTCCAGGAGGGACGCCTGGGAGACCGGTACGGCCTCCACGATGTCCGCCTCGCCGCTGCGCAGCGCGGCGGCCCGCGCGGTGCCGTCGGGCACAAACCGCACGTCGATGCCGGGCGCCTTGGGGCGGCCGCCCCAGTAATCGTCGTTGCGGTCAAGTGTCGCCGAGCTGGTGCCGTCGACCCTCTTGAGGATGAACGCGCCGGTGCCGGCTCCGATCGGGTCGACCGTCTTGCTCTTGTAGGCGCGGGCGGCCAGGACCGACAGCTGCGGCGAGGAGAGACGTTGCGGCAGCAACGGATCGGCGGTCGCCGTGGTGACGGTCACGGTGTGGCCCTTGCCGGTGATGGCGAGGTCCACACCGTCGAGGATGCGCGGCTTCGGCGCGGCCGTGGCGGCCCTCCTCAGCGAGCGCACGACGTCTTTCGCGGTGAGCGGAGTGCCGTCGTGGAATCTCACCCCGGACCGGATCACGAAGGTCCAGGTCCGGGCGTCCGACCAGCGCCACTTCTCGGCGAGCGCGGGCTGGGGCTCGCCGTTGGCGTCCAGCGTCACCAGGGTCTCGGCCGTGCTCCAGCGGGAGAGCTTGAAGGCGTCGTCGCTGAGTGGCGAGAGCCCCGAGCGCGGCGGCTGCATCATCACCACGCGCAACCGCTGCTCGCCGTCCGCGGGGGCGGAGGCGGTCGCGAAGCAGCCCGTGAGCAGGAGGGAGGCGGCGACCACCATCGGGGCGACGGATTTGGATTTGCGAAGGCGCACGATGCGTTCCAGCTCGTTCTGTGGCGGCTGCTTACCGACCGGGACGCTAGCACGTGATAATCATATTCAACAACATTCAACTACCTTCCCTCGGCCGCAGCTCTCCCTCACCCCGGGAGGCCGCCGGCTTGTCCGAACATGCCTGCCTCTCGCCCACCCCCGGCGCCACGCACTGACACCGCGCGGGCGAGACTTGGGGCGACCAGACTCCCGACGGGACCGACCGGTCGCGCGGCGCCGCCGCCACGACGCCCGGGCGCTCGAGAGACGAGGACCGCCGCATGGACGCCGACTTCAGGGACCTTCCCCCCACCACCCTCGCCGACCTGCTCGGCCGCGAACAGGTCATGGACATCGGCATCCGCCCACTGTGGGACTGCCCCCGCGTCGCCGGCCCCGCCTACACGGTGCGCTGCGAGCCCGGCGACAACCTGATGCTGCACGCCGCGATCTACCGCGCCGAGCCGGGTTCGGTCGTCGTCGTGGAGTCCGGTGACGTCGACCACGCGCTCGCCGGCGGCAACGTCTGCGCGGTGGCCCGGCGTCGGGGCGTCGCGGCGTTTGTCGTCGACGGCGTCATCCGCGACCTCGGCGAGGTGCGCGAGGCCGGCTTCCCCGTGTTCTCCCGCGGTGTCATCCCGATCCCCGGTACGAAGGAACGGATCGGCTCCCTCGGCGAACCCGCCCGCGTCGGCGGCGTCCTCGTGCACCCCGGCGACATCGTCGTCGCCGACGAGGAGGGCGTGGTCGTCACCCCCGCCGCCCGCCGAACGGAAATCCTCGAAGCGGCCAGGGCCAAGCTCGCCAAGGAGGCCGCCGCCGACCTCGACACCTGGGAACGCGACCACCGCGCCCGCATCGAAAAAGCCCTGAGCGAGCGCGGCTTCACCGGCTGACCGAGCGCCCCTGCGCCCCTGCGCCCCTGCGCCCGACCGAGAGGAACACCATGCGGCTGCGCTGTGCCGTACTCGACGACTTCCAGAAGGTCGCCACCACGACGGCCGACTGGGCCCCGTCCAGGACCGGGTGGAGGTCGTGAGCTTCGCCGAGCACGTCGACAGCGAGGACCAACTGGCGCTCAGCCTGGCGGACTTCGACATCGTCGTCACCCTCCGGGAGCGCGTCCCCTTCCCCGCCTCCCTCCTCGACCGGCTGCCCCGGCTCCGCCTACTCGTCGCCTCCGGCATGCGCAACTCGGTGATCGACTACGCGGCCGCGGCGCGCAACGGCGTCACCGTGTGCGGCACCCAGAGCTCCCAGACCCCGCCCGTCGAGCTGACCTGGGCGCTGCTGCTCGGCCTGGCCCGGGGCATCGTCACCGAGAACAACGCGCTGCGCGGCGGCGGGCCGTGGCAGTCCACCGTCGGTGCCGATCTGCACGGCCGCCGCCTCGGGCTGCTCGGCCTGGGCAAGATCGGCGCCCGGGTCGCGCGCATCGGCCTCGCCTTCGGCATGGAGGTGACGGCCTGGAGCCAGAACCTCACCCGGGCACGGACCGACGAGGTCGGCGTGCGACTCGCCCCCTCCAAGGACGACCTGCTCCGCGAGAGCGACTTCGTCTCCCTGCACCTCGTACTCGGCGAGCGCACCCGAAGCGTCATCGGCGAACGCGAACTTGCTCTGCTGAAGCCGACCGCGTACCTCGTCAACACCTCCCGCGCGGGGCTAGTCGACCAGGACGCCCTGCTCACCGCGCTGCGCGACGGGCGGATCGGCGGGGCGGGCGTCGACGTCTTCGACGTCGAGCCGCTGCCCGCCGACCACCCCATGCGCACCGCGCCGCGACTGCTGGCCACCCCGCACCTGGGCTACGTCTCCGAGGCCAACTACCGGACGTACTACGGCCAGGCCGTCGAGAACATCAACGCCTACCTGAGGGGCGAACCCGTTCGGGTACTGCCCTGAACGCCGCCCGGGTCAGGCCTTCTTCACGACGCTTGACTTGAGCTGCATGGCTCCGAAGCCGTCGATCCTGCAGTCGATGTCATGGCCGTCGACCCCGTCGACAAGCCGGATGCCCCGCACCTTCGTACCGGCCTTGATACCGGAGGGGCTGCCCTTGACCTTGAGGGCCTTGACCACCGTCACGTCGTCGCCGTCGCGCAGCACGTTGCCCACCGAGTCCTTGACGACCCGCTCCTCGGGCGCGCCGCCGGCCGCCTCCGCCTCCGAGGGCACCCATTCGTGGGCGCACTCGGGGCACACCACCAGGGCGTTCATCTCATAGGTGTACTCGCAGGAGCACTTCGGACAGGGCGGCGGATTCTCGTTCACCCCTCCAGGTTAGCGCCCAGCTAACGACTTGCGAAATTTCGCAATTGCTTACATGCTGTTCTATCGAGGTCCATCGACAAGGTGAGTGAGGTCGCAAGGCGTGTCGGTGCCGCTGTACCAGGCCAAGGCCGAGTTCTTCCGGATGCTGGGGCACCCCGTGCGCATCCGGGTTCTGGAGCTCCTCCAGGACGGGCCGACACCGGTGCGCGCGCTGCTCGACCGCATCGAGGTGGAGCCCTCCAGCCTCAGCCAGCAGCTCGCCGTCCTGCGCCGGTCCGGGATCGTCACCTCCCGGCGGAACGGCTCCACGGTCGTCTACCAGCTGGCCGGCGGCGACGTCGCCGACCTGCTGGGATCGGCACGCCGAATCCTCACCGAGGTGCTGACCGGCCGGCACGAGCTGCTGACCGCGCTGCGGGAATCCGAGGTCGCGGCGAAGTGAGTTCCACCACCGGCCGGATGTGGGGCCCGATTCGCCTTCTGCTGCCCACACGCGGCGACCTCACCGCCATGGCCCGCGACCCCCGCCGGGATCTGCTGGCCGGGCTGACAGTGGCGATCGTCGCGCTGCCGCTCGCACTCGGCTTCGGGGTCTCCTCCGGGCTCGGCGCGGAGGCCGGCCTGGCGACCGCGGTCGTGGCGGGCGCGCTGGCCGCCGTCTTCGGCGGCTCGAACCTCCAGGTGTCCGGCCCGACCGGGGCCATGACCGTTGTCCTCGTCCCCATCGTCGCCCAGTACGGACCCGGTGGAGTCCTCACCGTCGGGCTGATCGCCGGCGTCCTGCTGATCGCGCTGGCGCTGCTGCGGGCCGGCAGATACATGCGGTACGTGCCGGCCCCCGTCGTGGAGGGCTTCACCCTCGGCATCGCCTGCGTGATCGCCCTGCAGCAGATCCCGAGCGCGCTGGGCGTGGCCGAGGCGGACGGCGAGCGGGTGCTCACCGTCGCCTGGCACGCCGTCCGGGCGTTCACGACGACGCCGAACTGGACCGCCCTCGCCCTGGCCGTCGGAGTCGCGGCCGCAATGCTCGCCGGGGCGCGCTGGCGGCCCGGCGTACCGTTCTCGATCATCGCCGTGATCACCGCCACCGTCGTCGCGCAGCTCTTCCACCTGGACGACGCCGCACCCATCGGCGACCTCCCCGCCGGGCTGCCCGCGCCCTCGCTGGCCTTCCTCGACGTGGGCGCGCTGTCCTCACTGCTGGCGCCCGCGGTCGCGGTGGCCGCGCTCGCCGCGCTGGAGTCGCTGCTGTCCGCGACCGTCGCGGACGGGATGACCGTGGGCCAGCGGCACGACCCCGACCGCGAACTGTTCGGCCAGGGCGTGGCGAACCTGGCCGCACCGCTCTTCGGCGGCGTGCCGGCCACGGCCGCGATCGCCCGCACCGCGGTCAACGTGCGCACCGGCGCCCGCTCCCGACTCGCCGCCCTCACCCACGCCGCCGTACTCGCCGTGATCGTGTTCGCGGCGGCACCACTTGTCTCGAAGATCCCGCTGGCGGCGCTGGCCGGTGTGCTGCTGGCCACCGCCATCCGCATGGTCGAGGTCGGCTCGCTCCGGGTGATGGCCAAGGCGACCCGCTCGGACGCACTGACCCTCGTCCTCACCGCTGTCGCAACCGTACTGCTCGACCTCGTCTACGCCGTGATCCTCGGCCTCCTGGTGGCCGGGGCGCTGGCCCTGCGGGCCGTGGCCAAGCAGGCCCGACTCGACCAGGTGGACCTCCTGCCCGACCTGCCGGGCGAGCACAGCGAGGAGGAACGCCGCCTCCTGGCCGAGCACATCGTCGCCTACCGCATCGACGGGCCGATGTTCTTCGCCGCCGCCCACCGCTTCCTGCTGGAGCTGTCCGAGGTGGCCGACGTCCACGTGGTCATCCTGCGCATGTCCCGGGTCACGACCATCGACGCCACCGGCGCCCTGGTGCTCAAGGACGCGGTCGAGAAGCTGAACAGGCGCGGCATCGTCGTACTGACCTCCGGCGTACGGGACACGCAGCGGCAGGTCCTGGACTCCACCGGCACGCTGGAACTCCTCCGGTCGGAAGGCCGCGAGTTCCGTACCACCCCCGAGGCCATCGCCGCCGCCCGCCGCCACCTGGAAGACACCGGTCTCCTGCCCGGCGGCCCCCAGTCGACGAGAGAGACGGTGACATGACGATCGAATGGCACTACGAGGACCGCGGGGACCTCGGCGTCCTCTCCGTCGCCGGATTCCTGGGAGTGCGCGCGGCGGCACGGTTCACCGGCGCGGTCGGCTGGGTGGTGGCGCGTGGCAGCGGCCCGGTCATCCTCGACCTGACCGAGTTGCACGGCTGGTCCGCCGAAGGCCAGCTCGCGATCCGCGCAGCAGCCGGCCGATTGGCCGACCGCGGCCGCGCACTGGAACTGGCCGCGATCCCGGCCGACGGCTCCCTCGTACCCGACGAGACCGGCCCGACCATCCCCGTCCACCACGACCTCCCCGCGGCCCTCGCCGCGCACCAGGCGTGGACCGCGACCGGCCGCCACTGGCGCACCACCAACTGGCCCACCCCCGACACCTCCACCCACTGACCACGACACCCCCGCGGGAGGTCCGCGCCCCCGCGGGGCGGCCACCGCCGGCGGCGTTCGTGGGCCGAGGTCACCGCTCGGAGGCCGACGGGTGAGGATGGGACTCATGGCGACGACCGTGGTGACAGCAGAGACGACGATCGAGGTGACGACCGAGGTGGCAGGCGACGGGTGGCGACACCGCGCGGCACACAGCCCGGTCCTGCGGAGGCGGTTCCGGTGAGCGCGCCGCTGTACCAGCTCAAGGCCGAGTTCTTCAAGACGCTGGGCCACCCCGCCCGCATCCGCGTGCTCGAGCTGCTGAGCGAGCGGGAGCACGCGGTGGCCGAGATGCTGCCCGAAGTCGGCATCGAGCCCGCACACCTCTCCCAGCAGCTGGCCGTACTGCGCCGAGCCAACCTCGTGGCGACCCGCAAGGAGGGCTCGAACGTCTACTACTCGCTGACCAGCCCGCAGGTGGCCGAACTGCTGAGGGTCGCGCGCGGCATCCTCTCCGGCGTACTCGCGGGCCAGGCCGAGCTGCTGGCCGACCTACGCGCCAACGAACCGGAGCGCGAACCCGACACCCCTCCCCGCCACGCCCCGTCGTAGG
>NZ_VJYK02000290.1 GCF_007097205.2 Streptomyces alkaliterrae
CCCCCGCCCCTTCTGCGACCATGGACGGATGCGTGCGCGATACGGAGTCCCCCTCAGCCTGACGGCACTTGGCGCGGCCTGCGTCGGATACGCGGCGGTCATCGAACCCCGCATGTTCCGGCTCCGGCGGATCACCGTCCCGGTCCTGCCGCCCGGCATGAAACCGCTGCGAGTCCTCCAGGTCTCCGACATCCACATGGTCAGCGGGCAGGACCGCAAGCGCCGCTGGCTCCAGCACCTCGCCGGCCTCCGCCCCGACCTCGTCGTCAACACCGGAGACAACCTCTCCGATCCCGAGGCCGTCCCCGAGCTGCTGGACGCGCTCGGCCCCCTCCTGGAGTTCCCCGGCGCCTACGTCTTCGGCTCCAACGACTACTACGGCCCCACGCCGCGCAACCCCGCCCGCTACCTCTTCGAGAAGGCATCCGGCCGCCACGGCCTCAACGGCAACCCCCCGGTCGTCGGCGCCGTCCACCTCCCCTGGGAACCCATGCGGGACACCTTCGACGCCGCCGGCTGGGTCGGCCTCTCCAACGCCCGCGGCCGTCTCAAGCTCGAACACGGCGACCTCGCCTTCACCGGCCTCGACGACCCCCACATCAAGCGCGACCGCTACGCCGAGGTAGCCGGCGGCCCCGACCCGGACGCCGACCTTTCCCTCGCCCTCGTCCACGCCCCCTACCTGCGCGCCCTCGACGCCTTCACCGCCGACGGCTACCCGCTGATCCTCGCCGGCCACACCCACGGCGGCCAGCTCCGCGTCCCCTTCTACGGCGCCCTCGTCACCAACTGCGACCTCGACACCCGCCGCGTCAGCGGCCTGACCGACCACCGCGTCGGCGACCGCCGCGCCTACCTCCACGTCTCCGCCGGCTGCGGCGCCAACCGCTACTACCCCTTCCGCTTCGCCTGCCCCCCGGAGGCCACCCTCCTCACCCTCACCGAGCGCCGCCCCTGACCCGATCAAAACCGGATTTCGCCTCAGCGCGAGCGTGGGCTAAAGTAATGCTCGTTGCTTCGGGGTGTGGCGCAGCTTGGCAGCGCGCTTCGTTCGGGACGAAGAGGTCGTGGGTTCAAATCCCGCCACCCCGACTGAAGAAACACCAGGTCAGGGGCCTGATCCGCACAGCGGGTCAGGCCCCTGAGTGGTTCCCGGAGATCGTTTGGGAGAAAGCCGAGAAGATCTTGGTCGGCTTCTCCCAGAGGGTGCCTGGCGAGGACGACTGGAGTGCGGCAGCTGGGGGCGCTCGGACCTACGCGTTCGCGAAGCCAACCCCATAGTCGGCCGGGAACACCATGCCCACCTGTCTCAACCGCCATTAGGATCACGACACATGGCAAGCCATCACGCAGTGCGTCCCCACGACCACGCCCGAGCACTCGCCCACCGGGTCCGTGTGCTGCGGGAGGCCCGTGGGTGGACGCGGGAGCGGCTCGTCAAGGAGTCCGGCATCGCCCCAGGAACGCTGGCCCGCCTGGAGAGCGGTGGAGCGATCCAGCCAGGTTTCTTCGCCGTCGGAGCGGTCGCCGAGGCTCTGGAAGTCTCCCTCGATGAGCTCTTCCGGGAGACCACGGTCACCCCCGGCCTCTGGTCCGCTGGGTACGAAGGCAGGGACATCGACTCGTTCGTCGCCTCTCTCCTCGACAGCCGTATCGATGTCGTGGCGGACGTACGACTCACGCCGATCAGTCGTAAGAAGGGCTTCAGCAAGACCCGCCTCGGGGAAGCACTTGCCGAGGCCGGCATCGAGTACACCCACCTTCGCGGTCTGGGCAACCCCAAGGAGAACCGGGCACCGTTCTGGGACGGCCGGCTCGACGTGGGCCGGGCTCGGTTCCGCGGGGTGCTGCGGTCCGAGGAGGCGCAAACGGATCTTGAGCGCCTGGCGGAGCACGCCCGGCAGTCCCGGGTCGCGGTCCTGTGCTTCGAGAAGGACGAGAGCCGCTGCCACCGGCAGGTCGTTCTGGACACGGTCCGCAAGCGGGCCGCAGTGCCCGTCATCCCCCTGGCCTGATTTCGTCCCTCGCCCCTGAACGCGCCCTTGCCGGTGGCGCATGCCTCTCCTCCAATCGGATCGGGAGATCAGTGGAGGGGGAGCCATGGGATCGGGGAACTGGCAGCGTGCGCGGATCATGATCACGGTCAAGACCTATCCGGAACTGTCCACGAGGTACCGAGAGACGAGCTGCGTGGCTGGCATACGGCTCGACCAGGGTGCGCCCCAGCATGTGCGGCTCTTCCCGGTTCCGTTCCGGCTGCTGAACGAAGAAAGCCAGTTCGCCAAGTACTCGATCGTCGAGGTCGACGTGCAGCGACATCATGGGGACCGCCGTCCCGAGAGATTGCGCCCCAATCTGCAGACCCTCAAGGTCATCGAGCGCCTCGGGACAGCGGACGGCTGGCGTGAACGCTTCTCGTATGTTCGGCCTCTCGTAGCACCGTCCCTGTGCTCCATAAAGCGGGACCAAGAGGTTCGGGGCACATCGCTCGGCGTCTTCCGTCCAGCTGAGGTCACGGGCTTCCGCTTCGCTCCTGCCGAGCCCTGGCCCGCTTCGAAGGCGGCCTTGGCCGATCAGTTGGATCTACTCGATCAGGACCTTCGCCAGCTGGAGTGGGTGCCACTTGAGTTCCGGTACAGCTTCCGATGTGCGGATCGGGAATGCGGCGGCCACGATATGGGGCTGAGGGACTGGGAGGCGGGCGAGTCGTACCGCAAGTTCCTTCGCCAGTACGGAGCGGACGCCGTGGAGGACAAGCTCCGTGAGCGCTGGTTCGACCGGATGGTCTCTCCGGACAAGGCCGTGCACTGCTTTGTCGGCAACGTCGCGGCCCGCCCCAAGACGTTTCTACTACTGGGCCTGTTCTACCCACGACGGGATGTCGTCGACAACTTCCAGGAGAGTCTGTTCGATCTGTAAGGGCGTACGGTGCCCGGGGCCCACTCGCCTCAGCGACGCAGCCGTTTCGCTCGGAGCGCGCGCCGACGTGTCCTGACCGGGAGCCGGGCCGGTATCCCCGGCGCGTCACTAGCCGATCCGCTGCATCGCCTTCCGGTGTCGTTCCGCCATCGCGGCCCCGGACTCGCGGCGGGTCATCCTGCGCAGGACGGACGGTGCGAGGAGCAGGCCGGCAACGGTCCAGGCGCCCAGCACGCCCGCAGTCTCCAGATGCCGCCAGGAGTCGCCGATCTCGGCGGCCACCGCCTCGGCGGGCAGGAGCGCCGAGCGGAGACCAAGGCCGAGCCAGTAGACGGGGAAGATCTGCCCGATGATCTGCAGCCACTCGGGCAGCTTTGACAGAGGGAAGTAGATGCCGGAGATCGCGACGAGTCCCATCACGGGGAGCATCAGCAACCCGACGGTGCGCGGACTGCTGACGAGTGAGCCGATGACAGCGCCCATCGGCAGGGTGGCCAGGAGACCCAGCGGCACCACCCACACCAGCGTCAGCAACGCGCCGCCACCCTCTCGGGCGACCCCGTCCACCAGGAACACGCCCACGGCGAAGGGGAGTGCCATGGAGGCGAGAGCCGTCCCGGACACCATGATGATCTTGCCGACCAGGTGGCCGACCATGCCGTGGGGCACGGCCTTGGCCCGCAGCAGGGTGCCGTCCTCACGTTCGGTCGCGAGGAGTTGCGCGGTGGTCATCATTCCGGTGAAGGCGAGTGTCATCCCCAGCATGCTCGGCAGCATGAACGCGCCGGCCGAGATGCCGGCACCCTCAAGTGGACTGTCCCTGAGCAGGAACAGCGGCACGAGGAGCAGGACCGTCCAGATCACGTAGCCGAACACGTCCTGGCCGGTGGTGAAGGTCTGCCGAAGTTCCGTCCAGCCGCGTCGCACTCCTACCACCGCCGCGTACCACACCGGGCTCATCGAGATCCCTCCTCGAAAGCGTGCACCGCTCGCTCCTCGGGGACGCTCCCCGCTTCCAGCTCCCGCACCATCGTCAGATAGGTGTCCTCCAGGCTCGCCCGGCGCACCTCCAGCCCTCCGATCGCCTCGCCGTGCTCCTCGAACAGCCGGCGGACGAACCGGGTGGGTTCGGCTGTCGCTTCCTCGAAGGGCTGCCCGTTCCGTGTCCAGCGCACGGTGGCCTCGGCCGACGCCTGGCGCGACAGCTCCTCCGCCGAGCCGTCGGCGACGATCCGGCCACCGGCCAGGATGAGGATGCGGTCGGCGAGCCTCTCCGCCTCGGCGAGGTCGTGCGTGGTCAGCAGAACAGTGGTGTTCTCGTCCGCCAGCCCGCGTACCAGGCCGTGGAACTCGTTCCTCGCCTCCGGGTCCAGACCCGCCGTCGGCTCGTCCAGAAACAGCACCTCGGGCCTGCCCACGATGCCGACGGCCACGTCGAAGCGCCTGCGCTGCCCGCCGGACAGAGTTCCGACCCGCTTGTCCGCCTGCTCGGTCAGCCCCACCGCGGCGAGGAGCTCGTCCACGTCCCATGGCCGCCGCACGAGGGCGGTGGAGTACGGCGCGTAGTACGAGCCGAGGTGAGCGAGCAGTTCCCGGACCCGCCACTTCCCGTGGTCGCGCCAGGACTGCAACACGATGCCCAGGCGCGCACGCCACCGTTCGTCCCCGCGCGCCGGATCGGTGCCGAGAACGGCCACGTCTCCGGCCGAGCGCATCCGGAAGCCTTCCAGGACCTCGATCGTGGTCGTCTTACCCGCGCCGTTAGGACCGAGCAGCAGGACGACCTCGCCTCGCCGGGCCGTGAAGCCGACACCCTTCAACACGTCCTGGCCGCGGTAGCGCATCCGCAGATCCCGTACGTCGATGACCGTGTCGCTCCCGGGCGGCGGGCTGCTCCCAACCCCGGCCAAAGCGTGAGTGGCCGTCATCGATGTTCCCCCGTCCGCCTCGTGGCCCTTCCGCCGGCAACGGGGGCCGCAAGGCCGTGGTTACGTCCGTGGTCGTGGGACGTCGCCTACAACTGCGGCTGCCGTTTGCCACCAGGCAGTAGCCCTTCGGGTACTCCCCGAACGAACATTACCGAACGGTTCAGGTATCTCGTCCTGTTCCGCCGACCCAGCGAACGTTCCCGGCCAGAGCACCAGCAGCCCGGACCGCCCGCTGCGGAAGCTCCTCTCCAACGCGCCTGTCCAGGACGATGGCACACCGTCGACCGCCGTGCCATCTCTGAGTCAGCCCGGACGACGCCTGATGCTCAACGCTCTGGGAGCAGGTTCCTACGACTGCCAGCGTTCCCGGAGGAACACGTAGGCGAAGAGGAATCCGACGGTCTCGACCGCTGCCACCGCAAGGGTCGAGAGGACGACCTGATGCGCGGGGTAGTCACCGGTCCAGCCGGACAGGCCCATGAGGAGAAGGAAGGCCACGGTGCCGAGCACGGCCGCCGCCGACGCCCACAGGAAGTGCTGGCGGCTGCGGATTCGGCCGAACAGCAAGGTCAACAAGGTGCCCCTCCTTGGGAGTCTCGGTTTCTGTCTGCGACGGGTGGGTGGCGCGGATACGCCACCCACCCGAGGTAACGGCTAGATCAGCACACGCTGTTCCAGTTGACCTTGCCGCCCGCCGCGCTCTTGAGCAGGTTGCAGACGACCAGCGCCAGGCCACCCGAAGCCACGGTCAGGCCACCGCAGATTCCGGTCCCCATCCCCTGGTAGAGGGCGTACGCGGCGCGCGCCTTGTTGCACTTCAGCTGCCAAGGCCACGTCGTCTTCAGCGCCAGCATGTCACTGGTGTGCTTGCCAGTGCTCGCGATGAACTCCTGGACTCCCTCGTCGGTCCCGAAGGAGAGCGCCAGCATGCCGGCCATCTCCTCGACATCCGCCTGCGACTCCGCCCCCGTGGACCAGAGCTGCGCCACGACGGTGTCGCTGGCCATGAGGCGCGTATAGCGGCGCTGGGCGTCGGCGTCCTGAGCCAGCACCTCGGCGACGGTGACCTTTTCCCCTTCGACGGTTATCAGGCCGTCACTGCACTCGGCAGTCCAGTCGATCTGGATCCCGCCCGTGGCCCCCTGGGCCCCCGCCTGGGAAGCGGCAGCCGTCCCGGGGATGGCGGCCACCATCAGTACGGCGGCAAGCAGGCCGGACAGGACTGTTGCGACCAGGCTTGTTCGTCCGGTGGGACGGCGGTCGGCCCTGGTGGCAATGTGCCCGCGTTCTGCGTGCATGAAGCTTTCCTCCAGTGCTTCGGTTCTCGAGGCGTTCCGGAGACGTCTAGCGACGATCCCCCCGTACGTACACACCGTGTGGGCGTGAGTGCAGAACGTTAACATCGGATGATCAACGTCTTATGCGCAGCGAGGCAAAAGTGGAACTGCGACAGACGCAACCCGCGCTACATGCAGACAAGTTCGTGCGGCTGGGTGCCGCTCAGAGTGATCGCACCCCACCTCCCCTGACCCCACCAGCTCCAACCGGTCAGCTGAAGGCGAGCAACGGAACACCCCGGAGGTCGGTCATTCGAGGCCAGAGCAGCATGGAAGACCGTGCCTCCACGATCAAGCGAGCACGACTGCGGCGCACTCGGCGGCTCGCACCCCTGACGATCGGGCTTGTGGTTTCGGCTGCCGGGGTCGGAGGACTGGTCAGCAGCCTCCTGCTGGCGAGATTCCTTGATGTCGAGCGGTGGCAGGTGTTGCTGGCGGTGGTGCTTGTCGTCAACGGGGCTGCTGCCGGCGCGCTTGCCTTGTTGGCCGACCCGCTGTGGCTCGCGGTGGTGGTGTTGGTGCTCGACGGAGCGTCGGCGCTGGCGTTTGTGGTGGTGGCCACGACGCGGCAGCGCATTACCGCGGATGCGCTGCGGGGGCGGGTGATCGCCGCGAGTTCCGCGATGACGGGGGCGGCTCGGATGCTCGCCCTGGCGGGAGCCGGCCTACTGATCGACGTGATCGGCCCGCGCGGCGTGTTGTTGCTCCTCGCGGCGCTCGCGTTGCCGGTCGGGATGTTGCTCGGGGCGTCCGGTCCGGCGGTCGCCGGGCGGGGGAGCGAG
>NZ_VJYK02000291.1 GCF_007097205.2 Streptomyces alkaliterrae
TACGCCGGAGGTTCGGGGCGGGGAGGGGGTTTGTGGGCCGTGCCGCGCGGGCACGGCCCACCGGATCATCTGACGGCTTCCAGTACGTCCGTACAGCCCAGCACGTCCGCGATCTCGCTGAGCGCCTCGTCCGGGCTGAGCGACAGCACGCCCTTCTCGTCGATGCCCAGGTCGTCGAGCAGCGCGGCGTCGCCGACCGGCCCGGCCGGCACCGCCTCCGCCGAGCCCGGCGCGTCGGTGTCCTCGTCGTCGCCGCGATCGGGCTCGCCCTCCTCGGTGCCGTCGAGGTCGACGAGGCTGTCGTAGTCCTCCGGTGCCTTCGGGTCGCGGCCCAGCACCTCGTCGGTGAGCAGCAGCTCGCCGTAGGCGCTCCGGGACGCGGCGGCGGCGTCGGACACGAAGACGCGCGGGTCCTCCTCCTCGCCGTCCACCCGTACGACGCCGAACCAGGCGCCGTCCTGTTCGATGCAGACCAGTACCGTCTCGTCCCCGTGCGCCGCTTCGCGGGCCAGGTCGGCGAGGTCGGTCAGGGTCTCCACGTCGTCGAGTTCTGTGTCGCTCGCTTGCCAGCCGTCGGCGCTGTGCGCGAGAAGTGCGGCGAAGTACACCGTGAATCTCCCACTGGTTGCCTGAGTTCCCGGGTGAGCAAAGGAGGGGCGGTGAGGCAGGTGCCCCGCTCACTCGGAATCGTGACAGAAACCTGGCGTGGGCGAGGGGTCTTCGGGCGTGCGTCGGGCGTGTGTTTGCGGTTCGGCCGGATGTGTCCCCCGGACGGCCCGGGGAGGTTTTCCGACCTTCACCAACGGAACGTACGCATCCGCATCTGCTGACGCAGTCTGGCCACCCGGGCGCGGCGCGGCTGCACCCGCTCCCGCAGCGCCTGTGCCTCGCTCAGCTCGCGGAGGAACCGGGCCCGGCGCCGCAGCCGGTCCGTGTCCACCGTGCCCTCGCACAGCCCGGCGTCCGGCGACACCGCCTCGACCGGCGCCTCCGACTCGGCGGACACGAGGGCGTCAGCGCCCCGGCCGACCCGCCGTCGACCGCTCGAACCCTTCAGGTCGGACATAGGCCTCACCTCCGGCGTATCAGACCACTCTGCCCCGGACCAGCGGTTTCGCGCCACCCGTGTGCCGGGTGCATCCATCCTGCTCGGCTACTGTCGAAGTCATGCGGACCCATGTCGTCGACCACCCGCTGGTGGCGCACAAACTGACCACACTGCGCGACGAGCGCACCGACTCGCCGACCTTCCGGCGCCTCGCCGACGAGCTGGTGACCCTGCTCGCGTACGAGGCCACCCGCGATGTGCGCACCGAACAGGTGGACATCCGGACGCCGGTCACCGAGACCACCGGAGTCCGGCTCTCCAACCCCAAGCCGCTGGTCGTGCCGATCCTGCGGGCCGGCCTGGGCATGCTCGACGGCATGGTCCGGCTGCTGCCGACCGCGGAGGTCGGCTTCCTGGGCATGATCCGGGACGAGGAGACGCTGCAGGCCACCACCTACGCCACCCGGATGCCCGACGACCTCTCCGGCCGTCAGGTCTACGTGCTGGACCCGATGCTGGCCACCGGCGGCACCCTCGTCGCGGCGATCAGGGAGCTGATCGACCGGGGTGCGGACGACGTCACCGCGCTGTGCCTGCTCGCCGCGCCCGAGGGCGTGGAGCTGATGGAGCGGGAGCTGGCCGGTGCGCCGGTCACCGTCGTCACGGCGTCCGTGGACGAGCGGCTGGACGAGCACGGCTACATCGTGCCGGGCCTCGGCGACGCCGGGGACCGGATGTACGGCTCGGCCGGCTGAGACCCGTGTGGGGCGGCCCCTGGGCCGCCCCACACCGCGGCCCAGGGGCCGTACCACCGTCGTCGCGCGGGCTCCGTCACTCGCAGGGGGAGGCCGACGGGCCGGGGTTCGCGAGCGCGGTGAGGGCGCGGGCGGCCGCCGCCGGGGCTGTGAGCTTGCGGTAGCCGTCGCCGAGGACGAGGTCCACGCTCTTCGCGGCGTCGCCCTCGCGGGCCCGGTCGGTCTTCGTCTCGGCCTTCGCCAGGTGCGCGCCGAGCACGGCGAGCGCGCCGTCCCGTTCGGACTTCGGGGTGCCGAGCAGCAGGCCCGGTGCCTTCACCTTCTTGTCCAGCTCCTCCGGCGCGTTGTCGACGGCGCCGATGCGGAAGCCGCGCTTCTCCAACTGCTCGGCGGTGTCCTTGGCCAGCCCGGTCCGGTCGGTCGCGTTGTAGACGTTCACGGTGATGGCCGCCGGATCGGGGAGCTTCAGCGGTTCGGCGTCGGCGACCGGCACGCTGGCCTTGCAGTCCTGGTCGGACGAGCGACCGGCGGTCGCCCGGCTGGTATCGCTTCCGGTGAACACGTCGACGAGCTGCACGACACCCCAGCCGACCAGGGCGAGGGCCAGGACGACGGCCGTGGCCGCCGTGCCGAGGAGGAATCTGCGACGGCCCTTCGACCGTCGCATGCGCGGGTACCGGCTGCCGGTGATCCGGTACTTGCCGCCCATGCCGGGGGGAGTCAGCATGCTCATAGCCGCAGCGTATCCCCGGGCGCGAAACATGCCTACAAGCTGATCAACCGATCGGGGTGCCGGTAACCCGGAAGGCGCAAAAAGGGATTTTCCGGGCGCCCTTCGGCAGGGCTCGTCGCCGGCCCGTGCGAGGGTGCCGGTGCCAGAGAGGCACCGGTCCCAGCGAGGTCTTCGCTCAGTCCAGTTCCAGCACCCGGGCGTGCAGCACCTGCCGCTGCTGGAGGGCCGCGCGGACGGCGCGGTGCAGCCCGTCCTCCAGGTACAGGTCGCCCTGCCACTTCACGACGTGCGCGAAGAGGTCCCCGTAGAAGGTGGAGTCCTCGGCGAGCAGGGTCTCCAGGTCCAGCTGGCCCTTGGTGGTGACGAGCTGATCCAGGCGCACCGGACGCGGGGCGACGTCAGCCCACTGGCGGGTGCTGTCCCGGCCGTGGTCCGGGTAAGGCCGACCGTTACCGATTCGCTTGAAGATCACACGGAAAGCCTACCGGGCGCCGGGCGGCGATCGCAGCCTCGACGGGCGGCCCTGAACCAGGACGTACCGCCGAAAACGGTCCTCTCGCCCTGGGGAAGCCTCACCGGCTTTCCCCCGAAAGTGTCCGCGTGCGAGGCCGGAAGGGCGGGTACCGGGCCCGCCAAGGCCCCGTACCCGCCCTCCGTCACGTCAGCCCGCTCTCAGCGGCCGCCGCGACAACCGACTCACTTGGCGTCCGGCTCGTCGTGGTCGTGGTGCTCGTGCAGACCACCGCCGCTACCGGTGCCGCCGCTCGTGGGAGCGAAGGGCACCTCGTCCTGCAGGCTGCCGGTGTCCCACGCGTAGTGGCCGACCGTGTGGGCGATGACCTTCATGTTGATGTCGAAGGCCTTCTTGTCGACGTTGTTGATGTCGTCGCACGCCTGGTGGTAGCACTCGTCGTACGCGACGCCCGCCTTACCGCCCCACAGCTTGGCCTGCTCCTCGGTCTTGACGCCCTCGGCGCCGGTGAAGGTGCCGCCCGAGGGGATGCCGACCGCGATGAACGGGCCGTAGTCCGAACGGCCGCTGAAGTCCGTGCCGCGCGGCTGCTCGCCCCGAGACTTGATGAACTTGTTGATCTTGTACTCGATCTGGGCGGACCCGTCCGGGCCCGGGCCGGCGCCCTCACCGTCGGAGTCGTCACCGTCGTAGACGAAGAGGCCGTAGTTCGGCGACGCGATCATGTCGAAGTTCAGGTACAGCGCGATGTTCTCGCGCTCCTTCTCCGACAGGTTCTCGACGTAGTGCTCCGAACCCTGGAGGCCGATCTCCTCCGCCGTCCACAGCGCGAAGCGCACCTGGTTCTTCGGCTGCTTCTTGTGCGGCTTGTGGTGGTTCAGCTTGGTGGCCTTGGCGTACTGGAGAGCCGTCTCCAGGACACCCGCCGAGCCCGACGCGTTGTCGTTGATGCCCGGGCCGTCGGTGACGGAGTCCAGGTGCGCGCCGACCATCACGACGTTGTTCTTGTCGCCGGTGGGCGTCTCGGCGATCACGTTCGGGGTGGTACGGGTCTCCTGGAACTCGATCAGCTCCAGGTTGACCTTCACCGTGCCCTTGGCGACCTCGGCGGAGAGCGCGTCGCCGTGCTCCTTGCTGATGCCGCCGGTCGGGATCTTCGCGGCGTCGGCGTCACCGAGCGTGCCGTTCAGCTCGCCCGCGGTGTTGTTGTAGATGACGGCGCCGACCGCGCCGGCCTTGGCGGCGTTGGCCTGCTTGTCTGCGAAGGTGCAGCCGCCGCGCTGGATCAGCGCGACCTTGCCGGTGAAGTCCTCCGGCGCGAAGTCGTCGGCGGAGCAGCCGGTCAGGCCCTCGGGGTGCCTCGGCACCTCGGCGACCTCCGCCTCGACACCGCCCTTCGGAGTGCTCTTGGTGTACGTCATCAGCTTGATGGCGACGTCCCGCTCCTCGGGGGAGAGGACCTTCAGCTTCTCCGCGACCGTCTCGCGGTACACGAAGTCGAAGTCCTGGTACGTCACCTTGTAGCCGGCCGCCTTCAGCAGCGTGCCGGCGTACCGCGCGGAGAGCTCGTGACCACGGGAACCCGCGGCCCGGTTCTTGTCATGAGCCATCGCGATGGACTGAAACACCCTCAGGTGCTTCATGCCGTTGGCCTGGCCGGTCTTCTTGACCAGTTGGGCGGCGAGCTTCTCGCCCTCGCTGGGCTTGCCCTTGGCGACGGCGGGAGAAGCGGTGGTGGCGATGATGAGGGGGGTGGCGAGTGCGGCTACTGCGAGAGCCGCGGTGGTACGCCGTCTCCTCTTCTGTGGAGCGTGCACAGACGGGTCCTTCCAGTGCGTTGGTAGGGACGAGCTGTTCGGCGTCGGGACAGCCAAGTCCGGGTTGCGGACGTGTAATGGAAGGGAAAGTTAGCGCCACCCGGGCCCCGTGGGAACGCATGTGGCACAGATCACCGAGCGTAGTGCCCCGGATGGGGGGAATCGTTCACTCCCGTCCCCCGCCGTCCACCGTGCTCAACTGCGCGAAGACCGCCCGGGGTGGCTCCGCTCACGTCGTTCGGAACGTTTGTCGCCCCCGTGGTCGACTACCACCCGTAGCGACCGCCTGATGAGACCAAGTTGTCCCGTTGTGCGTGCCGTTGGGTGGCGTTGGTGCTGCCGTTGCTTCCCGAGACGACTGGTGTGCACGGGTTTGCGGCGACTGGCGCCTTCGTCGGCTCGGCCCCCTTTGCCGACTGGCCGGAAACGGCTCCCCGCGGGCCGCCGGAATCCGGCGGCCGGAATCCGCCGCCGGAAGACCGCCTCCCCGCGGGTGGCGCCGACTGCGCACTCGGCTCGGCCACCCGTGCGCCGCCGGGGCGCCGCCGACTCCCCGTCGGCAGCACCCCGAACCCCGCGGCGCGCCGCCTACCTGCCGGTCTCACCGGTCGTCGCCGGGGAGTTGAGCACGCTGCCCTCCTCGCTGCCCTGGGGCGGGAGGGCTCGGTGGCGTACGGTCGCCCTCGTCGCACGCTTCGACAGGCTGGTCAGCAGCCGCTCCAGCGGTCCCTGCTTGAGCCACCGCCGCCAGACGACCGCGAAGACGAGCGCGCCGAGCGTCAGCAGCGCGAAGCCCTTGGCGCTCTGCTCGACATCGTTGTCGGCGGCGATCTTCAGCGCGATGGCGTGTCCCGCGTACAGCGTGAGCGCCATCGACCCGGCCGCAGCCACCGGGTAGAGCGGACGCCGGACGAACGACGGCGCCAGCAGGCAGAGTCCCAGGATCAGGAGCGCGACTCCGGAGGAGCCGACCACCTCGAACGGCGTACCCGAGTGCGGCTCCCAGCCGGCAAGCGACTCCGGCAGCGAGCGGAAGAGCTCACCAAAGCTCTCCTCGCCCCCGCCGTCGCCCTCGCCGTCCGCCGTCTCCTCGGGCTCGCAGGAGACGTACCCCTCCTCGTACTCGGAGCACATCAGCCCGGAGAAGTCGATCTCCTCCGGCGAAACCGGGTCCGGCAACTCGAAGTCCTCGTCGTCGTCGAAGGACCCGCTCACCGAGCCCTTCGAACCCGACTGGTCGTCGACGACGACCCGGTCGACGCCGTACGCCTTCTCGCTGACCCAGCCGCCGCCGTAGCCGGCCAGCGCCATCACGAGCCCGGCCGCGACCAGCCGCAGCTGAACCCGCCGAGCGGTGAGGTCCAGCCGCCCGACACCCAGGCCCAGCAGGACGAACGCCATCCACACGAGCGCCGGGTACACGCCGCCGAGCGTCATCCCGACAACTCCGTCGTACGCGCTCATCTCCCAGATGGACAGCGCGCCGTTCAGCAGATACGCCACCGCGGCGCCGCAGACCCCCGTGATCGCGGCCCCGACGAACAACCGCCGCGGTCGCCACCGCAGGAACAGCACACTCACCGCGAGGAGGACGGCGTACACCTCGAGGATGACGGCGATCGAGCCGAGCATCGTCAGCAGCGAGCCGATGGCCAGCAGCAGAACCGCGCGGACCAGGATGCGCGTCCGGGCGTCCCGCAGCGCCTCCCCGTCGTAGGGCCGGGACCCACCGGACAGCAGGGCGACGGACACGCCGGCCAGAGTGGCGAACAGGATCGAGGAGCGGCCGTTGACGAGCGCGTCCCAGGTGGACGGGTGCCAGCCCAGTTCCCCGGTCATCAGGGTGTGCGCGCCGAACATCCCGATGACGGCGATTCCCCGGGCCAGGTCGATGCCGGGGATGCGGCGGCGCGGCGGCTTCGTGGGCGGCGCGCCGGACGCCTCTGAGCCTGCGGCGACAACGCCGTCAGGCGGAGCGATTGTGGACATTCCCGAAGGCTAGGGAGTCGTTTTGCCCGTTGTGGTCAGCCTTTGGTGTGATCTACCCGGGGGTCACGTAACCCCTGGGTAGCCTCCCCTCATAGACAAAAGACAGGGCGTCGGCCCCGCATCTGCCCGCCC
>NZ_VJYK02000292.1 GCF_007097205.2 Streptomyces alkaliterrae
GCCCTCCGAGGACCCGGACCCCGGTCCCGTCGACCCCGGCCCCGATCCGGAGGACTAGGGTCGCCGCCGCTCGACCCGGCAGGGGCGATTTGCCTCCTGCCGGGGGTGGTGCGTATGGTGGTAGATCGTTTGATCCCATTTGCCCGGCCGCCCAGAGTTGGCGTGCCGTGTGGCGCGTATCTGCTGCTTGGCCGTGGCTGACCGCATTGAGGCGGTTTGTGTGCGAACACGGAAGTCTGCGGCGCGTGCCGATGAACTCCGGAAGGTTCGCATTTCGTATGTCTGTCATCACTGCTGACTCCGCCCTGCCCGGGAACGACTCGATCGACGTCGAGACCGTCGAGACGGTCGAGGTCGAGGAGCGGGACGCGGCGGAACAGCTCGTCGAGGCCGCCGACGCCGACGCCCCCGAGGCGTCCGACGCCCCGGCCGCCGAGGTCGACGCCGACGAGGTCGACGCCGACGAGGTGACGTTCGGCACCCTCGGCCTGCCCGACCCCGTCGTGCGCAAGCTCGGCCAGAACGGTGTCGTCACCCCGTTCCCCATCCAGGCCGCCACCATCCCCGACGCGCTGCGCGGCAAGGACATCCTCGGCCGCGGCCGCACCGGTTCCGGCAAGACGCTCAGCTTCGGCCTGCCCACCCTGTCCCGGCTGGCCGGCGGCAACACCGCCCGGCACCGGCCGCGCGGCATCATCCTCACGCCCACCCGTGAGCTGGCCATGCAGGTCTCCGACGCGCTCCAGCCCTACGGCGACGTGCTCGGCCTCAAGCTGAAGGTCGTCTGCGGCGGCACCTCCATGGCCAACCAGATCTCCGCCCTGGAGCGCGGCGTCGACATCCTCGTCGCCACCCCCGGCCGGCTGCGCGACCTGATCAACCGCCGGGCGTGCTCGCTGGACGACGTCGAGGTCGCCGTGCTGGACGAGGCCGACCAGATGGCCGACCTCGGCTTCCTGCCCGAGGTCACCGAACTCCTCGACCTGGTGCCCGAGGGCGGTCAGCGCATGCTGTTCTCCGCCACGCTGGAGAACGAGATCGACACCCTCGTCAAGCGCTACCTCGTCGACCCCGTCAGCCACGAGGTCGACGCGGCGCAGGGCGCGGTCACGACGATGACGCACCACATCCTCATCGTGAAGCCGCGCGACAAGGCCCCGATCACCAACGCGATCGCCGCCCGCGACGGCCGCACCATCGTGTTCGTCCGCACCCAGCTCGGCGCCGACCGCGTCGCGGAGCAGCTGCGCGAGGCCGGCGTGAAGGCCGACGCGCTGCACGGCGGCATGACCCAGGGCGCCCGCACCCGCACCCTCGCCGACTTCAAGGACGGCATGGTCAACGTGCTCGTCGCCACCGACGTCGCCGCGCGCGGCATCCACGTCGACGGCATCGACCTCGTCCTCAACGTCGACCCCGCCGGAGACCACAAGGACTACCTGCACCGCTCCGGCCGCACCGCGCGCGCCGGCCGCTCGGGCAGCGTCGTGTCGCTGGCCCTGCCGCACCAGCGGCGGCAGATCTTCCGCCTGATGGAGGACGCCGGCGTCGACGCCTCGCGCCACATCATCGGCCGGGGCGAGCTGTTCGACGACGAGGTCGCCCGCATCACCGGCGTCCGCTCGCTCACCGAGGTGCAGGCGGAGGCCGCCTCCGGCACCGCCCGCCAGGCCGAGCTCGAGGTCGCCGAACTGACCCGCAAGCTCGAGCGCGCCCGCCGCCGCGCCGCCGAACTCCGCGAGGAGGCCGACCAGCTCACCGGTCGCGCCGCCCGCGAGCGCGGCGAGGACCCGGACGAGGCCATCGCCCGTGCCGCCGAGGAGCGCGCCGAGGCTCTCGCCCAGGAAGAGGCCGCCGCGGCCGTCCGGGAGGCCAAGGAAGCGGCCCGCGCGGAGAAGGAGCGCCGCGCCGAGGAGCGCCGTCGCGAGGGCGGCGAGCGCGGCGGTGACCGTGGCGGCTTCCGCCGGGACGGTGACCGTGGCGGCTTCCGTCGGGACGGTGACCGCGGTGGTTTCCGTCGGGACGGCGACCGTCCGGGCCGTGGCGGCCGCGACGGCGGCGAGCGCGGCGGTGACCGTGGCGGCTTCCGCCGGGACGCCGACCGCGGCGGCCGGTCCTTCGACCGCCCCGAGCGCGGCGGGTTCCGCCGCGACGAGCGCGGCGACCGTGGCGACCGCTTCGAGCGCAACGACCGTTTCGAGCGTGGCGAGCGCAACGACCGCAACGAGCGCAACGACCGCGGTGACCGCAGTGACCGTTTCGAGCGTGGCGAGCGCCGCGACGGCGACCGTCCGCACCGGGCGTACGACCGCACCGACCGCGGTGACCGCGGCGGCTTCCGCCGCGACCGGGAGCGGACCGACCGCCCGTTCAACCGCGACCGCCGCGACGAGCGCCGCCCCAGCCCGTACGGCCGTCGGGACGACCACCGCACCGGTGGCCGCACCCACGAGCGCTCGTTCGACCGCCCCGCCGGCGGCGCCGACCGCCGCGCCGACAAGCCGCGCTGGAAGCGCAACGGCTGACGCGGCGCCAGCCGACCGACCCACCGAGGGCCGGTGACCGACACCACCGTGTCGGTCACCGGCCCTCGGCCGTACCCGGTACCCGCCTGACCCGTCCGCAGCCGACGTGTCGCCGCGCCGCGCGGGCCCGCCGGTCGCCTAGCCTGCCGCCATGGAACGTGGCCTCGACCGGCCCGGCCTCGTCGCCTTCGCGGCGGCCGCGCTGTTCGCGGGCGGAAACGCCGTCGGCATCCGGTTCAGCAACCGGGAACTCGACGCGCTGTGGGGGGCGGCCCTGCGGTTCGGCGCCGCCGCCGTGCTCCTGCTGCTGATCATGGCGGCCTCCCGGCTGGCCCTGCCGCGCGGCCGGGCACTGGCCGGCGCGGTGCTGTTCGGGCTGCTGAACTTCGGTCTGACGTTCTCGCTGACGTACTACGCGCTGGTGCGCCTCCACGCGGGCCTCACCCAGACGATCCTCGCCCTCGTACCGCTCGCCGCGCTGCTGCTCGCCGTCGCCCAACGCCAGGAGCGGCTGCGCCCGGCGGCCGTCGCCGGAACGCTTGTCGCCGTCGCCGGGGTCGCGTTGGTGACCCAGGCGCCGCTGCGGAGCGCGGTGCCGGTGTTGTCGGTGCTGGCGATGCTCGGCGCGGTGCTGTGCCTCGCCCAGGCCGCCGTCCTGGTCCGCCGACTGCCGAAGGTCCACCCGGTCACGATGAACGCCGTCGGAATGACCGCGGCGGCGGTTGCGCTCTTCGCCGGTTCCCTCGCGGCCGGCGACCGCTGGGAACTGCCCGTCCGCGCCGCGACGTGGTGGGCGCTCGGCT
Source organism: Streptomyces alkaliterrae (assembly GCF_007097205.2). GTDB lineage: Bacteria > Actinomycetota > Actinomycetes > Streptomycetales > Streptomycetaceae > Streptomyces > Streptomyces alkaliterrae. The sequence continues at coordinate 3,329 of NZ_VJYK02000292.1, forward strand.
ACCTCGTCGTCGCGGGCTCGGTGCTGACGTTCGTGCTGTACCTGTTTGTCATCGGCCGCTGGGGCGCCTCCCGCGCCGCCTACGTCTTCGTGCTCGTGCCCGTCGTCACGATCGTGCTCTCCGCCTGGCTCGACGACGAACCACTCACCGGCTACCTGCTGTTCGGCGCGCCGCTCATCCTGCTCGGCGTCTACCTCGGCGCCCTCCGCCCGGCCCACCGCGCCGCCGACCGCGGCGCATGACAGCTCACTGCTAGGATCACTCGCGCTCACGCGGAGTTCCGACACAGAGGGCCCCACACCTCCCCGCAGCCTCCTCCGCGTGCCGCGAAACCCGCTGTGCGGACCTCAGCTCTTCGCTCCACCCCTTTGCTCCACCCCCCCCTTGCTCCACCACACCTCAGCTTCACCGCCCACCGCGCGTTGCCGACCCGCGCGCGGTTCCACGCCTCACGGGGAGGACCACACGTGGCTCGCCACCCCCTCATACGCAACAGGACCCTCCGCGGTGTCACCGCGGTGACGGCCGCCCTGGCCGTCGGTCTGCCGCTGCTTTCCGTCACCGGAGCCGCCACCGCGAACGGCGCCGCCGCCGACCAGCCGGTGGCCGCCGACGAGACGGTCGTCGACGCCTCGGCCCGCTTCCGGCCGCGCACGGTGAACCCGCTCATCGCGGGCCGGACCGGTTACCTGCACCTGACCGAAGAGGTCGACCGCCAGCAGTGGACCGACTACGCCACCGGCCGGACCCGCTTTCCGGCGCGAGGCCTCTCCACGGCCCACCCCGTACACCCCGGCCTGTCGCACCGCGTCGACAAGGGGGCGGAGGACGAGCCGGACACGGTCGTGATCACCGACGTCGACACCGGGCAGGAGACGGCCGTCCCGGTGGCGGAGGGCCAGCACTTCCTCGGCGCCGTCGTCGCCGACGGCGTACTGACCGCCGAACGAGCCGAGGACGGGTCCGTCACCGCGCTGAACCTGGTGCGCCTTGTCGACGGCGAGACCGTCACCCGCCCGCTCACCGGTCTCCCCGCGGGCTGGCGGCTGATGCGCGCGGCCGCGCAGGACGCCAAGGGCGCCGTGGTCCGGTTCCGCCCGGCGGTTGACTCCGCCACCGACGCGTACTTCCACCTCGACTACGGCACGGGCGAGGTCCAGCGGCTGTTCCCCGAGCTGGGCGGCACACTGCCGTCGAACGTCGTGCTGTCGGCCGGTCACATCGTCGGCTACAGCCCGCAGTGGGAGAACGCCGTACTCGTGCCCCGCGCGGCCCCGGGCACGGCGGTGCGGCTCGTCCCGCTGCCCGCCCCCGTGGACGGAACCGACCGCCGCAGCGCCCAGGCCGCCCCGGTCGGGAACTGGCTGCTGGTCGTGCACAACGAGCAGTACCCCGACAAGGCCCTCGGCCAACCCCTGTGGGCCGTGCCGTTGGACGGCGGGACCCCGCGACGGCTGCTCACCCACGCCGCGCGGCGCCTGGCGCAGGCACCGGACGGTTCGGTGGTCGCGATCGGCGGAACCCGGGCCGACAACTGGGCCGTACGCCGGGTCTCCGCCGGCGCCGACGCGCCGGGCCTGCGGACGATCCACGGCGTGGAGCCGGTGCGGGGGCCCGTCGACGGGCTCGCGCTGGCCGCCGGCCGCCTCACCGTCGCGACGTTCAAGCCCGGCACCGGCGGCCGTGCCCTCTACGACTACAACCTCGCCCCCGACGGCCGGCCGGTGAGCGGTCCGGTGCCGAGCTGGCCGCTGCGATTCGACTACAACGCCTGCCAGTCGGGAGAGGCGTGCGTGGAACTGCACGCCATGGGCAACGGCCGGACGGCGTTCACCTCCGGTAGCGCCGTGCGGGTGCCCAGCGCGCCGGACACCCACGCCGACATCAGGGCGGGCGGCGGCCAGCAGCGCCTCGTCGACACGGCCGGCCGCTACACGCTCGCCAACGGCACCGACCCCGCGCGGCAGTACGTCGGCGACGTCGAGCAGCCCGGCGACTCCCACGTCGTCCACACCCGGTCGGTCACCGCCGGCGCCCTGTGGGGCAACAAGCTGTGGAAGCCCGTGTCCGGCGCCGGGAACGTCAACTCCTACGACCTCAAGACCAAGAAGACCTCCGCCACGATCAACGTCGGCTCCGGCTGCACCCCCAGGGAACTCCAGGCCGTCGGCCGCTGGCTCTACTGGAACTGCGGTCCGACCGGCAAGGCGGGCGTCTGGGACCGCAAGGCGGGACGCGGCATCAGCGTGCCCTCCGGCGAGGCGCTACTCGGCGACGGCTTCCTCGTCCGCCACGACCGCACCGCGGGCAAGCTCCTGCTGACCGACTTCCACAAGGGCGCCGGCAGCGCCGCCCGGACCACGCAGATCGCCGACCTGCCCGCCAACCGGCTCAAGTCGCAGCGCCGCGTGGGATGGACGGTCGACCGGTTCGGCGGAAACGTCGCCTACGTCGACACCGCACAGCGCGTCCGGATCAAGCAGGTCACCGTTCCGCGCTCGCCGGTCACCGTGCTGGAGTCCCGCACTCCCGGCAAGAACCTCCAGTACGGCGCCAAGCGCCGCTGGGAGAGCACCCTCCAGCTCTCCCGCCCCGCCACCGCCTGGCGCCTCACCCTCCGTGACGGCTTCGGCCGTACCGTGCGGACGGTGAACGGCAGCAAGTCCCAGGGCGCGTCCATCACGCCCACCTGGGACGGCCGCGACGCCAACGGCAAGCCCGCCGTGAGCGGCCCGCACAACTGGACCATCAGCGTCCGAGGCGCGGGAGACACCACCTACCGCGACGTCAAGAAAGGCGGCCTGTGGCTGACCGGAGGCACCGGCGCCCACCGCGACACCAACCGTGACGGCATCGGTGAGCTGTACACGATCAACAAGGCCGGGACGCTCACCGCACACGCCTTCCGCGGCGGCGTCCACCTCAAGACGTACGCCAAGGGCTGGCACACCGGCTACACCTACGTCCCCTTCGGCGACCTGACCGGCAACGGCTGCAACGACCTGCTGGTCCGCAACACCAAGGGCACCCTGTACCGGTACAACGGCCCCTGCAACGGCGTCCCGAAGCCCACCGCCAGCCGCGTCTCGCTGGGCACCGGCTGGAACGCCTACGACATGCTCACGTACCCCGGTGACCTCACCGGGGACGGCCGCCCCGACCTGATCGCACGCAAGAAGTCCACCGGCGACGTCTACCGCTTCAACGGCACGTCGACCGGGAAGCTCGCCACCGGCGTCAAGATCGCCTCGAACTGGAAGTACGCCCAGATCATCGGCGCCGGAGACCTCAACGGCGACGGACACGGCGACCTGCTGGCCCGCACCAAGGGCGGCACCCTGTACCGCTACGACGGCCTGGGCAACGGCAAGCTGAAGAGCCGCGCAACCGTCTTCACCAACTGGGGCGGCTCGTACAACACGATCGTCGTCGCCGGAGACATGAGCGGCGACGGCATCCCCGACCTGGTCGCCCGCGACACCAAGGGCCGCGTCTTCCTCAACCGGGGCAAGCCGAACGGTTCCTTCACCGGCCGCACCCAGGTCGCCGACGGCTTCGGCGGCTACGTCAGCCTCGCCTGACACCGACACCCGCCCCTCACGCCC
>NZ_VJYK02000293.1 GCF_007097205.2 Streptomyces alkaliterrae
CTCCACCTCGGGGGCGGCGGGGGACTCGGTGTCCGGGGCCGGGACCCGGTTCGGGAGCTTCCAGGCGACCGCGACCGCCACCAGGGAGATCAGCGCCGCCACGACAAAGGCCAGCTTCATCCCGCTCACCTGCGCGGGCACGGCCTCCACGCCGTCGGCGACCAGCCGGCCGCTGCGCGCGGACATCACCGTCACCACAAGCGCCGTGCCGAGTGCCGCGGAGACCTGCTGGAGCGTGCCGAGCATCGAGCTGCCGTGCGAGTACAGGTGCGGCGGAAGCCCGCCCATGCCGAGCGTGAAGCACGGCGTGAAGGTCGCGGCGAGGCTGACCATCAGCAGCGTGTGCAGCGCGAGGACCAGCCAGAACGGCATCGTCGTGGAGATCTGCGTGAAGCCGCCGAGGGCGACCGTCATGCCGATGGCGCCGGGCAGCACGAGCGGGCGGCTGCCGAACCGGTCGAACGCCTTCCCGATCGTCGGGCCCAGCAGGCCCATGACCAGGCCGCCCGGCATGACCAGCAGTCCGGTCTGCAACGGGCTCAGCCCGCGCAGGTTCTGGAGGTACAGCGGCAGCAGGATCATCGAGCCGAGCATCGCCAGGAAGCCGACCGACATCAGGACCAGGGAGAGGGTGTAGGTGCGGTGCCGGAGCGTGCGCAGGTCCATCAGCGGCGCGCCGTCGCGCTGCAGCCGGAGCTGGCGGAAGACAAAAAGCGCGATGGTCGCGAGGCCCGCGAGCGTGACGCCGACGCCGGTGCCGACCCCGCCGTGGCCCTCGCCGAAGAGGCTCAGGCCGTACACCAGGCCGCCGAAGCCGAGCGCCGCCACACCGACGCTGAGCCAGTCGATGGAACTCACCTTCGGCTCGCTGATGTTCTCCAGCTGACGCAGCCCGAAGAGGGTCACCAGCCCCGCGATGGGCAGCACGACGAGGAACAGCAGCCGCCAGGAGCCGAGTTGGAGGATCAGCCCGGAGACCGCCGGACCGAGCGCGGGCGCCACGGAGATCGCCAGCGTGACGTTGCCCATCACCCGCCCGCGGTCGTGCTGGGGGACCACCACCATCAACGTGGTCATCAGCAGGGGCATCATCACCGCCGTACCGGCGGCCTGCACGACCCGCCCCAGCAGCAGCACCTCGAACGACGGCGCGACCGCGCTCAGCGCGGTGCCCGCGAGGAAGACGCCCATGGCTATCGCGTAGGCCTGGCGTGTGGTGACCCGTTGCAGGAACCAGCCCGTGACGGGGATCACCGCGGCCATCGTCAGCATGAACGCGGTGGACACCCACTGCGCGGACTGCTCCGTGACGCCGAGCGAGTCCATCAGCCGCGGGATGGCGTTGACCATGATGGTCTCGTTCAGGATCACCACGAACGTGGCCAGCACCAGCAGCCGGACCACCGCCGGCGTGCGGCCCGCTGGTGGGGCCGGTCGTTCTCGGGACGCAGTGGTCATGCAGCACCTCGCTGGGGTTCCTGGTCGCAGCCGCCGCACAGCCGGGGGCCGGCGGGCGCGGACATGGGGCGGTAACGCGGTAACACTGTCTGAAGACCGGCCCGCCTGGTAGAAGTCATCGGTCGCCCCGAGTGTTCCTCATCCCGGTGTGAATTCGTACGAGTTTTCTCCCGGTCGCCGAGCGTGACGGCCGCCGCCGCGGCGGTCTCCCGGCCGGACGCCATGATGAGGTCGGCCCTGGTACCCCATCGGAGCGGAGGACGATGTGCATCACCTGCGGATCGACGAGCCGGCGGACGCCGCGGCGCTTCGCGAACGACTGCGGCACGTCTTCTGGCTCGGCGGCGGGAGCGGCGCGGGCAAGTCCACGGTCGCCCGCCGACTCGCCGAGCGCCACGGCATGTCCCGCTACGCGACCGACGACGTGATGGGCGACCACGCGGCGCGCACCACCCCGGAAGAGGCTCCGCGGCTTCACGACTTCCTCGCCATGGACATGGACGAGCGGTGGCTGAACCGGACGCCGCGGGACATGCTCGACACGTTCCACTGGTTCCAGGGCGAGGGCTTCGCCCTGATCGTCGAGGACCTCCTCCGCCTGCCGCCGGAGCGGGCTGTCATCGCGGAGGGTTTCCGGCTGCTGCCGCGTCTTGTCAGCCCGCTGCTCGCCGACCCGGCCCACGCCGTCTGGCTGCTTCCCACGCCGGAGTTCCGCCGGTCCGCGATCCGGAGCCGGTCGCTACCGGAGGACGGGTTCGTCCGGAGGACCAGCGACCCCGCGAAGGCCCGCCGCAACCTCGCCGAACGCGACCGGATGTTCACCCGTCACCTCGAGGACGAGGCCGACCGCCTCCGACTCCGCACCCTCCACGTCGACACCACGCTGTCGGAGGACGCCCTCACCGAGCGCGTGAGCACCGCCTTCCGACTCTGACACCCGAGCACCACGAGCGACGACCGGACGTGAGAGCCCCCGTGCGCGGGGGAGCAAGGAGCTGTGCGCGTACGGTCAACCCGCGGCGCGCGGGCCGCGGGCAGGATGGCGAGCGTAGGAACTCAACTCCCGCGTACCAAGCCGCGACAGACGGGATCTTGCTGTGCGTGCAAAACCGATCGTGCTCACGCTCGCCCTCGCCGCGCTGGCCACCGCCGGCCTCACCGGCACCGCGAACGCCGACGACCACCAGTGGACCTACGGTGGCTACCGGTGCGAGACGGCCAGCTGGCCGAGCCCCAACGGGGGCCGGGACGGCCGCGTCACCCTGCGGAGCACCAAGGACTCCACCAAGTTCGCGCGGATCACCATGAACAACACCTCGGCCGGACAGGACTGGTGGGTCATCAACAAGACCGACCTGCTCCTCGTCCGCTTCTCCGGGAAGTTCTTCAAGGACAGGAGGCAGCACGGCAGCGAGTACCGCCGTGCGGCCGAGCCCGGTGAGTCATGGCGCGGCCGCACGACCATTCCGAAGGGCTGGACCACCCAGCTCGTCGCCGCCACGGACGCCGGCGCGATCGGCGCCTGCACCCTCAACACCGCCCGGACCTGACGTCCCGGCCACGGCGTTCCACCCGTCCATGACCGCCCAGAAGCATCCCCAGGGGGAAACCATGCGTACGAAGCGAACGAGAAGGACACTGTCCGCGGCAGGCGTCGCGGCGATCGGCCTCGGCCTGACCCTGGCCGCCGGTCCCGCCGCCCAGGCTTCCGGCCCCGCCACACAGGCCGCGAGCTGCCAGGACACGTACAAGGGGACCGTCGAGAGTTCCGCCGTCAAGGCCACCGTGTGGGTCAAGAAGTGCAGCGACGGCAAGAAGAGCGCGTGGGGCACGCTCTGGGACAAGAAGGCCGACAGCCGCTCCGCGTACCTGAGCCTCGACACCCACGGCTACGGCGTCATCAGCTTCAGGAACAGCAAGGGCTCGGGCACGAGCATCCCGTACAGCACTCCGCTGCCCTCGGAGACGCGGAAGCTCACCGCCATGGTCAGGGCGTGCAACACGTGGACCTGCGGAGACTCGGCAAGCCGCACGTACTACGTCTGACCGCCGCTCCGCGGACCTGTAACGGCCCCACCCGACGAACAACCCCCAGGTCTACCGACCTGGGGGTTGTCGGCCTACTTGAGGTAGCCGAGAGTGGTCATCATGCCGGACTCCGCGTGGTAGACGTTGTGGCAGTGGACCATCCACAGCCCGGGGTTGTCGGCGTCGAAGTCGACGTCGACGGTCTGCCGGGGCAGGACGATCGCCGTGTCCTTGCGCGGGCCTCCCTCGCCCAGCGCGAAGGTGTGGCCGTGCAGGTGCATGGGGTGCCACATCGTCGTGTTGTTGACGAAGGACAGCCGCACGCGCTCACCGGAACGGACCGGGTACCGCTGCGCCGGGTCGTACTTCTTGCCGTTGACGGACCAGTCGTACTTGGCCATGGAACCGGTGAGGCTGAGCTTGACGGTGCGGTCGGGCTTGCCCGGCTTCAGACGGACCGAGCCGTCGGACTTCAACTGCCGGGCCTGCAGCAGCCTTCCGTCCAACTCCTTCGGCCGTACGGACGGCTTGGGCGCGGCGCCGCCGCCGGTGCGCAGGACGGCCATCGCCGACCGCTTCTTGCCCTCGGCCAGCGCGGTGAGGGGGAAGGCGCCGTCCCCGGCCGTGACCAGGACGTCGTAGCGCTCGCCCATGCCGAGCAGCAGGGCGTCCGTCTCCGCGTGCTCGACGGGGAAGCCGTCGGTGTGGGTGACGGTCATCCGGTGGCCGCCGAGCGCCACGCGGAAGGCCGTGTCGCCGCCGGCGTTGACGAAGCGGATCCGGACGCGGTCGCCGGGCTTCGCGCGGAAGGTCTGCGGATCGTCGGCGGTGCGGCCGTTGACCAGGTAGTACGGGTAGGCGACGTCACCGGCGTCGCCACCGAGCAGCTCGCTTGTGGCTCCCATCATCATCCGGGAGGGGCCGGACGGCTCGGGGGAGGGGGAGTTCCCGGTGGTCATCGACATCCGCGGCATGGAGTGGCCGCCGTGGTCCATGTCGCCGTGGTCCATGTCGCCCATGCCCTTGCGGAACTCGGCGAGCACCATGTCCGGCGTGCTTCCGTCGACGCCGTCGAGCCAGTCGTCGAGGACGACGACCCACTCCTTGTCGTACTTCAGCGGCTCCCTGGGGTCCTCGATGATGAGCGGGGCGTAGAGCCCGCGGTCGAGTTGGACGCCGGAGTGCGGATGGAACCAGTGCGTGCCGGGGTGGGCCACGGCGAAGCGGTACTCGAAGGAGGCGCCGGCCCTGATCGGTTGCTGGGTCAGGCCGGGTGTGCCGTCCATGTCGTTGCGCAGGGCCAGCCCGTGCCAGTGGATGGAGGTGGACTGCGGCAGGTTGTTGGCGAGAGTGAGGGCGAGGGTGTCGCCCGCGGTGACGCGGACCTCCTTGCCGGGGACCTCGTCGTCGTAGGCCCAGGTCCGGACCGTACGGCCGCCCAGGTCCAGGCGGGCCGGGGTGGCGGTGAGCTTCACCTTCCGGACGGGGCCGGGGCGCCGCTTCGCCTCGGCGGCGGCGACCTCCCTGCCGTCGGGCGAGACGTAGCCCTCGGGGCCGGCCGGGGGCTTCGCGGCGTGGCCGGAGTGGTCCGTGCCGGAGCTCGAGCAGGCGGCGAGCAGTCCGCCGCCGGCGACGGCGAGCCCGGTGCCGAGCACGGCGCGGCGGGTGGATGTGCGCATGATGGAGTGCACCTCGTATCGGTGTTGACGCATGGGGGAGTTGGCGCGATCCGCCGCTCCGCGGGAGTTCCGTGGAGCGGCCGGGCGGGCTCCTATATGCGCAGCACCGACAACCGGGCTATGAGTGCTCCGCGCCGCGGGGGCGGGTTGGGCCGCAGGGCGTGCGGCAGGCGGGTCGGCGCGGCGGCCCGCTCGTGCCCCGACCGGTGAACGAGAACCCGGCCGAGCAGCAGGGTGAGGACTCCCGCACCGAGCACGGCCAGGCAGACGGAGATCGGGTCCATCCCGCCGAGGGGCGCCGGGTGGTCCGCGCGCTGATTCACCCGATCGGGTCGCCGCTTGTCGGCCGCCGTGTCGGCGGCGTGCTGGTGCGGGTCCCAGGCCGAGGCGGTGAGGAGGGCGGTGCCGGACGCGTGGGACGCGTGGTGCTCGGCGGGGTGGCCGAGGCTGTGCATCGTGACGATGCCCAGGAGCAGCGCGACGAACAGCAGAACTCGACCGCACCAGGCGGTGGTTCGCCGCTGCCAGGCCACCCCGACACCTCCCACACTGTCGACCGACTGCCCCGATGGTACCGGCGGGGGGGTACCCGCTCACTGCCGCAGGGCCGCGACGGAGGCGAGGAACGACGGCCTTCCGTCCGCCGTCCGGAAGGTCGGCGGTGGCCGCCGCCGATGTGCCGCTACGATAACGACATGGTCACGGCCCAGCCGGTCTTCAGCGCGCTGCGGATCCGCCCCCACCGGGCGCGTCCGGGGCAACTGCTGTGGCTGGCCGCGCTGTTGCTCGGCCTGTTGTACATGCACGGCGTGAGCGCGGAAGGCGCGGCCGGCCACGCCTCGCCGCTGGCCGCGTCCGCCACCGCCGCGCAGGGGAACCCCGGTGCCGGCGGGCGCACCACGTCCGCGGAGCACGCTGTCGAGGGCAGCGCCCCCGACGGGCACGACGGCGGCCATGAGGACGCGCATCCGAGCCAGGCGTGCGTGTCCGTCCCGCCCGAGCACGGCGGGGACGTGCCGGCTCCCTGCCTCGCTCCGCTGGACGCGGTGGCCGCCCCCCAGGCGCATCCCGCGCTCCAAAGGCCCGGCCCCGCCCACGCCGTTCCTGCGTCGCCTCCGCTGTCGGGTACCTCCGCCGTCCTCCGGATCTAGCTCCGGGCGTCGTTCGCGCGTCTCGTTCCGGTGCGGCCGCCGCCCGGTGCCGCCTCCCCACCGCGTCCGCTCGCTCCGCGCGGCACAACCGAGGCACGGCCCGGCGTCCGCCTGCCATCCGTCCGATTCCAGACCGCGCGGCCACGCGCCGGTTCCTCGACACGTGCCGGGGAGCCTCGACGAACGGCCGCAGCACGGAGGACTCGTGCCACCCCCGCAGCGTCTGATCAACTGCCTTCTCGGCCTCGCCCTGGTGGCTCTCCTCGGGTGCGCCGCCGGCGCCTACGGTGCCGACGTGCCTCGGATGCCGTGGCCGGCCGCGGCCGGCCAACCGGAGCAGCGCGCCGGGGTGACGGACGCCGCCGCGCCCGCGAAGCGCGACGGCCACGTCTGCACACGGCAACCGGTTGTCGTCCGGCCGCGGTGGAGAGGTCTAGATGCGCCAGCAGCAGACGGCGGCGAGTCTGGATCTGCCGCTGGAAGGGCCCTGTTCGGGCAGCTCTCGGGCAGGCTGCGGCCGCCGCGTGTCGGGCGTGGCACCGTCGGGCACCGGGGACGGCGCGGGGTTGAGTGTCCGTCCGGTGTACCCG
>NZ_VJYK02000294.1 GCF_007097205.2 Streptomyces alkaliterrae
CACCTACACGCCCCGGCCCACCTACACCCGGCCGACCTACCGCGCGCCCGACCCGCCCAGGTACACGCCGCCGCCGGTCTACTACGGCGCCATCGCCGTCGCGAACGACGGGAGCTGGGGCAGGGCCTGGGACTACAGGACCCGCGCGGCCGCCGAGCGGGGGGCGCTCAGCCGCTGTTCGGGACCCAACTGCAAGGTCCTGACCTCCTTCAGCAACGGCTGCGGCGCCGTCGTCTACAACCGCTCCATCAACCGGTACTGGGGCGGCTCGGGCGCCACCCAGCAGGCGGCGGAGGCTTCCGCGCGCGCGAACGCGGGTGGTGGCACCACCATCGTCTGGCAGTGCACCACCCGGCAGCGCCGCTGACGCCTGCGGCGCGGTCACATGTTGATCATGTGGCCCGCCAGGCCGTGGACGGCCTCCTTGACCGCCTCGCCCAGTGTCGGGTGGGCGTGGACGTTGCGCCCGACCTCGTGGACCGTCAGGTCCCACTGCTGGGCCAGCGTGAGCTGGGGCAGCAGTTCGGTGACCTCGGGCCCGATCAGGTGCGCGCCGAGCAGTTCGCCGTACTTCGCGTCGCTGATGACCTTGACGAAGCCGATCGCGTCGCCCAGCCCGTGCGCCTTGCCGTTGGCGGAGAACGGGAACTTCACCACCTGGACGTCGAAGCCCAGTTCCCTCGCCTGGGCCTCGGTGTGGCCGAAGGACGCGATCTGCGGCTGGCAGTAGGTGGCCCGCGGGATCATCGCGAAGTCGACTTCCATCGTCTCGGCCCCCGCGATGGTCTCGGCGGCGATCACGGCCATCGCCTCCGCCGCGTGTGCCAGCATCAACTTCGCCGTGACGTCGCCGATGGCGTAGATGTGCGGGACGTTGGTGCGGCCCCGGCCGTCCACCTCGATGGCGCCGCGGTCGGTGAGCTTCACGCCCGTGGCGTCGAGGCCGTAGCCCTCGACACGTGGCTGGAAACCGATGGCCTGCAGCACCTTGTCCGTCTCCAGCACCTGCCGGCCGCCGTCCTCGCCGGTGACCGTGACCTTCACCTTCGGGCCGGAGTCGTCGATGGCGTCGACGCGGGTTGAGGTGAGCACCTTGACGCCGAGCTTCTTGTAGTGGCGGGCCAGTTCCTTCGAGACGTCCGGGTCCTCCGTGGGCACCATCCGGTCCAGGAACTCGACGATGGTCACGTCGACGCCGTAGTTGCGCAGCACGTACGCGAACTCGACGCCGATCGCACCGGCGCCCGCGATCACGATCGACTCGGGCAGCGTGTCGGAGAGGATCTGCTCCTCGTACGTGACGACGCGCTGCGACAGCGAGGTGCCCGGCAGCAGCTTCGTGGTGGCGCCGACGGCGATGACGCAGTGGTCGAAGGTCACCGTCTCGGTGCGGCCGTCCGCCAGCCGCACGCTGAGGGTGCGGTCGTCGGTGAAGGTCCCGCGGCCGTCGTACTCGGTGATCTTGTTCTTCTTCATCAGGTAGTGGATGCCGCGCACCCGGCCGTCGGCGACCTTCCGGCTGCGCTGGAAAGCCGCGCCGTAGTCGAACCCGATCCGGCCTTCGACCTGGATGCCGAACGTCTGCTGCTCCTCACGGAAGAGGTGCGCCAGTTCGGCGTTCCGCAGCAGCGCCTTCGACGGGATGCACCCGACGTTCAGGCACACGCCGCCCCAGTACTTCTCCTCCACCACGGCCACTCGGAGGCCCAGTTGGGACGCCCGCACCGCCGCGGTGTACCCGCCGGGCCCGGCTCCCAGTACAACAAGGTCGAAGTGATCACTCATACCGTCACGGTAGTCGGGGCACCGCGGTTCACGTACGAGGCTGACCACACTCGACCGGTTAGCGCCACGCGGCGGCGGCAGGACCCGGGGTCCTTCCGCCGCCGCACAGTGCGTCGGCGTGTTGTGCTCAGTAGTCGACGCGGTCGGACTTGGCGAGCCAGGCGTCGAAGGGCGCCGTGCGGTTCGGCAGGTCCAGCTGCTCGACCTTGGCCGGCCACATCGACGCGGGCCGCTTCTCGAACAGGTCGTAGAACTTGCGGTCGTCGAAGCCGGCCACCGCGGCGTCGTCGCGGTCGGCGGAGAACAGGATGCGGTCGACCCGCGCCCACAGCGCCGAGGAGAGGCACATCGGGCAGGGCTCGCACGAGGTGACCAGGACGCAGCCCTCGAGCGAGAAGGTGTCCAGCTCCTTGCAGGCCACGCGTATCGCGCTCACCTCGGCGTGTGCCGTGGGGTCGAGCGAAGCGGTGACCTGGTTGTTGCCGAGCGCGACGATCTCGCCGTCCTTGGCGATCAGCGCGCCGAAGGGGCCTCCGCCGTTCGCCACGCTGTCGGTGGCGAGCCTGATCGCCTCGTTCATCCAGGCGAGCTCCAGCTCCTGGGCACTGGTTTCCTGGGTCTGCGTTGTCACGGTCACTTCTTTCGGAGACGCTGGGGGACTGGTTCAGCGCGGCGCGACGCCGCGGATGTGCTCCGGTGCGACCGGGGTGTGGGGCGCCGAGTTCGTCGATGATCCGGGTGTGGGTGCCACCTGTACGAGGAGTACACAGCCGACCGGGTGGACACAGCTAGGAGTGGAAGGCATGAAGACCTCGGCGGGCTCGCTTCGACTCTTTGTGCGTTGCTACAAGGAGTCGAGCGGGTTCAGTCCCGCTCGAAGGCGCGGACGACGGGGCGCGAGGCGGCGAAGGCGGTGAGGTCCCGCAGGACGCGGTCGGGCGCCTCCCAGTAGGGGACGTGGCCGACGCCCTCGTAGACGAGCAGGCGGGAGCCGAAGACGCGGGAGAGGATCCGCTCCTGGTCGGCGCGTGGCACAAAGGCGTCCCGGTCGCCCCAGATCAGCAGGGTGGGTACGAGGATGCCGGCCAGCGCGGCGTCCACGTCGGTGTCCAGCAGGCCGAGCATCGCCTCCCGCCAGACCTCCGCCGGGGTCTTCAGGCTCTCGCTGAGCACCGTCTCGATGAAGCCGCGGCCGACCTTCTCCACCGGTACACCCGCGAGGAAGCGTTCGGCGTAGGCGCGGTCGACGGGGTCGGTCAGCCGTGCGGCGGCCTCTCGGAACTCCTCGGCGAACGGCTTGTCGGCGAGGCTCGCGGGGCTGCCCAGCAGGACGAGGCCGGCGATCCGGTCGGGGTAGCGGCCGGCGACGATCCCCGCCTGCACGCAGCCGCTGGAGCCGCCCACGAGCACCACCCGGTCCAGGCCCAGCCGGTCGAGGAAGAGGACCAGGTCCTCCGCGAGGTCGTGCGGGGCGTAGCCGCCCCCGGGCGGGCGGTCCGCGTCGCCGTGCCCGCGCTGGCTCGGGGCGTAGCCGTGCAGGGCCGAGGGGAAGCGGCGCAGCATCGGCTCGAACGTCCACCAGGTGTCCGCGTAGCTGTGCACGAGGACAACGGGGACGCCGCCGGGATATCCGGCCTCGGCGTACGGCAGCGACAGGCCTTCGCTGAGCTTGACGGTGTGCACTGCGACGGTGGACATGGGCGGTCCTCCTCGTCCCTCGATCGTAACGAGGGACGAGGACGCCGCCACCGGACCGGGGCCGCCCGGGCCCACTCAGGCGGTGGTGTGGCGCCAGGGGCGGGTGCCGCCGGGGATCGGGGCTCCTTCCTCGTACGGTTCGCGGGTGAGGACGAACGTGGCGACGTCCAGGTGGGAGACGCCGCCGTCGGCCCGCCGCGCCAGCCGCAGCGTCTCGCCGGCGTAGTAGCCGTCCAGGCCCGTCCAGGTGCCGTCGGCCTCGGGGCGGAAGCGGGAGCCCCGGCCGGCGCCGCCGAGCGGGCCGAGGAGCAGGGTGCGGTCGGCGGCCAGCCGCAGGGTGTGCGGCGCGGCGCCCCAGTACCAGGTCCCGGTGAGGGCCAGCAGCTCCGGATCGGCGGGTTCGGTCACTGGGCGCCAGGGCCGGGGCAGGGCCGGCTCGTGCTCGGTGACGATCCGGATCAGGTCGGCGGCCACCCCGCTGACCGGCGGCCCGGAGGTCACGTTGGCGAGGACGACGGCGCCGAGTCGGTCCGTCGGCGAGGACAGGACGGCGGCGACGAAGCCGGGCATGGAGCCGCCGTGGCCGACGAGCACCCGCCCGTCGGAGGTGCGGAGCAGGCTGACCCCCAGGCCCCAGGCGAGGTTCCAGTCCTCGAAGGCCTGGGGCGCGAGCGGCCGCCGCATCTCCTCCAGTGTCTCGGCGGAGAGCACATGGCCGACGCCGATCCCCTCTCCGCCGAGGAAGGCCGTGAGGCGGGCCAGGTCGGCGGCGGTGGACCAGAGTTGGCCGGCGGGTGCCATGGTGCCGGTCTCCGTGAGGGGTTCCTCCTGGAGGACGTCGGCCCAGGGGTGGACGGCCCAGCCGGCGGCGTACGGGGCCTCGGGGCTGAGCGTCGTGCGGTGCATGCCGAGCGGTTCCAGGACCTCGCCGCGCAGCACCACGTCCCAGGAGCTGCCGCGCACCTCCGCGACAAGCGCGCCGAGCAGGGCGTACGCGGTGTTGGAGTAGTGGTGGCGGCGGCCGGCGGGCAGCCGCAGCGGCTGCCCCTCGACGAGGTCGGCCAGGTCGGGGCGCAGCTCGCCGGGGGTGCGCTCCCACCAGGGGCCGCGCGGTTCGGCGGCCAGGCCGGAGGTGTGGGAGAGAAGTTGGCCGATGGTGGCGGCGCCGGCCTGGGTGCCGCGGAGGTGCTTGCCGAGTGGGTCGGCGAGGTCGATCAGCCCCTCGTCGCGCAGCCGCATGACCTGCACGGCGACGAGGGGTTTGGTGATGGAGCCGATGCGGTACTGGGTGTCGGGCGTGGGCTCCGGGCCCGTCTCCGCGTGGCGGGAGCCGGTCCAGACAAGCTCGCCCTCGCGGACGACGGCGGCGGTGAGGGTGGGCGTGCGCCCCTCGCTCTGCGCCGTCGCGACGCGGTGGAGCAGGGCGCGTTCGGTCGTGGGAAGCAGCATGTCCGGCAGGCTAGTCGCCCTCGCCGACAACCGTCGTGCCGACCACGCTGCCTGTGGACAACTCCGGCGAGGGCCGTCAGTTCCGTACGCTGAGGGCGGCGAGCTGCTCGGCGAACGGGACGACGTCCAGCGGGGCTTCGGTGCCCGTGGCGGGCGGCGCCGCGGCCGCCCTGCCTCGCGTGCCGGCCGCCATGTCGGCGAGCTCGCCGGCGGCCCGCTCGACGCGCGCGGCGAGTTCGCCGGTGTGGCGGTCGCCGCCGCCCCAGTCCTCCGGCGCGGCGAACACGGCGGTCGGCACGGTCGGCGCGCGGAGGTAGCCGAACAGCGGGCGGACGGCGTGTTCCAGCGCCAGGGAGTGCCGGGCGGTGCCGCCGGTCGCCGCCATGAGGACCGGCGTGCCGCGCAGGGCGTCCGGCTCCAGCAGGTCGAAGAAGGACTTGAAGAGTCCGCTGTAGGAGGCGGCGAAGACGGGGGTGACCGCGATGAGCGCGTCGACGGTGGCGACCTCCGCCAGCGCGTCGCGCAGCCGGGCCGGCGGGAAGCCGGTGACCATGTGGTCGGCGATGGCGCCGGCCAACTCCCGCAGTTCGACGACGTGTACGTCGGCGGGCCGGCCGCGGGCGGCGAGCTGGTCGCGGGCGGCGTAGGCGAGCCGGTCGGCGAGCAGCCGGCTGGTGGACGGCTCGCCGAGGCCTGCCGTGACGACGGCGAGGGTGGCGCGGCGTTCCGCCTCGCGCGGCGGGTGGGGGCGGGGGCTGCCCATGGGATCGTCCTTCACGGTCGGGTCAGGCGGTGGTGGCGGCCGGGTCGGTTGCGGCGGCGGACTCGCGGGCGGCGAGACGCGCGGCGTGCGTGGGCCCGTCGGGTACGTGCGCGGGGCGTCCCTTCGCGAACTCCTCGCGCAGCACCGGCACGACCTCCTCGCCGAGCATGTCGAGCTGCTCCAGCACGGTCTTCAGCGGCAGTCCGGCGTGGTCCATCAGGAAGAGCTGCCGCTGGTAGTCGCCGAAGGACTCGCGGAAGGTGAGGGTCTTCTCGACGACCTCCTGCGGGCTGCCGACGGTGAGCGGCGTCTGCTCGGTGAACTCCTCCAGCGAGGGCCCGTGCCCGTACACCGGCGCGTTGTCGAAGTAGGGCCGGAACTCCCGTACGGCGTCCTGGGAGTTGCGCCGCATGAAGACCTGGCCGCCGAGGCCGACGACCGCCTGCTCGGGCGTGCCGTGCCCGTACTCGGCGTACCGCCTGCGGTAGAGCTCGATGAGGCGCTGGAAGTGCTCCTTGGGCCAGAAGATGTTGTTGGCGAAGAAGCCGTCGCCGTAGTACGCGGCCTGTTCGGCGATCTCGGGGCTGCGGATGGAGCCGTGCCAGACGAACGGGGGCAGCCCGTCGAGCGGCCTGGGGGTGGCGGTGAAGCCCTGGAGGGGTGTGCGGAAGCGGCCCTCCCAGTCGACGACGTCCTCCCGCCACAGCCGGTGCAGCAGGGCGTAGTTCTCGATGGCGAGCGGGATGCCCTGGCGGATGTCCTGACCGAACCAGGGGTAGACGGGCCCGGTGTTGCCGCGTCCCATCATCACGTCGACCCGGCCGTCGGCCAGGTGCTGCAGCATCGCGAAGTCCTCGGCGATCTTCACGGGGTCGTTGGTGGTGATGAGGGTGGTGGAGGTCGAGAGGATCAGCCGCTCGGTGCGGGCGGCGACGTAGCCGAGCATGGTGGTCGGCGACGAGGGCACGAACGGCGGGTTGTGGTGCTCGCCGGTGGCGAAGACGTCGAGTCCGACCTCCTCGGCCTTGAGCGCGATGGCCACCATGGCCTTGATCCGCTCGTGTTCGCTCGGGGTGCGGCCGTTGGTCGGGTCGGTCGTGACGTCACCGACGGTGAAGATGCCGAACTGCACCGTGCTCACCTCTCAGTTAATTGATTCTTCAACTATTTCCGCCAACACCTCTCCCCCACCCTCTATTCC
>NZ_VJYK02000295.1 GCF_007097205.2 Streptomyces alkaliterrae
CCCCGGCCCGGCCGCCGCCCTCGCCAAACGAGCGCTGGACGTCGCCGCCGCCTCCCTCGCCCTGCTGCTCACCGCCCCCGTGCTGCTGGCCTGCGCACTCGCCGTCCGGCTCGCCGACGGGCCCGGCATCCTCTTCCGCCAGGAACGCGTCGGACAGGGCGGCAGATCCTTCACCCTGCTGAAGTTCCGCACCCTGCGCCCGGCGGACGCGCTGGAGTCCGCGACCCTGTGGAGCGTCGCCGACGACCAGCGGATGAGCCCGGTGGGCCGCTGGCTGCGCCGCACCTCCCTGGACGAACTGCCGCAGCTGTGGAACGTGCTGCGCGGCGACATGAGCCTCGTCGGCCCCAGACCCGAACGCCCTTACTTCGTACGCCAGTTCAGCCAGCGCTACAGCGGCTACGCGGAACGCCACCGGATGCCGGCGGGCATCACCGGACTGGCCCAGGTGCACGGCCTGCGCGGCGACACCTCCATCGAGGAACGCGCCCGCTTCGACAACCTCTACATCGACACCTGGTCGCTGTGGCAGGACGTGCGCATCCTGCTGCGCACCGCCGTGTCGCTGGCCCGGCCCGGCGGGAGCTGACAGTGGCCCGGGGGGAACACGACGCGGTCCGGCACCCGCGTCCGAACAGCCCGACACCGCCGAGCCGGCCGGTCCCGGGCCGCGTGGACACCGGGGACCTCGGCGAGGCCCCGGTGTACCGCCTCGCCAGGACGCTGCGCGGGTGGCTGGTCGCCGCCGGGCCGGCACTGCCCGTGCTGGCGGTGATCGTGCTGCTGTGCGCACCCACCGACCCGGCACACGCGGCCGGTTCCGGCCACGTCACCCCGGCCGACGCCGCCTCCGCGCTGCTCGTCGGCTACTGCGCCCTACGGCTGCTGCGCGCCCGCCGCCGACCGCTCGGCCCGCTCGCCGCCCTCACCCTGGCCGCGCCCGCCGCGGGCGTCGGCCTGGCCACCGCCGCCTCCCTCGACCCGGCGGCCAGCCTCGCCGGGTTCGTCCGCGCCCTCCAGGTCTTCGTACTCGTCCCCGCCGCGCTGGTCCTGCTGCTGCGCCACCGGCGGGACTTCCGCACGGTCGCGCTCGCCGTCACCGCGCTCGCCGTCGTCCAGGGCGCCGTCGGAGTCCACCAGTACGCCACCGGCACCGGCGCCTCCTACATGGGGCAGGACATCAGAGCCGTCGGCACCTTCGGCGCCGTCGACGTGATGGGCATGTCCACCGTCGTCTCCTACGGACTGCTCGTCGCCCTCGCGATCGGACTGGCACCGCCCGCCGGCAGCCCGCGCTGGCTGCGGCCCGCCGCGCTCGGCACGGCCGCGGCACTGCTGGGGCCGCTGGCCGTCTCCTTCAGCCGGGGGGCCTGGATCGCCACCGCCGCCGCCGGATGCGTCGTCGTACTGCTCGCCGGACGCCGTACCGCGCTGCGGGTCCTGGCGACGGCGACGGCGGCAGCGGTCGTCCTGGTCGGCGGGGCCGGGGTGGGCTCGCAGATGATCGGCGAACGGCTCGACAGCATCACCGACGTCACCGCCGCCCCCGACCAGTCCGTCACCGACCGGTACACCATGTGGGCCGCGGCCGTCTCCATGTGGCGGCAGTCCCCGGCCACCGGCGTCGGCCCCCGGGGCTTCCCCGACCACCGCGACGGCCACGCCTCCCTGGCACTCTCCTCCGGCAGCGACACCGCCGGCGCGGGCCGCGGCTTCAACCGCGAACCCCTGCTCTCCCCGCACAACATGTACCTGCTCGTCCTCAGCGAGCAGGGACTGGTCGGCCTGACCGCGCTGGTCGGCAGCTGGGCGGTGCTGCTGGTGGGCGGGCTGAGACGGCTGCGGGCGGCCGGACGCGGCCGGGCCCGCGGCACCGACTGCGGGCTGGTCGCCACCGGGTTGCTGGTGTGGCAGACCGTCGACTTCCTGTACGCCGACATCGGCGGCCCCTCCACCGTGCTGACCGGCGTCGTCTTCGGTCTGGCCGCCTGGTGGGCGCTCCACCCGAACGCCACCCGGGGCCCGGGCGACCCGACCGGCGGCCCGCCGGCCGTGCCGCCCGGCGCGCTGCCGGGTGCGCGGGAGGCCGTGCCCACCCAGGACACCG
The DNA here is from genome assembly GCF_007097205.2 of Streptomyces alkaliterrae. Taxonomy (GTDB): domain Bacteria; phylum Actinomycetota; class Actinomycetes; order Streptomycetales; family Streptomycetaceae; genus Streptomyces; species Streptomyces alkaliterrae. The sequence goes on from NZ_VJYK02000295.1 coordinate 2,108, forward strand.
CGCCTGCCCAGGACTCCGCCGTCCGGCCCCGGGAGGCGGTCGGATGAGCCAGGACACCGGTCCGCGCCCCTCGGCGGAGCCGGCGCCGCCCGGCGAGGGCCGGAACGCCGCCGCCCCGGCCCTCGGGCGCTTCCTCGCCCGGGCCGCCGCCCTCACCGCCGCGCTCACCGCGCTCGGCGCGCTCCTCGGCTTGGTCCGCGACCAGACCATCGCCCGGCTCTTCGGCGCCGGCAGCGAGACCGACGCCTTCCTCATCGCCTGGACCGTGCCGGAGTTCGCCTCCACCCTGCTGGTCGAGGACGCCATGGCGCTGGTCCTGGTGCCCGCGTTCAGCCTGGCGCTCTCCCGCCGGGCCGCGGCGGCCGAGCAGACCGGCGACCGGACCGGCGACCGGACGGCGGAGCCGGACCCCGTGCGTACCCTGCTCGCGGCCACCCTGCCCCGGCTGGCCGCAGCGCTGGCCGCCGTCGCCGCACTCGCACTCGTCTGTGCGCCCCTGCTGGTCCGGCTGCTCGCACCCGGCCTGCACGACCCCGAACTGGCCGTGCAGTGCACCCGGTTGACCGCGCTCAGCCTGTTCACCTTCGGCATCACCGGCTACTTCAGCGCCGCCCTGCGCGCCCACCGCCGCTTCGCACCCCCGGCCGCCGTGTACACCGCGTACAACCTCGGCATCATCGGCACCGTGCTCGCCCTGCACCCGGTGCTCGGCGTGCGGGCCGCCGCCGCCGGGGTGGCCGTCGGCAGCCTGCTGATGGTCCTCGTCCAACTTCCCTCCTTCCTCTCGGCGTTGCCGCCCCGACTGCCGGCCCTCGGGCGCCGCCGGACGACCGGCGGTCCGCGCGCCGCTCGGCGCGGGCGGCGACCCGCCGTGCGGACCGCAGGGCTCGTCGGCCTCGGACTGCTCGCGCCCGTCGTGCTGTTCGCGCTCAGCCGGCAGAGCCAGGTACTCGTCGAACGCTTCCTCGGCTCCACGCTTCCCGCCGGCGCCATCTCCCACCTCAACTACGCGCAGAAGGTCGCGCAGATGCCGATGGTGCTCTCCCTCATGGTGTGCACCGTGACCTTCCCGGTCGTCGCCCGGGCGATGGCGGACGGCCGCCGCGAGGACGCCCGACGGCGCGTCGAGGGCGACCTGGCGTTGGCCGCCGCGATCGTGCTGCTGGGCACCGCCCACGTCATCGCCCTCGCCCCGCAACTCATCGAAATTCTCTTCCAGCGCGGCGCGTTCACCCCCGCCGACACCGACGCGACCGCCTCCGTGATGCGGGTCTACGCGCTCGGCCTGCTCGGCCACACCCTCGTCGGCGCCCTCGCCCGACCGTTCTTCTCCGCCGCCCGCCCCACCTGGTACCCGGCCGCCGCGATGGCGCTCGGACTGCTGGTCACCGTCGTCGCAGGCGCTCTCGCCGCCCCCCACTGGGGCATCCACGGCATCGCCGCCGCCAACGCGCTCGGCATCACCGGCTGCGCCTGGCTGCTGCTGCGCGGCCTGGCCACCCGTGTCGTACCGGTCGACGTCGCCGCCGCCGTCGGCGGGCTGGCCCGGCTGGCGGTGGCCGCCGTGGCCGCCACCGCCGCCGGGACGGCCGTCGCCGCCCTGCTGCCCTCGCCGTGGCCGGCGGCGGCCGGGGGAGCCCTCGCCGTCACCGTGACCTTCGCCGTCGCGGCGCTGCTGCTCCGCGCACCCGAGGTGCCGCGACTGCTGTCCACGGCCGGCAAGGCCGTCGCCCCGCTCACCAAACGAGCCACCAAACGAGCCGTCGAACGAAAGGTACGCCGCCATGGCCGCTGACCAGGCGTCCGCAGACCGCCACGCGGAGCCCGGCACCGGGCCCCGACCCACTCCGCCGCCGTGGCTGCTGATGTACCACTCGGTGTCCGACTGCCGCGACGACCCCTACCGCGTCACCGTCACCCCCGCCCGCCTCGACCGGCAACTCGGCTGGCTGCGCCGCCGCGGCCTCACCGGCGTCGGCGTCGGCGCCCTGCTGCGCGCCCGCGCCGCCGGATACGGCGACGGACTCGTCGGTCTCACCTTCGACGACGGCTACGCCGACTTCCTGGAGAACGCGCTCCCCGTACTCCGCCGCCACGAGTGCACCGCCACGGTCTTCGTCCTGCCCGGGCTGCTCGGCAAGGACAACAGCTGGGACCCGCTCGGCCCGCGCAAACCCCTGCTCACCGCCGAGGGCATCCGGGCCGTCGCCCGCGCCGGCATGGAGATCGGCTCGCACGGCCTGCGCCACGAGAACCTCACCGAAGCCGCCACCGCCGACGACGAGGTACTGCGCCGCGAGACCGCCTACAGCCGCCAACTGCTGCGGGACATCACCGGCCGCGCCCCCGAGGGCTACTGCTACCCCTACGGCGCCGTCGACGCCCGCGCGGTCGACGCCGTACGCCGCGCCGGCTACAGCTACGCCTGCGCCATCGACGCCGGCGACCTCACCGGCCCGCACGCACTGCCCCGCGCCCACGTCGACGAGAAGGACACCGCGCCGCGGCTGCGCCTCAAGCAACTCCTGCACCCCCTGCGGCGACGCGGCCTCACCGAGGAACCCGTCCTGCCGAACGCCACCTGGGAGGCCGGACGGTGAAAGCCCTGCACGTCATCACCGGACTCGGCGTCGGCGGCGCCGAACGCCAACTGCGGCTGCTGCTGCGCCACCTGCCCATCGGCTGCGACGTCGTCACCCTCACCAACCCCGGACCGGTCGCCGCCGGCATCCGCGCCGACGGCCGCCGCGTCCTCCACCTCGGCATGCGAGGCAACCGGGACATGTCCGCCCTGCCACGGCTGACCGGCCTCATCCGGCGCGAGCGCTACGACCTCGTCCACACCCACCTCTACCGGGCCTGCCTGTACGGCCGCACCGCCGCACGCCTCGCCGGCGTCCGGGCCGTCGTCGCGACCGAGCACTCACTCGGCGACGCGCACATCGAGGGCCGCCCGCTCAGCAACTCCGCGCGGGCCATGTACCTGGCCACCGAACGCCTCGGCGCCACCACCATCGCCGTCTCCGCGACCGTCGCCCGCCGCCTCCGCGAGTGGGGCGTGCCCCACCCCCGCATCGAGACGATCCCCAACGGCATCGAGGCGGCCCGCTTCCGCTTCGACCCGGCGGCCCGCCGCACCGCCAGGAACCGGCTGGCCATCCCCGCCGACGCCTTCACGGTCGGCGCGGTCGGCCGGCTCGTCCCCGGCAAACGTTTCGACGCGCTCGTTCGGGCGGTCGCCCAGGTACCGCCCGCCCGGCTGCTGCTCGTCGGCGACGGCCCCGAACGCGCCGCGCTGCGCCGCCTCGCGGAACGGCTCGGTGCCGCCGACCGGGTGGTGTTCGCGGGGGAGTGCGACGAGGAACGCACGCCCTCCGCCGATCGGCCCGGTGTCGCGGCCATGCTCTCCGCGATGGACGTCTTCGTCTCGCCCTCGACGGAGGAGGCGTTCGGCCTGGCCGTACTCGAGGCGCTGGCCGCCGGACTCCCCGTCCTCCACGTGACCTGCCCCGCCGTCGACGAACTGCCCGAGGACGAGGCACCGGGCGCCCGCCGGGTGGCACCGGAACCCGCCGCGCTCGCCGCCGCCCTGCGCGCACACCACCACACCTGGGCGCTCGGCCTGCCCACCCGGCTGCCCGTGCCCAGAGCCGTCGAACGCTACGACATCGGCCGCAGCGCCGACCGGCTGATGGCCGTGTACGAACGCGCCACCGCCCTCGCCACCGCCGACCACCCGAAGTGAGCCGACCCATGACCGAGACCGCCACCGAGACCGAGACCACGACGGACACCACGACGGACACCACCCCCGACAGCCGGGCCGACCGCCAGGCCGAGGGCGGCTCCGACACCGGGGCCGACAGCGGGGCCGTCAGCCGGGCCGACATCAGGACCGCAGCGCCCGAGCCCGCCGCCGACACCGACGCCCCTACCGGCACCGAGCCCGAGCCCGCGTCCGCCGCGGGGCCCGGGACGGGCGGCGCTCCGTCCCGCCGCACACCGGGCGTCCTCCGCCGCGCCTCGCCCATGCGGTCGCTGCGCCGCGCCGCGCGCCGTCTCCCCGCCGCCGCCCGGCGGTTCTCGCCCCGCCGAGGTCTGCGCCGGCTGCCGCCCTGGTGGCCGATCGGCCTCTGCCTGGCCGTCGGCGCCGGCGGCGGCGCGGCCTACGGCATGCTGGCCACTCCCCAGTACAGCGCCACCGGCTACCTGGTTGCCGTCCCCGCCAAGGACTCCGACCCGCAGGCGGCGCTGGGCTTCGCCCAGGCCTACGGTCGGGTCGCCACCAGCCCGGCGGTGCTGCGTCAGGCGCAGAACGTCGCGGGGGAGCCGGTCGCCCGACTCCGCGCCGGCGTCCGGTCCGCCACCTCCCCCGACGCGCCGATGATCGAGATCACCGGCACCGCGCCGCGCCCGCAACTGGCCGCCGTCCGCGCCAACGCCGTCGCCACCGCGCTCACCGACACCAGCGCGGACGCCGCCGAGCAGACAGGCGTGGAACTGCGCGTCCTCGCCCCCGCGCACGCCCCGACCGCGCCCAGCTCGCCGTCACCGCCGCTGGCCACCGCCGTAGGCGCCGCCACCGGCGGACTCGTCGGCGGTCTGTTCCTACTGGTCAGCCCCAGCCGATCCGCCCGCCGCCCGGCCGAGCGGCCGACCGGTGAGGAGCGGGCCGACACCTCCGAAGGCAGCAAGGTCAAGGAAGGAGCACGATGAACGCGCCAACCCCCCGACCCCTCGACGCCCGGAC
>NZ_VJYK02000296.1 GCF_007097205.2 Streptomyces alkaliterrae
GGGCGGGACCGGGCCGCCGGGGGTGCGAGAATCGGTCCGTACGCGACGACCAGGGAGATCAAGCATGGCACCGGCGATCCCGCCCTCGATGGACCGACCGCACTTCATCGGCATCGGCGGAGCCGGGATGTCGGGCATCGCCAAGATCCTCGCCCAGCGCGGCGCGCACGTCGCCGGCAGCGACGCCCGGGAGTCCGCCACCGCCACGGCCCTGCGCGAGCTCGGCGTCACCGTCCACATCGGCCACGCCGCCGACCACCTCGCGGCGGACGCCGACTGCGTGGTCGTCTCCTCGGCGATCCGCGACGACAACCCGGAGCTGGTCGCGGCGACCGAACGCGGCGTACCGGTCGTGCACCGCTCCGACGCGCTCGCCGCGCTGATGACCGGCACCCGCGCGCTGGCCGTGGCCGGCACCCACGGCAAGACCACCACCACCTCCATGCTCGCCGTCGCCCTGCGCACCCTCGGCCTCGACCCGTCGTACGCGATCGGCGGCGACCTCGACGAGCCCGGCTCCAACGCCCACCACGGGCGCGGCGAGCTCTTCGTCGCCGAGGCCGACGAGAGCGACCGCAGCTTCCACCGCTACACGCCCGAGGTCGCGATCGTCCTCAACGTCGAACTCGACCACCACGCCAACTACGCCTCGATGGAGGAGATCCACGAGTCGTTCCTGACGTTCGTCGACCGCGTCACCCCCGGCGGCACGCTGGTGATCTCCGCCGACCACGACGGCGCGCGGGAGTTGACCCGCCGGGTGCGGCGGACCGAGGCGGCACCCGGCGTCGTCACCTACGGCGAGTCGCCGGACGCCGACGTGCGTGTCCTGAGTGTGGTGCCGCACGGCCTGACCAGCGAGGTCACCGCCGAGTTCACGGCCACGGGCGAGCGGCTGACCTTCACCGTCTCGGTCCCCGGCCGGCACTACGCGCACAACGCGGTCGCCGCGCTCGCCGCCGGCGCCGCGGCGGGCGTCCCCGCCGCCGACCTCGCCGACGCGCTCGCCTCCTACACCGGCGTCAGGCGCCGCCTCCAGCTCAAGGGCGAGGCGGCCGGCGTCCAGGTCATCGACTCCTACGCCCACCACCCCACCGAGATGACCGCCGACCTGGAGGCCATCAGGGGCGCGCTGCCCGCCGACGCGCCGGGACGGGTGCTGGTCGTCTTCCAGCCGCACCTGTTCAGCCGCACCCAGGAGCTGGGCCGGGAGATGGGCCAGGCGCTGGCGCTCGCCGACGCCTCGGCGGTCATGGAGATCTACCCGGCCCGCGAGGACCCGATCCCCGGAGTCACCAGCGCCCTGGTCACCGACGCAGCGCGGGCGCACGGCGCCGACGTGACCGCCGTCGCCGACCGCGAGCGCGTCCCGGAGCTGATCGCGGGAATGGCCAAGCCCGGCGACCTTGTTCTCACCATGGGCGCGGGAGACGTGACCGAGCTCGGCCCCCGCATCCTCGCCCGCCTGGCCGAGCCGACACGAGTCTGACGGGGCCGGCGGGCGACCACCGCCACGGGAGCGACGGACAGGAGGCGGCCGACATGGCCTACGAGATCGAGAAGCCCGACGAGCAGTGGCGGGCAGAGCTGACGCCCGAGGAGTACCGCGTACTGCGGCAGGCCGGCACGGAGCCGGCGTTCACCGGCGAGTACACCGACACCAAGACCGAGGGCGTCTACGAGTGCCGCGCCTGCGGCGCCGAACTCTTCCGCTCCGACACGAAGTTCGAGTCCCACTGCGGGTGGCCCAGCTTCTTCGACCCGGCCGAGTCCGACGCCGTCGAGCTGCTGGTCGACACGTCCTTCGGGATGACCCGCACCGAGGTGCGCTGCGCCCGCTGCGGCTCCCACCTCGGCCACGTCTTCGAGGGCGAGGGCTATCCGACCCCCACCGACCAGCGCTACTGCATCAACAGCATCAGCCTCCGCCTGACCCCCACCGCCGACTGACCCGCCCGAAAGGTCGACGTGCGGAGCCGTTCTTCCGCGAGCAGGCGGCGCGGACGGCGACCGACGCCTATGTGCTCGGTCATCATCTGCGGGAGATCCGCAAGGAACAAGGGCTCACCCAGGCGCATGACGCCACAGCGGTAGGCATCTCGCAGGCCCGGTGTCGCAGAGCGAGCGAGGCGAGATCCACAATCTCGAGACCATGCGCGCCTATGCTGACGCGCTCGGCGCCCGCATCACGCCTGCGATCGAGTACGGCGACCGGACGATCGGCGCCGCCTGAGGCCCGCTGACCGGTAGGGCGGCGGGCCCGCCGGGCGAGTCAGGCGCGGTACCGGAGTGCGCTGCCAGACGGGGGTGGTCAGCCCGGTAGGCGAGTGGGGAGGCGCGGACAGCAGGTCCCGCGAGGTGGAGGCGAGGCGCCTGTGGCGGCGGCCCGCCACATTGTCAGCCGGCCCGGCCAGGCGGGAAGTTGGTGACTCGTCGCCTGGCCGGGGGCTGTGGGGGGTGGCGTTGTGCGCCGCGCTCCCGAGCCTATGGCGCGGCCCGCTACCGGCGCGTACGGCGACGGTAGGAGACCGCCCCCGCCGGTCGGCGGGGGCATCGCGACGGTCGAGCGCACGGCGGCCGGTTGGTCCGAAGGGGTGCCGTCCCGTCGCCCGAACGGACCCGGCACGGTTGACGGCGCCGGTGGGCCGGTCGACCATGCTCGGGTGTCCACGCGTGCTGTGCGTCCCCTGCCCGTGCCGACCGCCACCTACCGCGTCCAGCTCCAACCCGACCATCCGTTCGCGGCGGTCGTCGAGGACGTGCCGCACCTCGCCGACCTCGGTGTCTCCCATCTGCACCTCTCGCCCGTGCTCGAGGCGGTGCCCGGCTCCGCCCACGGCTACGACGTCGTCGACCACAGCCGGGTACGCCGCGAGTTGGGCGGCGAGGACGGCCTGCGGGAACTGTCCGCGGTCGCCGGGCGGCACGGCCTCGGCCTGGTGGTGGACGTCGTGCCGAACCACATGGCGTTTCCGGTGCCCGCGCGGCTCAACCGGGCGCTGTGGCTGCTGCTGCGGGACGGCCCCGAGGCGGAGACGGCCCACTGGTTCGACGTCGACTGGGCGGCCGGGGACGGCCGGTTGCTGGTACCGGTCCTCGCCGACCGGCTCGGCCGGGAGACGGCGGCCATGCGGGTGGCCGACGGCGAGCTGGCCTACGGCCCCCACCGCTTCCCTCTCCGCCCGGGCACGGAGACGCTGCCGCTGCCGGACCTTCTGGACGCCCAGCACTACCGCCTCGCCTGGTGGCGACTCGGCCGCACGGAGCTCAACTACCGACGCTTCTTCAGCGTCTCCGACCTGATCGCGGTACGGGTGGAGGACCCGGAGGTCTTCGCGGCGACCCACGGCCTGCTGCTCGACCTGCTGGCCGAGGGAGTTGTGCACGGACTGCGGGTCGACCATCCGGACGGGCTCGCGGACCCCGGCGCCTACCTGCGCCGCCTCGCCGAGCACACCGGCGGCGCCTGGACGGTCGTGGAGAAGATCCTGGCCCCCGCCGAACGGCTGCCGGCCGCCTGGCCGGTGGCCGGCACCACCGGCTACGACGCGCTGCACCGCCTGGACGGACTGTTCACCGACCCCGAGGGCCACGCTCGACTGGCCGACCACTACCGGGAGTTCACAGGGGCGGCGGACGACCTGGGCGGCCGGTGGCGGCCCACCGAGCTGCGAGCGGCGCACGAGATGCTACGCGGCGAGCTGGCCGCCGAACTGTCCCGACTCGTCCGGGCGGGACTGGCCCGCCGGGACGCCGACCCGCGGCTGCGGCACCTCGACCTCACCCCGACGGCGTTGCGCGCGGCGACGACCGCCCTGCTGGTGCGCCTGCCGATCTACCGCACCTACCCGCCGCCGGACACCGGCGACGGCGCACGGCTGCTCGCCCGAGCCGCACACGAGGCGCGGTCAGCGCTGAGGCTTCCGGACGAGGCGGAGGCCGTCGACGTGGTCCTCCGACTCCTCGACGAGGAAGGGGAGTTCGCCACCCGCCTCGCGCAGCTGTCGGGCGCGCTACGGGCGAAGTCGGCGGAGGACACCGCCTTCTACCGGTACGCCCCGCTGCTGTCGGCCACCGAGGTCGGCGGCGACCCCGACCGCCCGGCAGTCGGCCTGGCGGAGTTCCACGAGTACTGCACCCGTCAACGACGCGACCGGCCGCACGGGCAGACCGTGCTGACCACCCACGACACCAAGCGCAGCGGCGACGTACGCGCCGCGCTGGCGGTGCTCACCGAGTGCCCCGACCGCTGGCGGCGGCTGCTCGCCGAAGTCGCCGGGACGCCGGCGGGCCCGGACGCCGCCGCCACCGCGCCCGACCCGCACACAGTCTGGACGGGCTGGCAGACCGCCTACGGGCTCGGCGTGCCCGACCGGGACCGTCTGGCCGGGGCCCTGCTGAAGGCCGCCCGCGAGGCCAAACTGCACACCACGTGGACGGAACCGGACACCCTCCACGAAGAGATGATCGAACGCTTTGTCGACAAGTCGCTGTGTGGTCAGGGCTTCGACGAGGTGACGGCTCTCGCCGAGGAGCTGGCCCCGCACGTCCGTGCCGGCGCCCTGGGGCGCCAACTGCTGCACCTCACCATGCCCGGCGTGCCCGACCTCTACCAGGGCACCGAGGACGCCTACCGGGCGCTGGTCGACCCGGACAACCGCGCCCCGCACCGGGTGCGGCCGGCCGGCGACCCGCCGGGCGAGCGTCGCGCGCTGACCCGCACGGCGCTGCGACTGCGCCGCGAGCGGCCCGAGTGGTTCGACGAGCGCGGCGACTACCGGCCGCTGTACGCGGACGGGCCGGGCGCCGAACACTGCGTCGCGTTCACCAGGGCCGGTGCCGTGGTCAGCGTCGCGACCCGGCTGAGCCTGCGACTCGCGGAGGCCGGCGGCTGGCGCGACACCACACTGACTCTCCCCGACGGCCGTTGGACCGACCTGCTGGTCACCGAGGAGCCCGTGCCGGAGCTGGCGGGGAGCGTCACTCTCGCGGAACTGACCCGCCGGGCGCCCGTAGCCCTGCTCGTGCGCCGCTGACCACGACGCCTCAGGGCGAGGTGAGACGGAAGCCGACCTGGCCGAACCTGACGCGGTCGCCCGGGCGCACCGGCACCGAACCCGTGATGCGCCGGTCGTTCACCCACGTGCCGTTGGACGATCCCAGATCCCGCAGCGTCCAGCCGCTGCCGGTGAAGCGCACCTGCGCGTGCGCCCGCGAGACGGTGTGGTCGGTCAGCCGCAGCACCGAGCCGGGTGCCCGGCCGATGGACAGCGCGTAGGGGCCGGAGGCGGGGAGCTGCAGCTCCGGCAACTCCTCGGTCCGCCACGCCCGCCGCAGCTTCGCCCGCAACGCCGCCATCCCGCCGACCACACGTACCAGCACGTTCTCCCGCGCCGGCGGCGCCTCCTTCAGCGGGCGGAGGTCGTACAGCACCGCGTGGAGTTCGTCGGGGCGCTGGGCCTTGAGGATCAACTCGGCGCGTCCCTCGAAGGTGTCCTGCGAGACCCGGCCGCGTACCGCGGCGTCCCGCAGCAGCTCCAGCGCGAACTCCCGCTCGGCGTCCGAAAGCCGCGGGGGTTGTGCACTGAAATCGAGGGAGGTCATGGCAGCACATTGTCCTGCGCGCGACGACAACTGTCCAGGCGACCCGTCCCGGCCCCGGGCGAGGTGGCGGGCGGACAACCCGGCGGGTCCGGTGGCGCGAAAAATCCGGTGCGGGGATCGCGGCGGCCCGCTACGGTGACGCCCCGACGCCCGATCAGCGGTCGGGCCGCCCCTCGCAGGCGGTCCGGGCCGGAACAGGAAGGAGGCGAGAGCGATGCGCTCCACCGCCACACAACGCTCCACCGCCAGGTGCAGCATCAGCCCGCGCTCCCTCTCCGTCCACCGGGCGTCGCCCCCGGGAGCGCACCCCGTGTCTTCCGGAAGGAAAACCCTTGACCGATCTGGTCGTTCGCGCGCTCGTTGAGAACGAGGCGCGCGAGGTCTTCACCTCGATGCCCGACGCCGGCCTGGTGGGCCGGCCGCTGCTGGGCCGCTCCTACCGCACGCTCGCCGAGGGCGGCGAGTACCGCCCCGACTGGACGTTCGTCGCCGAGCGGGACGGCGCTGTGGTCGCCAGGGCCGCGCTGTGGGCGGCCCCCGCCGACACCGAGCCGCTTGTCCTGGACTGGTTCGACTGCCTCGACGAGGAGGACGGCGCCCGGCTGCTGCGGGCGCTGCCCGCACGGCCCGAGTACGAACTCATGCTGCCACCCGATTGGCGTGCCGACCCGGCCGTGCGGGCCGCCGCCGAGAAGCGCATCGGCGCCGCCGAACGGGCCGGCTACCGCACGCTCGTCGAGCGGTACCGCTATCTGTGGACGGAGGCGAACGAACTCCCCGAGCCCGGCGACAGGTTGGAGTTCCGTCCCGTGCCGGACGACTCCGTGGTGCTCGACCTGCTGACCCGCGTCCAGCAGGGCACCCTCGACGCCCACGGCCGACGGACCACCGACGAGCAGGGCCTGGCCGCCGCGGGCCGTGAGGAACTGGACCTCCTCAACTGGTTCCCCTCGCCGCGTGAGTGGTGGCGGACGGCCCACAACGCCGCCGGCGAGGCCGTCGGCTTCCACGCGCCCGTGCACAACCCGAACGGTCCGGCCATCGGGCTGATCGCGGTGCTGCCCGAGCACCGCGGCAACGGCTACGCACACGACCTGCTCGCGGACTGCACCCGGCTGCTGGTCGACCACGGCGCCCGCGAGATCGCCGCCGCGACCGACCTGGGCAACCACCCCATGGCGGCGGCGTTCGCCCGGGCCGGCTACCCGATCGTCCAGCACCGCTACTGCATGGTCTGACAGGCCC
>NZ_VJYK02000297.1 GCF_007097205.2 Streptomyces alkaliterrae
CCGACCGAGTCGATCCCCGAGGTGCAGCCCGTGGACACCACCGTGCTCGGCCCCTGCGCGCCGACCGCCCAGGCCACCTCGACGGCGAAGGAGCTGGGGACGAGGTAGTTGTAGAGGTGCGGGACGGTGACCCGCAGCCGTCCGCCCTCGAGGCTCAGCCGCACTCCCCAGTGGCCGCGGAACGTGATCGACAGGTCGAAGTGGGAGAGGAACGGCAGCGGCGCCGGGTCGAGGCGGAGTACCTGGTCGGTGGCCTCCAGTCCGGTGAGGCCGCGTTGGACGAGGTCGAGGGTGCCGGCCATCGCGCCGAGGTGGATGCCCTCGGGGGTGGTGCCGCCCTGGATGTCGGCGACGTCGCCGATCAGGGCTTCCCGGGAGAAGCGCCAGGCCTGGGCGCGGTGGGTGCGGGCGGTGACCCAGGCGTGGACGAGGCTGCTGAGGGTGGAGCCGCCGCTGGTGCGGGCGAGGTAGTGGTCGACGGTGCGGCGCCAGGTGCCGGGGTCGAGGTGGTGGCCGAGGCGTTCGAAGAGCGCGGCGAGCTGGTCGGGCGGGAAGAGGTAGCCGAGCATGAGGACGTCGGCCTGTTTGGACGCCTGGTAGTTGTTGACGCTGTCGCCCTCGGCTTCCAGGAGCCGGTCCAGGCGTCGGATGTCGCCGTACTTCTCGCGGTAGCCCTCCCAGTCGAGTTCGGCGAGTCGGCCGTAGCCCTCGAACTGGTCGATGACGCCCCGGTACCAGGGGACGTACAGCCGTCGGGAGACGTCCTCCCAACGTTCCAACTCCTCGGGGGACAGGGCGAGCTGGTCGGCGAGTTCGCCCCGGCGGGGTTCGGGGAGTTCGCGGTGGAGCTCCAGGGCGAAGGAGAGCACCCAGGCGGCGGTCACGTTGGTGTACGCGTTGTCGTCGATGCCGGGGCGGTCGGAGTCCGGGTACGCCTCGTGGTACTCGTCGGGGCCGACGACGCCGCGCAGCCGGTAGGCGGACCGGTCGGCGTCCCACTGGGCGAAGTCGCCCCAGAACCGGGCGACCTGGAGCACCATCTCGGCGCCGGGGCCGTGCAGGAAGGACAGGTCGCCGGTGGTGCGGCCGTACCGCCACACGTTGTAGGCGATGGCCGAACCGACGTGGTGCTGGAGCCGGGAGAAGTCGGGAAGCCAGCGGCCGGAACGCGGGTTGAGGTGCAGGGTCTGGGTCTCCTCGCGGCCGTCGCTGCCGCTCTGCCACGGGAACATCGCGCCTCGGCGCCCGGCCTCTGCGGCGGACTCCACGGCGCGCCCCAGCCGCCGGTACCGGTACATCAGCAGGGACCGCGACACCTCGGGGAAGTGCAGGTTCAGATAGGGGAGGACAAAGATCTCGTCCCAGAAGACGTGGCCCCGGTACGCCTCGCCGTGCAGGCCCCGGGCGGGCACGCCGACGTCGAGGGACGCGGTGTGCGGGGAGAGCGTCTGGAGCACGTGGAAGAGGTGCAGCCGCAGGATGCAGCCCGCCAGCCCGGGGACGTGCAGTTCGGCGCGCTGCCACAGCCGCTCCCAGGCGGTGTGGTGGTCGACGAGGAGGTCGTCGAGTACGGGCGCGGTGCGCAGTCCGTGCAGACAGGCGTCGAGGGGGTCGCTGATGGCCGGGTCGTGGGTGGTGTGCAGGGTGACGGTCTTCTCGACGGCGACGGGGACGCCGTCGGCGAGGTCGAGGCGTACCGTCTGGGCGACGTCCCGGTCCCCGACTCGGTAGTCGGGGCCGGTGCCCTCGGGGGCGATGACCGTCGTGCGGGCGGCGACGGCGACGTGCACGTCGGAGTGGCGGGTGCGGCAGGTCAGCCAGAGCAGCCCGTCGTCGGTGTGGCCGGCGCGGTGGTCCGTCAGGTGACGGCCGTCGAGCGCCCGGTAGCGGGCGACGCCGCTGTTGGTGACGTCGCCCTCGATCGCGGACTCGACCTCCAGCGTGCCGCTCCACCCCTCGGCGCGGAACTCCGTCCGCAGCGCGGCGTACTGCGGGTCGCCCATGTGGACGAACCGGGTCTGGTAGACGCGCACCGCCCGGCCCCGGCGGTCGCGTAGCAGCATCTCCCGCAGCAGGGTCCCGGCGCGCAGGTCGAGGGTCTGGCGGTAGTCGGACACCTCGCAGGTGTCGGGGCTCATCCACGGCCAGTCGCCGCGGTCCTCGCCCACGGCGTCGTCGGCGCCGCCCTCGCCCACGGTGTCGTCGACGCCGCCCTCGCCCAGCGGGCGGAAGCGCAGGGGGAGCCAGTCGGGGAGGTTGACCATGTCCTCGTTCTCCACGTCGCGGCCGGCGACGTGCGAGGTCAGACGGTTGTAGAGACCGGCGGCGTAGGTGCCCGGGTAGTGGTGCTCGGCGTGCGGGGCGGCCTCCGGGAGGGCGCCACGGGTGGCGAAGCGGCCGTTGCCGAGCGTGCACAGCGCCTCCCGCAGGGGCTCCTCGGCCGGGTCGTAGCCCTTGTAGACCCAGCACCAGCCGGTGTGCGGGCTTCCGTGGTCCTCGCGGCCGTCCGGGTGGAGGAGGCCGACCCAGTGGTCGCGGTCGTCGAGGGAGTTCATCGGCGTGCCTCCGACGTCGCGGGCCACAGGTCGGTGAGGTCGCGGACGACGACGTCGGCTCCGTGTTCGGCCAGCTCGGTGACGCCGTCGGGCGTCCGGTCGACGCCCACGACAAGGCCGAAGCCACCGCGTCGCCCGGCGGCCACCCCGGCGACCGCGTCCTCGACCAGCGCACACTCGCCGGCCGGTACGCCCAGCCGGGCGGCGGCCGCGAGGAACAGCGCCGGGTCCGGCTTGCCGGGCAGCCCCAGCCGGGCCGCCTCACCGCCGTCCAGCAGCACGTCGAACAGCTCCCGCAACCCGGCGGCGGCCAGCAGCTCCCCGGCGTGCCGGGAGGCGGAGACGGCCGCCCTGGGCACCCCGGAGGCGTCCAGCGCTCGCAGCAGCCGCACCGCGTCCGGCCAGGCCGGGGCGCCGCGCTCGCGCAGCAGTCGGGTGAACGCGGCCTCCTTGGCCGCCGCGACCGCGCGGACACTGCCCACGCCCGGCGGGTCGTCCGGCGCGCCGTCGGGAAGCCGCAGGTCGCGGGCGGTGAGGAGGGCGGCGGCGCCGTCGAGACGGGAGCGTCCGTCGACCCAGCGGCGGTACTCGCCGTCGGCGTCGAACGGCGGCTGGCCGGCGGCCGTCAGCACGGGGTCGAACGCCTCCCGCCACGCCGCCGCGTGCAGGGACGCGGAGTCCGTCAGCACCCCGTCCGTGTCGAAGACCACCGCCCGCAGTCCGTGCGTCGGACCGTCCGCCATCGTGCACCTCCTAGGCCTTCCGTTCACGCTAGCGGCGGACACCTGCCCCCGCAGCCGCTCGTTGGTCCCGCGCCGATCGGGGCCGAACGGCCCGACACCGGGACCTGTGGCCCCTGCCGGCGGTGTTCCGCGCCGCCGCACGATGAGGGTGTGGACGGCCTCCCGCCGAGGGGGGCGGGGACACTTGAGGAGGCATCGTGCTCACCCATCCGAGACTGCTGGACGCGCTGCCCCCCGAGAGCCGGGAGCGGCTTGTGGCGCACGCCCGCGAGGTCGTGTTCCCCGCGGGCGCCCGCATCTTCGAGGAGGGGCAGCGGGCGGACCGGTTCTGGCTGCTGAGCTCCGGCACCGTCCAACTGGACGTACGCGTCCCCACCCGGCCGCACGCCGTCGTCGACGAGCTGCACTCCGGCGACCTGCTCGGCTGGTCCTGGCTGATCGCCCCGCACGTGTGGCACTTCGGCGCCCGCGCCGTCGGCCCGGTCCGCGCCCTGGAGTTCGACGGCGCCGAGGTGCGCGAGATGTGCCGGCGGGACGCCGAGCTCGGGCGTTCGCTCGCACTGTTCGTCGCCAGGACCGTCGCCCAGCGGCTGCACCGCTCCCGCACGCGACTGCTCGACCTCTACGGCCCCCAGGGCCTCGCCGCCCTGTCCGACTCGTCCGAGGAGACCTGATGAAGAGCTCGCCGATGACCGTCGGGGACGTGATGACGCAGACCGTCGTCGCGGTCGGCCCCGACGCCCCGTTCAAGCAGATCGTGCAGACCATGCGGGAGTGGAACGTCAGCGCGCTGCCGGTGCTGGAGGGCGACGGCCGGGTGGTCGGCGTCGTATCCGAGGCGGACCTGCTCCGCAAGGAGGAGTACCGCGAGCGCGACCCGCTGATGATCGACCAGTACCGGCACCTGGACGAACTGGCCAAGGCGTCGGGCACCACCGCCCGCGACGTGATGTCCACACCGGCCGTCTCCGTCCGCTCGGACGCGACACTCGCGCACGCCGCCCGGGCCATGGCCCGCAAGCGCGTCAAGCGGCTGCCCGTGGTGGACGCCGAGGGCCGGCTGGCCGGCGTCGTCAGCCGCGGCGACCTGCTGAAGGTGTTCCTGCGCACGGACGACGAGATCGCCGAGGAGGTCGGCCGGCAGGTCGTCGAACCGCTCTTCCCGAACCGCCCGCCCACCCTGCACCCGAAGGTCGCGGACGGCGTCGTCACCTTCACCGGGACGCTGCGCGACACCTCCCTCGTGCCGGTCGTCGCCCGCATGACCCGGGCCGTGGAAGGCGTCGTCGACGTCGGCTTCGACCTGGACAACGGGTCGGTCCCGGCCAACGCCGGGCGCCCCGGCACCGAGTCGCTGTACTGACGTCGCCGGGAGAAGCGGGGCCGTTCGACACCGCGCCATGGGCCATACGGCCCTGGCGCGGTGCGTCGACCTACCACCACCATGGAGACACACGTCCGTATCCCCACCGCCAGAGGTGTCCAGATGACCGACACGACCGGCACTCCCCGCGAGGAGCCGATCCGGGTGTTCCTCCTCGACGACCACGAGGTCGTCCGCCGGGGCGTGCACGACCTGCTGGACGCCGAACCGGACATCACCGTCGTCGGTGAGGCGGGCACCGCCGAACAGGCCGTCGCGCGCGGCCCCGCGCTGCGCCCCGACGTCGCCCTGCTGGACGTCCGGTTGCCCGACGGCGACGGCATCTCCGTCTGCCGCGAGCTGCGCTCCCGGATGCCCGAACTCGCCTGCCTGATGCTCACGTCCTTCGACGACGACGACGCGCTGCTCGACGCGATCCTCGCCGGCGCGGCCGGATACGTGCTCAAGCAGATCAAGGGGTCCGACCTGGTGTCGGCGGTGCGGACCGTCGCCTCGGGCCAGTCGATGCTCGATCCCGCCACCACCGCCCGGCTGATGAGCAGCCTGCGCGGCCAGCGCGCCGAACCGGAGCCGGAGGAGGACGCGCTCGCCGGCCTCACCCCGCGCGAGAAGGAGATCCTTGCCCTGATCGGGGAGGGTTTGACCAACCGGCAGATCGGGCAGCGGCTCTATCTCTCGGAGAAGACCGTCAAGAACAACATCTCGCGACTGCTGGCCAAGCTCGGCGTCGAACGCCGGGTGCAGGCCGCGGTGATCGCCACCAAGCTGCCGGGCGCCGGCTCCCCCGACGGCCCCCGGTAGACCGGCACCGCCGGCGGCGACCGTGCCCCCACGGAACCGACCGGCGGCGCCCGGAACGACGGCCCGACCCCCGGCGGTCGGGCCGTCGTCGTACCGCGTTTCGTCCGTACCGCGTTTCGTGTTTCGTCCGTACCGCGTTTCGTCCGTACCGGAAACGCCCGCCCGGCCGACCGCGTGTTCAGCCTGCCGTGCGCTTCCGAAGAGCGGCCCGGCCGACGGTCCCGGCCCACCGGGACCGTCGGCCCGGACGCGACACCCCGACGGCCTCTCCCGGCGCCGGCCCGGCGGACGCACGGTGGAGACAGCGGCCGACGACAAACGCCGTCAGCGGCACCGCCGACCGAACGCACCACCGGGAGAGGAACGAGGTCATGACACCGGACACCACGCCGAAGCACACCCCCCGGGCGACTCCCGCCCGGACGTCGGCCGCCCCCGGCGCCCCGATGGTGACCGGCGCCGTCCTCGAACGGCTGATCTCGGCCGCCGTCGCCGCGCCGTCCATCCACAACACCCAGCCGTGGCGCTACCGGCTCGACCCGGACACCACCACCGTAGAGGTGCGGTCGGCGCCCGAACGCTCACTGCCGCACGCCGACCCCAGGCGCCGCGCGCTGCACGTCTCCGTCGGCGCCGCGCTGTTCAACCTGCGGCTGGCCGCCCGGGACGCCGGCTTCGAGCCGCGCGTGCGGCTGCTGCCGGACCCGCTGGCCCACCCGGACCTGCTCGCCCGGGTCAGCCTCGCCGCACCCGGACAACCGTCCGCGGACACGGCCGCCGAACCCGCCGAACCCGCCGAGCTGTACGCCGCGCTGTGGCGGCGGCACAGCAGCCGGATGCCGTTCTCCGGCCGCCCGCTCCCGCCCGAACTGCTCGTCGAACTCGTCGCGGCGGCCCGCGCCGAGGGTGCCGTCGCCTACTTCCCCGGCCCCGAGGCCGTCGACCGACTGCTCGCCATCACCGCCGAGGCCGAGAGCCGCAACGAGGCGTCCGCCGGGCGGCGCACCGAGAGCCGGTCGTGGGTACGGGCCGACGCGCCCGGCGTCACCCCCGGCCGGGACGGCGTCCCCTTCTCCGCGCTCGGGCCCCAGGACAGCGCCGAACGGCTGCCGATGCGGGCCTTCTCCGACCCCGGCCCGGGCGGACGCCCGCCCGACGCCGCTTTCGAACGCCGGCCCACCCTCGCCGTCCTCGCCACCCCGGGCGACCGCCGGGCGGACTGGCTGCGCGCGGGACAGGCCCTGGAACGCCTGCTGCTGACCGCCACCGCCCACTCGGTGCGGACGTCGATGCTCTACCAGCCGATCGAATGGCCGGACCTGCGCGCCGAACTCGCGCGCGCCTGCGGCCTGCACACC
>NZ_VJYK02000298.1 GCF_007097205.2 Streptomyces alkaliterrae
GGGTGGGAGGGCCGTCTCGTCGAACGGGTCCGTGAGGTCGAGCGGTTGGAGTAGTTCGAGGGGTCCGTCCTCCCTCGTCAGCCGGTAGTGGCCGGGGCGAGGCAGGTCGGCGACCTGTCCGGGCCGCCGGGCGTGCACGACAAGCTGGCCGAGGTGCGGCACCGGTCCCTTCACGGCGCGGACCGGCGGCAGTTCGGGCAGTAGACAGGCGAGCACGTGCAACCCCAGCAGGGGCAGCAGCCCGGCCGCGGTCTCGGCCGCCTGCGCCAGGGACGCCACCGTCTGGAAACGCGGATTGATCTCGACGACCACCGGCGTTCCGTCGTCGGCCACAAGATCGAGGCCGAAGACGCCCCGGAAGCCGTGCCGGCGGAGTACGTCGCCGACGGCACGGGCGGTGTCCCGGACACGGGAGAGGAGCGGGGCGGGCAGGTCGGCGTCGTCCACGAGCTGGTTGCCGCAGTGGGTGCCCCATCCCGGGGTGAGTTCGGGCAGGCCGACGAGCTGGTGGGAGACGGCGGAGACGACGGTCCGGTCCGCTCCCGCGCAGGCGCTGACGGTCAGCGGCAGTCCGTGCACAAGCCTGCTGAGCCGCAGGGTGTGGCCGGCCCACGCGTTCAGGGCCGCGGGGAGCGCTTGCGGGGTGTCGACGAGAACGGTGCCGCGTCCCGCGAGGTTGTTCTCCCGACGCTGGAGAACCGCGGCCCCCCAGCCGTCCGGCCAGTACGAGGCGGCCGACCGGCGCCGCTTGGCCGGGATCACCACGCAGTCGGGCACCGCTACCCCCGCCTCGGCCAGCAGTTCCAACGAGTCGATCTTGTCGGAGGCGCGGGCGGTGATGCCGCCGGTCGGGGCCAGTAGCGGACAGCCGTGCTGCCGGGTCCAGTCCCGCGCGTGCTCGCCGTGTTCGGGGGCGAAGGCGACGGCGACCGTGCGCCTTCCGGGGTGGTGTGTGGGTCGTTGCGGCGGTGGGGCCGTCAGCAGTGGGGAGACGGGAACGTGTCGCACCAGCCCGGTGGCGGGCCGGTAGGAGGCCGGCAGGAAGGCGGAACGGTCGAGGAAGACGATCTCGTCGGTCAGCCGCTCCAGTCGAGCCGTTCCCTCGTCGAGGTCAACGCCTTCCAACGTGACGGGTCGGTGGTCGTTCTGTTCCCCTGGCGGTGCCAGGGTGGCGGAGGCCGGCCCGGGTCGGGCGGGCGACGGGACGTTCGGGTACACGAGCGGTTCCTTCGGTGGTCAGCGGCCTAGCGGCGGGGCGGGGACGGTGGGGCGTCGGGCCGGAGCAGCCTGCTGCGGGAGGAGGCGAGGCGGCTCAGCGTGTGCAGGGCGTCGGCGTCTCCCCCGAGCAGGGAGGGGCCACGGCCGACGAAGCGGGCGCAGATGCCGTGGTGCGCGGCGTGGACGTCGGCGAGGGCGGCGCGGAGCGCGCGTTCGGCGAGGCACCCTCCGGGGCAGGCTCCGGCGTGGGCCCTGCCCCAGACTCCGAGCTGTCGCACGAGGGCACGGTGGTCGGCGGACCACAGGCCGGAGAAGCCCTCCCGTTCCTCGGGCGGTTCCATCAACGGCCGCACCTTGGTCCTGTAGGCGTGTGGCGCGAAGGAGGCGGTCGCTTCCATGGCAGCCGTACTCGCTCGGAGCAGGAGGGCCGCGTCTCGGGTCGCGGCCGGCCCGGGGTGGCGTCCCACCGGCCTGGCGGTAGCGTCGCGCAGGGCGACGACGGTGGCCGCGGTGAGGGCGAAGAACAACCGGTGTCCCGTGCTCCAGCGGGCCGGCGGAGTCGCGCGCGACGTGCCGGCGGGGGCGGGGGCGCTCTGGCCGCATACCGCCAGTGCCGTGTGCAGTGCGGCCCGGGTCTCCGCCGAGGCCCAGACGCTGACTTCGGCGGTGGTTCGCAGCAGTGCCCGGAGCAGGGTGCGGGCCGGTTCGTGAGAGGTGCGGGCCACGTTGAAGTGCGCGTCGTAGACGGCCTCCCGGGGGTTCGGAAGAGGTTCGGCGCCCCCGAGGCGGGACGCGGTACCGGGGCGGGAAGGGATGCCGGGTCCGTCGCCCGAGGGAGAGCGTTCCGCCTCGTCGCGGAGTGCCGAACGGGCGTCGGGCAGCAGTTCGGGCGGCGGCAGCCACACGGGGCTCGTACGAGTGATCATGACTCCATGAGGGCGTGGGGCCGGGGCCCCGCGTCCAGTTTCCGTACATGGACGAGCGTGCGTTTCGAACCGCCGCCGCGGACGCGGCCGGGCGCCTTACCGATCACTGGCGGGCTCTGGCCTCCTGCGACCTCCCCGTGGTACCGCCCGGTCCGCCGGGTACCACTCTCAAGGCGCTCCCGGATTCGGCGCCGGAGCGGGGCGAGGATCTGGCAGCCATCCTCGACGACACCTGGCGCACGATCGTGCCGGAGTTGGTGCACTGGCAGCACCCGAACTTCCTGGGCTACTACCCGACCAGCAACTCGCCCGCGTCGGTCCTGGCCGAGCTGGTCACGGCGGGGCTGGGCGTGCAGGGCATGATGTGGTCGACGTCGCCGGCCGCCACCGAGTTGGAACAGCGGGTGTGCGACTGGCTCGCCCGCGCCCTGGACCTGCCGGCCCGTTTCACGCACGCGTCCAGGCAGGGCGGTGGCGTCATCCTGGACTCGGCGTCGTCGGCCGTGCTGATCGCCGTGGTCGCGGGCCTGCACAGGGCCTCCCGGGGGCGGTGGCGTGAGCACGGGACGGAGGGCCGGCTGCGGGTCTACTGCACGGACCAGGCCAACAGTTGTGTACCGAAGGCGGTCCGCGTCGCCGGGGCGGGCGAACCCGTCCTCGTCCCGACGGTTCCCGGTGCGCACGTCATGGACCCGGCCGCACTGGCCGAACGCGTCGACGCCGACCGGGCCGCCGGCCTGGTGCCCGCCGCCGTCATCGCGACCGCCGGCACCACCGTCACCTGCGCCACCGACCCGGTGCCCCGGATCGGCGCCGTCTGCCGGGAACGCGGCATCTGGCTGCACGTCGACGCCGCCTACGCCGGCAGCGCGGCGCTCTGCCCGGAGCTGCGCGAGGACAACACCGGGCTGGAACTCGCGGACTCCTACGCCGTCAACGCCCACAAGTGGCTGCGCACCGGCACTCCCTGCGACGTCCTGTGGGTCGCCGACCGGAAGGACCTGACCGACGCTCTCGGCTCGACCGCCTCCTACCTGCGCGACAACGCCGGCGACTCGCCGGAGGTCGTCGACTTCAAGGACTGGCAGATCCCGCTCGGCCGTCCGATGCGGGCCCTGAAGCTGTGGTACGTGCTGCGCGCCCACGGGCTGGCGGAACTGCGGGAGGTGATCCGGCACGACGTCCGACTCGCAGCCCTGCTCGCCTCCCTGGTCGAGCAGGAACCCGGATTCCACCTCGTGGCCCACCGGTTCGGCCTTGTCGTCTTCCGCGCGGACACCGACGACAGGACCCGCGAGCTGACCCGGCGTCTCGCCGAGGAAGCCGACGTCCTGTGCACACCCGCCCTCGTGGACGGCCGGCCGGTACTCCGCGCCGCGTTGGGATCCCCGTACGCCGACGAGACGACCGTCCGCCGCGCCTGGGACCTCGTCCGGGCCCGCGCCGTGTCCGCGTCCTGACTGGAAGGACGGCCCTCCTGGGCCTGCCGGAGTCGCTCCTCCGGCAGGCCCAGGAGAGTCCGCTGCCCCCGAGCGGGACCGCTCTGCCACAGAAGACCGCTCTGTCACAGAAGGCTGGGGCGTACACCGACGAAGTCGACCAGCGTATGACTGACGCTGTCCTCCTTCAGGATGCTCTGCCCGCTCACCTGCACCGCCTGGCAGCCGTCACCGACCTGGGCCCCGGGCGAGAACAGCACGATGTTGCAGACCATCAGCGGTTTCTGCTCGGTCTGGTTGGAGTCGGCCGCGGCCTGTGCCCCGCTCGCCACAACGGCGGCGAGCGCCGCCAGCGACAGGCCGGCCGTACGCATCACGCCCATGGAACGTTCCGCTTTCATGTTCAGAGCCCCAGCGCGGCCGGGATGGCGATGTCCAGGCGATTGATCAGGTCCACGTCCTCGGTGTGCGTCTTCAGCACGCCCTGCTTGACGCTCTGCCGTGCCTCGCACGAACTGGCAGGGGGATTGACGGCCAGCGGTCCGGTGTCGCACAGCATCGATGGGCTGTGGGTGTTGATGTTGGTGTCCGCCGCGGCACCGCCCGCCGTGGCCAGCACCAGCAACCCCGCGGCCAGGGCCGCGGTTTCAACGAACCGATGGGTACGCATCGATGAACTCCTGAATCGAACAAGATGGCCCGGCGGCTCCGGCCGGGCGCGGAGGAGGAGGACGGGGTGCTCAGGGCAGCAGGCCGTCGATTGGTGTGATCACGTCGGCGAAGTCGACGATGTCGAAGCTCTTGCTGTGATGCTTGACGATCTGCTGGTCGACGTGCTGTTCCGTGACGCACGACTGCCGCTCACCACCGACAGAAAGCAGCCCCGCACCGCACTTGAGCGGAGGGTCGGCCAGATTGTCGTTGCTGTCGGCGTGAGCCGTCCCGCCCAGCCCCGCAACCATCAGACAGGAGCAGACCGTCATCACCACGTGCCTGCGCATACGTGCCTTACGCACCCTCTTCGGCTCCTTCACTCAGTCGGCCGCAGCGTGTACGCGGGTATAACGCGGGACCTGGTCGGAGGACACGTTGAGCCGTACCGGGCTCCGTGAGGTCCGGTGATCTGCATCGAGGTAGCGGAGGAACCACCGCGTCCGGTGCGCTCGTTGACGGCTGCTACGAGGGCTGTGGTCCTCGTAGCGGTTCCCGGCGGAGTGTCAGGTGCAGGGTTCGAGCTTTGTCATGTCGACATCGGGCTCGGCGAAGCCCCGGTCGCGCACGGCGTTCCCTCCGGGCCCGAACGCGCGCAGGTCACTCGCCCGGTTCGGCCACGCGCATGCCTCCCGGCTGCGCAAGTCGCCCGAAGTCCGCTGCTGACGGCCGCGCCTGCCGGGCATCGCGGCGGCGGTGGGGAAGGCTGGGGTGGCAACGATCCGTGCGTCCGAAGGGCCCCGATCCATGCCATATTCCCTCGCACGCGGCCGGGCCACCATGGTGGCCGGGACGCTCCTCGCCCTGCTCATGCTGCTTGCGGGCTGCGGCAACGGCGGTGACACCAGGCCCACTCCCTACGGCAGTCCGACGGCCACGGCGGAGGATGGTGCCGTCACCATCACCATCGAGAACTTCACCTACGAGCCGGCGGACCTGGAGGTGGCGCCCGGACAGGAGATCACGGTGGTCAACAAGGACAACGTGGGCCACACGGTGACCGCCACGGGGGACGAGGAGTTCGACACCGGCAACATCGCGGCGGGGCGGTCCGGAACCTTCACCGCACCTTCCGAGGCCGGCAGCTACCGCTACACCTGCTCCTTCCACCCGGACATGAGGGGCACCCTCACCGTCCGCTGACCGGAGCGGTCAGCCGCTCCGGCCGTGCGAGGCGTTGTCACCACGCCGCCCGAGACGGTCGGTGAACCAGTCACGGGCGAGGTCGGTGACCTGCTCCAGGGCTCCGGGTTGCTCGAAGAGGTGGGTTGCGCCGGGGACGACCACAAGCCGGTTCTCACACCGCAACCGGGCCTGCGCCTCGCGGTTGAGGTCGAGCACCGCGTGGTCGTGGCCCCCGACGATCAGCAACGTGGGAGCGGTGACGGCCGGCAGCCGTGGTCCGGCGAGGTCGGGTCTGCCGCCGCGGGAGACGACCGCGCCGATCCTCGCGTCCGGCTCGGCGGCGGCCCAGAGCGCGGCGGCCGCGCCGGTGCTGGCGCCGAAGTATCCGACGGCCAGTCCCCGGGTCTCGGGTTGTTCGCGCAGCCAGCCGGTGGCGTCGGTGAGTCTGCGGCCGAGTAGGGCCGTGTCGAAGACGTTGGCGCGGTCGGTCTCCTCCTCCTCGGTGAGGAGGTCGAACAGGAGGGTGCCGAGCCCGGCCCGGTTCAGGCCGAGCGCGACGAACCGGTTCCGCCGACTGCGCCGGCTGCTGCCGCTGCCGTGTGCGAACGCCACGACACCGATCGCACCCTCGGGCACGGCCAGCCGCCCACGCAGCGTCACCGCTCCCGCGCGTACGGGTGTCTCCCGGCCCTCGGGAGCGGCTGCCGTGGCCGAGCGGACGAGGGCCTCCGCGAGGAGGCCGACGACCTCGTTGTCGTCCGTCTGGGGGAAGTGGGCGTAGTACTGCCCGATCGCGTGGAAGCCTCGCGGGGTGTGCGGGCACAGGAACTCGTCGGCGTCCGTGCCCGGCCTCGGGGTCCAGCCGCGGGGTGCCACGGGGACCGCGAGCACAACGCTCGTGGCCCCACGGGCCCGGGCGACCTGGCAGGCCGCGCGCGCCGTGGAACCGGTGGCGACGCCGTCATCGACGAGCACCGCCGTGCGGCCGGTGAGCGGTTCCGGTTCGCGGCCGGCCCGATAACGCCGGGCGCGGCTCTCCAGCACCTCGCGCTCGTGTTCCTCGACCTCGGCCAGGGCCTCGTCGGTGATCCGTGCGGTACGCAGCACCTCATCGTTGATCACGCGGACGCCGCCCTCGCCGATGGCCCCCATCCCCAGCTCCGGCTGGAACGGCACGCCCAGTTTGCGCACCAGGCAGACGTCCAGCGGCGCACCGAGCGCCTCGGCGATCTCCGCGGCGACGGGGACGCCTCCGCGCGGCAGCCCGAGCACCACGACGTCGGAGTCCCTGAGGTGCTCAAGCCGGGCGGACAGCTGCCGGCCGGCATCCCGACGATCCGTGAAGTACACGGCCCGGCCTCCTCGTCTCCCCCGGGGGTGCGGATGGACGGATACGGATGGGCGGGTGGGTG
>NZ_VJYK02000299.1 GCF_007097205.2 Streptomyces alkaliterrae
GGCCGTGGCGGCGGCGTGGCGTGATGTGGGGGTCATACCGAGCAGGGTCGGACCGTCGGGCCATCACGTCCAAGGAGGGTTTCTAGGGGTTACCCAAGATCCCGCTTATGGTCTGCCGCGGCCTCAGCAGCCGACCTTGTTGTCGGCGGTGCGTCGTAGGGTGTCCAACACGAGTGAGGTGGCCGGTACGCGCAGGTGCTCGCGCAGTACGTACGCGGCGATGTGGCGGCGCGACGGGGGAGCGAGCGGTCTGCCCACGACGTCCTGGTGGCGGAGGAAGTTGAGCACCAGGCTCGGCATGAGGGCGATGCCGAGTCCCTCGGCGACGAGGCTCTGCACCATGAGGTTGTCGTCGGTGGTGAAGGCGATGTGGGGTGCGAAGCCCTGTTCGGCGCACTCGTGCAGGAAGTTGACACGGCAGCGGAGGCAGCCGGCGATCCACCGTTCGTCGGCGAGGTCGGTCAGTGTGACGGTCCGGCGGCGGGAGAGGGGGTGGACGTTGGGCAGGAGTACGACCAACTGGTCGTCCAGAAGAGGGATCTCGACCAGTTCCTCCGGCACTTCGGCGGCGGAGGCGCCGTCCCCACCGGAGGTGCCGGAGGTGCCGGGGTAGGTGAACGCGAGGGCGATGTCACATTCGCCGCGCACCACCCGGGTGAGGGATTCGGGAGGTTCCTCCTCGGAGAGCTCCACCGCGACGCCGGGATGGTGCCGCGCGAGGGCGGCCAGGGTGCCGGGGACGAGGGTGGCGTTGGCGCTGGGGAAAGCGCAAAGCCGGACGCGGCCGGTGTCCAGCCTGGTGCGCGCCGCCATCTGCTGCCGGGCGACGGTCATCGTGTCGAGGATCGTCGTCGCGTGGCGGGAGAGTGTCTCGCCGGCCTCGGTGAGTCGCAGTCCTCGTCCGACGCGGACGAAGAGGGCGGTGCCCAGCTCGCGTTCGAGTGCCTTCATCTGCTGGGTGATCGCCGGCTGGGTATAGCCGAGCGACCGGGCGGCAGCCGAGTAGGAGCCGGTGCGGACGACCTCCTGGAAGGTACGCAGCCGTCTCGAATCGAACACCCGTGCATCATAAGGGGAAGTTGGGGGGCCGGAGGCGGGCCCCGTCCGGAGATGCCGGGCGGGGACCCCGGCGCCGGTCGGTCAGAACAGGCCGTGCCACAGCTGCTCGACGACGACGGACCACCAGTTGGCGGGGTCGTCGAGCGCGGTCGGGTCGGTGGCCGCCAGCTGCTCCTGGAACGCGGCGACTTCCTGCCCGGCGGTGAACGGGTCGCTGCCGGCGAGCCGTTGCCGGGCGCGCACGAGCAGCGCGAGACTGCGGGAGAAGGCGGCGACGGACGCGTTGACGTGGCGGGTGGTGAGGTCGCCCCGGGGCGAGACGGAGCGCACGTGGCCGTCGGAGCGCCGGACGGTGATCGCCGAGGAGCCGTCGCTGCCGACGCGGATCTCGTCGGCGAGCGCCGCGGGGACGGCGGCCGGCTCGATGCCCAGCGCGCGCAGCCAGGTCGCGGCGTCGGTGAAGGGCCCGCCGGCCGGGGGCTTCTCGTCGCGGTCGGCGTAGAAGAAGTAGGGGATCTCGGTGGGGATTCCGACGGTGATCAGCCCGGTGGTGGCGGACTCCGGGAGGTAGCGGCCCTCCAGCACCGAGGCCTCCTGCCGCAGCACGTCCGGCTCGCCGAAGGTCTCGACGAGGAACCGGTGGACCTCGGCCGCGTCGAGGTCGGCGGACGCGGAGGTACCGGCGGGGGCCGGGACGCGTGCCGGGGCGGGCGGCGCGGGCTTGCCCGCCAGCTGGTGCATCATCTCGACGTGCCGCTGGAGCGCGGCGACGGCCTCGGCGCGTTCGGCGGCGTCCTCGCCGTACGTCTGCGCGCAGCTCAGTTCCGCGTTCGGGAAGGCCTGGCTGACGAAGACGAGGGTGTAGCCGCCGGGGAGCAGGCTGGGGCTCAGGTCGGTGTGCAGGTGGCGCACGTCCTCGCCGCGCACGCCGAGCCGTTGCAGTTCCCCGTACAGCTGGTACTCGACCGGCGGCCGCCCGGGGGAGGAGACGCGGAAGACGTTGGTCTCCTCGCCGCTGGCCTGGTCGATGTACGTCGCGACCGCCGTGTTGCCGGGGCCGGTCGCCGGGCGGCTGCCGGACTGCTGGCTGTCCACGTGGAACTCCCTGGATCTTCGCCGGTGATCGGGCCGAGAGCGTCCCGAAGCTTCGACTGCTGTGTGTGCGGGGATGGGTTGGTGCCGGGCGGGTGGCGGCGTTGGTGGCGCCCGGCGACCGAGCCTACCGGCCTGGTCGCGGGCGCGGGCTACCGGACGGGAGGCCCGCCGTCGGTCTCCGGCGGCGGGGTGACGCGCAGGGCCTTGGCGCCGGTCTCCGTGGCGAGCAGCAGGACGCCGCTGTCGTGGATGTCCGCGCCGGCGAGCGGCGTCGCGGAGACGTAGGCGGTCAGCAGGCGCTGCTCGGGGCCGCGCCGCCAGATCCGGACGTAGTCGCCGCCCCGGCTGATGCCCAGCGGCGTGGCGGCGCGCTCCTCCTCGGACGGCATGCGGACCAGCGCCGGGTCGGCGTCCAGCGGTGCGGCGGGACCGTCGAGCGGGAGCAGCAGCACCGCTCCGGGCGGGGTGTCGCCGGCTTCACCGCCGGCGGGGAGGATGCGGGCGCCGGGAGTGCCCGGCGGCACGACCAGTACGGCGACGGGGAGGGCGCTGTCGGTGTCCGTCCCGGCCGGGTCGTTCTCGGGCTCGGTGCCGTCCGTCGCGGGGAGCGCCGTGCGGGGGAGTCGACCGATGGCGGCCGCGCTCACCCCGTTCAACGGCAGTGTCCACAGGGTGCGCCAGGGCAGGTCGGGCACGATGCGGTGGAGGGCGGCGGCGTACTGGTCGAGGCCGTCCTCGGTGAAGGCCGTCTCCAGCAGCGCCGCGCGCACCCGGGCGGGTACCTGGGTGCGGGTGAGCAGCGGGGCCGTGCGCAGATAGGTGCGGGCCGGGGCGGCGAGGGCCTCGGACGGTACCGCTTCCACGGCGGCGCGTAGGAGGACGGGGTCGGCGTAGGTGAACAGCCCGGGATCGGTGAGGAGCTGGGGCAGCAGGCCGGCTTCCAGGGTGTGGGCGGCGATGTGGTCCCGGACGTAGGGGTCGGCCTGTGACCAGTCCTGGCCGGGCACTTCGGCCAGCAGGGCCATCGCGACGCGCGTCTGGGCGGCGGCCACGTCCGGCAGCCAGGCGCGGATCTCGTCGGCGAGGGCGGGGTGCGCCAGCCGGAGCAGCGGGCGGTCGGCGGCCTGGACGTTGTCCGCCTCGGCTTCACCGTTCGCGTCACTCCGCGCGGTGGGGCGCGCGGCGGGGTCCTCGGGCGACGCGCTCTCGGAGGTCGCCTCCGCCTCCGAAGGCCTGACGGGTTCGATGAAGGGGGCCACGAGCAGCATGCCGTCCGCGAGCGCGGCGCTCATGTCCGTCTCGGCGACCGCGTCGGCCAGTGGCCCGAGCAGTTGGACGGGCAGGCCCTCGCCCTCGGCGAGTGCGAGGGGCCCCAGCAGCAGCCGAAGCGTCGCCGGGTCGGCGCCCAGGCGGCGGGCGTGCAGGTCGAGCGCCTCGCCGACGGTGGCCGGCAGCAGCGCGGGGTCGGCCGGGTCGAAGCTCTGCGGGTGGGCGAGGATCGAGTTCACTGCGAGGCGCACGGTCAGTCGGCTGCCGGCGCCCGCGCCGGTGCGTTCGGCGAGGGCGCGGCCGAGGGCGCGCCGTGCGGCCGGGTCTGTGGTGAACGGCAGGTCGGGGGCGCCGAACAGCGGGTCGAGCTGCGCCTCGGCCTGCAGCGCGAGGCCGTCGGGATCGGCCCACCGGGGCTCGTCGAGGTCGATGACCTGGGCGGCGCCGGGCGGCAGACCTGCCGCGACCTCGTCGACCAGCTCCCGGGGCAGCTCGGCGAGCAGCCGGACGTTCGGCAGCGCGGCCAGCGGACGCAGTACGTCCCCGGCCAGTCGCCGCGGCTCGTCCGCGGTCCGCACCGGCCCTGCCTGGTCGACGTCGGGCACGACGATCGTCAACGTCTCCTCGCGCGCGCCGAGTTCGGTGAAGACGTCGGCGGTACGGGTGGCCTGGACGCCGTAGTGGTCGGCGAGCACCCACAGGAGCTGCGCGGCGGTGAGCCCGGCGGGCCCGGGGACGGCGGGCGGCGGCAGTTCCGGCGGCACGGTGGCCGGGTCCATGGCGTCCAGCGGCAGGCGCTTGCGGTACTCGGGCTCGCACAGCATCAGGAATCCGGTGAGCAGCCACGAGCGGCCGGTGCCCGGGCTGCCGGTGAGCAGGACCACCCGGGGCGAGCCCGGCCACTCCATGCGCCACGCGGCGAGGGCGCGCAGCACCTCGGCGCGCCCGCCGATGTGCGGGTGGGGTTCGTGGGTCTGGCCGGTGCCGGTCATGGTGTGTCGTCCCCGCTCGGTCCTGGGTCAACGTGGGTGTCGGATCGTATGCCGCGGTGTCGGGAGGGCGGGCGGCCGGGCTGTCCGTTCGTCGAAGCGCCCGGCCGCACTCACGTCAGATCGCTCTGGAACTGATGCGCGGCATCTTGCCGATGCCCAGCGACTCGGCCCTGGACTGCTCGGCCTTGAGCAGCGAGTCGTTGAAGTCCTCGTTGATCTCGTGGTTGGTGCCCATGCCCTTGAGGCCGTTGCCGATGTCGTCGATCCGGCCCGTCAGGTGCGCCATGGACTCGAACATGCCGTCCCGGAAACCCGTGTACAGGGCGCCGAAGTTGTCGCCGAGGTCGTCGGCGCCCCACGGCGGACGCCCCTCGTACTCGCCGGCCGCCTTCAGGCCGTTCTCCAGGGTCTTCACCGCTCTGGCGAAGTCCTTGGAGAGCTTGACGAAGTTCCGTCCCTCTGCCTGGAGGACGGAAGGATCGGCCTGCAAACCGTCGTTCGACACGACTTCCCCCGCTCGTAGCGCTGCTGTTGTCCGATGTGATGGCTGTGCGATGGCTCGGCGGTTTGCCGCCGCCGAGTGTGGTGACGGTGGCGAGGCGCGGCCCGGTTCCGGCCGGCCCGGCACCGCCGGGCGGGCGGTTCAGTGCCGGCGCTTGGGGCGTGGCGAGTTCTCCCGCTCCTCGCGGGCCTGCTGCTTCCGCTCGGCGTCCTCCCGCTCGGCCTCCTCCTTCTGCTCGGCGAAGAAGCGTTCCGCCTGTTCCCGGGAGCGTTGCTCCTCCTCGGGCGTCATCTGCTCGGCGGCCTGGCGGATGCGGTTCAGGTTCTCGCCCAGTGCCGACAGGTAGGTCGGGTTCTCGATGATGTCGCGGAGTCCGGTGCGCCCGCTGAGCAGTTCACGAGCCATCTGCTGGAGTCGGGGATCGACGTCGGGGTTCTTCCGCAGCTGGTCCAGCGCCCTGCGGGTGTCCCGGGCCTGGGTCGGGTCCTCGAGATCCTCCATGAGGTTCTCTTCCTGGATGTCCCGTTCGTCCTTCACGGCTCTTCCTCCCACACCTCGGGCCTCTCGCTGCGGCCGCCAGTGGCGGCGCACCACCATTGTCACGCGCCGGTCGCGCGCGGACGAGGCCCGGGGTGCCGCCGGGCGGACGTGAACCGGCCGATTGTCCGGCAGAGTGGGAGAAACGGTCGCCCGCCGAACGGTGGCGCGAACCGTTCGCCCCGCCGCACGCGTGTGGTGGGGCAGCGGACGGGCCGGACGGGCCCGCGCACCGCGCCCGCCGACGGCCGGACAGCCGTGTGCTAGATGTGGTCGGCGCCCGCGCACCGTACGACCCCTGACCCACGGGAGAGTTGATGTCCGACGAACTCCACGTCAACACCGACGAACTGAGAAGGCTCGGGGCATCGTTCTCGACCCACGCCTACGACCTGGGACGGCATCTTTCGGACTTCCGCCGCCGCACCGACCTTGAGGGGATGGCGCCGTCGGCGGGCGCTGCGCCGTTCGCCGAGCCGGGCGGCGGCGAGCAGGTCTCGTACGCGGAGCTGAGCGAGATGGCGGAGGAGGCGGGCCGCCTGGTCGGCCGGCTGCGGGACCGGCTGGAGGAGATAGGCAGCGGCCTGCGGGCCACGGCGCGCAACAGCGACGACGTGTACGAGGAGTTCGTCGAGCGGTTCCGGGAGGCGCGATGAGCGAGGAGCGGACGGTGGAGGCGCTGCGCGAGGCCGCCGCGGGCTGGCGGCAGCTCGGCGGGCAGCTGGAGGAGGTCCTGCGGGCGCTGGACGCCGAGGTGCGCGCGGTCGTCGGCGAGCAGTGGCGAGGGCGGGCGGCGGAGGTGTTCGACGGCGAGTGGCGGCGGATGCGCGCGGCCGTGGAGGAGGCGCTACCGGCGTTCTCCACGGCCGGGGACGCCCTGTCGTCGGCGGCCGACGGGGCGGAGGAGGCCGCCGAGCGGGCCGCGCGGGAAGAGGCCCGGGCACTGGGCGAGGGTGCGGGTGAGGACCACGGCGCGATGTTCGGGGACGGGGACGAGTTCGCCGACCTCGGTGGTGCGGTGGGGGGAGAGGTGTCGCGCGGGAGCGCGCACTCGTTCTCGCTGGGGGATCTGGAACGGGCGATGGCGGGGCGGACGGTTGACCACGCCGAGCTGTTGGGCGCGTCTTCGGGCGCAGGCGCAGGCGCGGATGCGGAGGCGGTCAGCGGCACGGTCGGTGAGGCGGCTTCCGCGTCGGGTGGCGAAGCCGCCGGGGACGGGACCCGGGTGGGTGCCGGGGGCTCCACCGGCGGCGGATCGGCCGCGCCGGCGGCCTGCGCTGGTGCCGCGGCTGGTACGCGCAGCAGGGTGCCAACGATCTCCCCGCGGCCCTGGCTGACCTTCCCGAACTGACCAGTAGCAGCCTGTGACG
>NZ_VJYK02000003.1 GCF_007097205.2 Streptomyces alkaliterrae
CGGAGGTGAGCGCTAGTCTCGGGGGCTCGGAGATGTGTATAAGAGACAGGTACAGCACCTCGGGCTCGTGCCCCTCGCCCGGGAAGGTCGGGCCGTCGAACAGCACCTCGCGCTCCACGTCCGCGCGGTGACGTTCCGCGAACGAGGTGAACAGTCGGTTGGACGGCACGTTGTCCGGGGTGACGGTGGTCTCCACGCGCTGTACGCCCTGCTCCCGGGCGACACGCGACACGAGGCCGTCCAGCATCGCGGCGGCGAGTCCTCGTCCGCGCTGCGAGCGGTCGACGGCGACCTGCCAGACGAGCAGCGTGTCCTCCTGCTCGGGCCGCACGTAACCGGTGATGAAGCCGACCGGCTCACCCTCGCCGTCGCGGGCCACGACCGACGTCGCCGCGAAGTCCCGGCACCACAGCAGGTAGCTGTAGGACGAGTTGAGGTCCAGGACACGCGAATCGCGGGCGATGCGCCAGATCGCGGCGCCGTCGTCGACGCCAGGCGTGTCGAGCCTCAGTCCTTCCGGCATTTCGAGAACGTCTGTGCTGGCACTTGCAACTTCTGCTTGTGCGGGGGTCATGGGAATTCAATTTACCGAGGAGAATCTGAAATTGCATCGCCGGAAGGGGTTACGTGGAGCGGTCTTGTATGTTATCGCGCGCGTGCGGGCGGGCGTCCGCGCGCGGCGGTGATACGTCGGGTTTGCCCTGGATATAGCGGGCATAACGGACGACGAGTGGGCCTGGTCACAGATGCGTAACGCTCCGGGAACGTGGTTGAATTATGGTGGCACAGGTCGCAAAAACAGGGCGTTTGAGGTTGAGGAAATCGGGAAGAAGAATACGGGGACCTGCACGCAGAATGGGGCTCGCGGAGAGCACGGGAAGATGCGCGGCGAATATGCGCGACGATTCACTCGAATGGGTCTCTCACGCGGAGTGAGAAAGCGTCGCTCCCGGTGTCCGTGGTAATCCGGTCGGCTCCGCGTTCCGAAGCGTGCGGTGTGCCTCGTAGAGTGCGGGCATGACCGAGAGCGCGGTGCTGCACATCAAGGGCCGGATCCTGGTGGGACCACAGGACGTGCGGGACGAGCTGTGGGCGGTGGACGGCCGCGTGACGTTCGAGCGGCCGAGCGGCGCACGGGAGACCACCACGCTGACCGGCTGGGCGCTGCCGGGCCTGGTGGACGCCCACTGCCACGTCGGCCTCGACGCCCACGGCGCGGTCGACGCGCCGACCAGCGAGAAGCAGGCCCTCACCGACCGGGACGCCGGCACCCTGCTGATCCGGGACGCCGGATCCGCCGCCGACACCCGCTGGATCGACGACCGCGAGGACCTGCCGAAGATCATCCGGGCCGGCCGGCACATCGCGCGCACCCGCCGCTACATCCGCAACTACGCGCACGAGATCGAGCCCGGGGATCTCGCCGCCTACGTCCGGCGCGAGGCCAGGCGGGGCGACGGCTGGGTGAAGATCGTCGGCGACTGGATCGACCGCGAGGTCGGGGACCTGAGCGCGTGCTGGCCGCGCTGGGCGCTGGAGGAGGCCATCGAGGCGGCGCACGCCGAGGGCGCCCGGATGACCGCCCACTGCTTCGCCGAGGACTCCCTGGCGGACCTCGTCGAGGCCGGCATCGACTGCGTCGAGCACGCCACCGGGCTGACCGAGGAGACCATCCCGCTCTTCGCCGAGCGGGGCGTGGCCATCGTGCCCACCCTTGTCAACATCAACACCTTCCCGGGGCTGGCGGACGGCGGCGAGGCGAAGTTCCCCCGCTGGTCGGCGCACATGCGGCGGCTGCACCGGCGGCGCTACGACACCGTGCGGTCCGCCTACGACGCCGGCATCCCGGTGTTCGTCGGCACGGACGCCGGGGGCTCGCTCGCGCACGGCCTGGTCGCCGAGGAGGTCGCGGAGCTGGTGCGCGCCGGCATCCCGCCGCTCGACGCGCTGTCAGCGACGACCTGGGGCGCCCGCGCCTGGCTGGGGCGGCCCGCTCTGGAGGAGGGCGCGCCGGCCGACCTGGTGCTCTACGAGGCCGACCCGCGCCTGGACGTGCGGGTCCTGGCCGCCCCGCGGCGGGTGGTGCTCCGGGGACGCGTCATCGGCTAGGGGTCAAACGGGCCCTGGGTGACGGGAGCGCACCGCGATTCGAGCGGACGTGCGGAAACCTCCCGTACGGGTGAATGCACGGCGGGCGACTGACGCCACGCCGCCCCGGCGTCAACGATGACGGGGTCCCGGTCACCGGCGCGTGTGATGTCCCCGACGCGACGCGCCCGTGGCGTTACGTACCTCCTGGGGGTTTCCCAACCGTGTCCAAGTCCGTACCCAGCCTGCTCGCCGCCTGCTCCCTGGTCGTCCTCGCCGCAGTCCCCGCGGCCGCGACCGAGAAGCCCGACCCCGGCCACGCGAGCGCGTCCGTCCTGCGCACCACCCTGGACGTCGGGCTGCTCAAGAAGTCCGTGCACGTCCCGCTGTCGACCACGCTCAACGCGGTGCGGGCGCCGGGGGAGGGCGGCACCCACCGCGCCGATCAGACGGCACTCACCGCCGAACTCGACGGCGTCGACCGCGGGCGCCCCTTCAGCGTGCTGCGTGCCGACGTCGCCCGCGCCACCGCCGACGTGACCGAGGACGCCGCCCGGGCGGACGTCGAGCTGGCGAAAGCCCGGCTGCACGTGCCGGGGCTCCCGCTGCTGTCCGTCGTCGAGGCCGAGGCCGTACGCGCCAAGGCCGTCTGCGAGGCCGGCTCCCAGCCCACCGCCGAGGCCAACGTGCTCGGCTCGGTGAAGGTGCTCGGTCAGCGCACCCGGCTCACCGCCGGCGGGCCCACACACGTCAAGGTGCCCGGCGTCGGCGAGGTGAAGCTGGAGCTGTCGGCCACCGAGACCACCTCGCGCACCGCCGCCGCCAGCGCCCTGCGGCTGTCGATCTCGGTGAACCCGCTCGACCTGGGGGTCGCCGAGGTCGACGGCAAGGTCACGCTCGCCGAGGTGAGCTGCCGCACCCCCCGCAAGGCCAAGGAGGTCACCACTCAGACGGTGCCGAAGACGCCCGAGACGCCCGAGGCGCCCGACCCGACCACCGAGCAAGTGACCGCGCCGGAACCGCAGGGCGGCAAGGAGCCCGCCAAGCCGGCCGCCGAGACGCCGGACCTCGCCGCCACCGGCGGTGACTCACGCACCCCGTACCTGCTGGGCGGCGGTCTCGCGCTGTTCGTGGTGGGCGGCGGCCTGCTGCTCGCCCGACGTCGCCGCAGCGCCGACTGAGGCGGCGCCGACCGAAGGCGCCTGCCGCGGTACGGCGCGCGGCACCCCGGCCCTGGTCAGCGCGTCGACCAGGGCGTCGGTGGTCTCCCGGTCGCGTACGGCCAGCCGCAGCCACGGCGGGCCGAGCCCCGGGAAGGTGTCGCCGCGCCGTACCGCAAAACCCAGCTCCCGCAGCCGCTCCCGCAGCGTGGCGGCCGCCGGATGGCGCACCAGCACGAAGGAGGACGCGGCCACTGCCCGCGCCGGCCGGAGCCCGTCGAACTCGGCGAGCCGCGCCAGCAGGTACGCGCGGTCGGCGGCCGTGCGGTGCGCCACCTCCTCGGCTTCGGCGAGCGCCGCCGGGGTGCTGCACACCTCGGCGGCGACCAGCGCGGGCGAGGAGACCGGCCACAGCGGCTGCCGGGCCGCCAGCAGCGAGACGGTGTCCGGATCGGACAGCAGATAGCCGATCCGCAGCCCGGCCAGCCCCCACGTCTTGGTGAGGCTGCGCAGCACGACGACGCGGCCGGGCAGCGGCCCCGCCAGCGACGCCAGCGACGCCAGCGACGCCAGCGACGCCAGCGACTCGGTCTCCCCGGGCACGGTGTCCATGAACGCCTCGTCCACCACCACCGTGCGGCCCGGCGCGGCCAGCGCGGCCAGCGTCGCCGCCGGGTGCAGCACCGAGGTGGGGTTGGTCGGGTTGCCGACCACCACCAGGTCCGCGTCGGCGGGCACCGAGGCCGGGTCCAGCCGGAAGCCGTCCGCCTCGGTCAGCAGCACCCGGCGCACCCGGTGCCCGGCGTCCCGCAGCGCCGCCTCCGGCTCGGTGAACTGCGGGTGCACCACCACCGGGCGGCTGACGTCAAGACCCCGGGCGAGCAACACAAAGGCCTCGGCCGCGCCCGCCGTCAGCAGCACCCGGTCCGGTTCCAGACCGTGCCGCCGGGCCACCGCGCGGCGGGCGGCCCGGTCGTCGGGGTAGGCGGCCAGCGACTCCAGCGAGGCGGCCAGCCGCTCCCGCAGCCAACGCGGCGGAGTGCCGGTGCGCACGTTCACCGCGAGATCGACCAGCGCGGCGCCGTCGTCCCGCACTTCCGCGTCGCCGTGGTGCCGCAGCCCGCCGCTCCCGGTCATCTCCGTCGCCATCAGCGCGCCCGCCCCGGCTCGGCGGGTCCGGCCAGCGCGCACGTCGCCATCGCCGGGCGCCCGTCGGGCGGTGACGACCGGCGTTTGGGCACCAGCAGCCGGGCGCCGGGGCCCGCGCCGAGCAGCGCGGCGGCCTCGGCGACACTCGGCGTGCCCAGCCGCTCCCTGGCCATACCGGACGGATGCGGCACGTCCACCTCCGCCAGCTCCGCCGCCGGACGGCATCTCAGCGGTACGCCCAGTTCGGCCGCGGCGGCCAGCAGCGCCGGCTCCCGGCCGCGCACGTCCACCGTGGCCAGCGCCGCCACCCGGTCCGGGGCGACCCCGGCCGCCGCGAGCACCTCGGCGACCAGCGTCGACACCTCGTCGTGTCCCACCCCCCGGCAGGCGCCGACGCCGACCACCAGGCCGCTCATCGGGCGCCGGTCCGGTCGAGCGCGGCGGCGACCAGCCGGCGCGGCAGCTCGGGCTCGGCCGCCCAGTGAACGTGCAGGTAGGAGGCGTGCACCCGGTCGGTGGCAAAGCCCTCGGTACGGCGTTCGGGCCGCACCACACCCCAGGCCGGCACCGCGCCCGCCGGCGGATCGACCGCCGTGCGGTGGAACTCGTGACCGCGCACCCGGGTACCGGCGGCGGCCAGCACGTTGTCCGCCACCGCCACCGCCTCCCGGTAGCCGAGCGTGAGCCGGTCGGTCATCCTGGCCCGGGCGTCCAGCAGCCCGCACATCGGGCTGCCGTCCAGCTCCCGGCACAGGTACAGCAGCCCGGCGCACTCGGCCGCCACCGGGCCGTCGAACGCCGCGACCGCCGCCCGCAGCGGCTCGTTCGCCGACAGCTCCGCCGCGTACACCTCGGGGAAGCCGCCGCCGACGACGAGCGCCCTGGCGCCCTCCGGCAGCCGCTCGTCCCGCAGCGGGTCGAAGGAGACCACCCGGGCGCCGGCTCCGGCGAGCAGTTCGGCGTGCTCGGCGTAGGAGAAGGTGAACGCCGGGCCGCCGGCAACCGCCACCACCGGTCCGCCGTCGGTCACCGGGCGGCCCTCGCCCTCCGGGCCCTCGCCCCCCGGGCTCCACGGCTCGTCGGGCAGCGGCGGCGCGCTGTGCGCGAGCGCCAGCAGCGCGGTCAGGTCCACGCTCTCCCTGACCTGCGCGGCCATCGCCCGCACCGCCTCGACTGCCTCCGCCTGCCGCTCGGCCGCCGGAACCAGCCCCAGATGACGGGACGGCGTGCGGACCTGCCGGGAGCGGTGCAGCGCGCCGAGCACCGGCACGCCCACGATCTCCAGCGCCTCCCGCAGCAGCTCCTCGTGGCGCGGCGAACCGACCTTGTTGAGGATGACCCCCGCCAGCCGAACCTCCGGATCGAAGGTGGTGAAGCCGTGCACCAGCGCGGCCACCGACCGGGACTGCGAGGAGCCGTCCACCACCAGCACCACCGGCGCCCGCAGCAGCTTGGCGACCTGCGCGGTGGAGGCCAGCTCGCCCTGACCGGCCGCGCCGTCGTACAGGCCCATCACGCCCTCGACGACCGCCAGGTCGGCACCGGCCGCGCCGTGCAGGAACAGCGGGGCGATCCGCTCGGGGCCGCACAGGTAGGCGTCCAGGTTGCGGCCCGGACGCGGCGGACGCCCCGGGCGGCCTTCGAGGGAGACGGCCAGCGCGTGGTAGCCGGGGTCGATGTAGTCCGGGCCCACCTTGTGCGGGGAGACGTCCAGACCGGCCTCGGTGAGGGCGGCCATCAGCCCGGTGGCGACCGTCGTCTTGCCGCTCCCCGAGGAGGGGGCCGCGATCACCAGTCGCGGCACCCGGGAGGTCGTGCTCACCTGGTCCTCACCACTCGATTCCCCGCTGGCCCTTCTGGCCCGCGTCCATGGGGTGCTTGACCTTGCCCATCTCGGTGACCAGGTCGGCCGCGTCGACCAGCTCCTGAGGCGCGTTCCGGCCGGTGATCACCACGTGCTGGGTGCCGGGCCGGGTGCGCAGCACCTCGACGACCTCGGCGGTGTCCACCCATCCCCAGTGCATCGGGTAGGCGAACTCGTCCAGCACGTACAGCCGGTACGTCTCGGCGGCCAGGTCCCGCTTGACCTGCTCCCAGCCCTCGCGGGCGGCGTCCTCGGAGGTGGAGATGTCCCGCTGGACCCACGACCAGCCCTCGCCCATCTTGTGCCAGGCGACCGTGCCGCCCTCGCCGCTGGCGCCCAGCACCCGCAGCGCCCGTTCCTCGCCGACCTTCCACTTGGCCGACTTCACGAACTGGAACACCCCGATCGGCCAGCCCTGGTTCCAGGCCCGCAGCGCCAACCCGAACGCGGCCGTCGACTTCCCCTTGCCCGTACCGGTGTGCACGGCGACCAGCGGCCGGTTGCGGCGCTGTCGCGTGGTGAGCCCGTCCTCGGGAACGACACTCGGCTGACCCTTCGGCACTACGCTGCCCTCCGTACGTCCTTGACCAGCGCGGACACCGCGTCCGCGCGAAGCTCCGCCAACGTCACCGCCGGGCCCTGGAGCTCCCCGGCCAGCTCGCCGGCCAGCCCGAGCCGCACCGGGCCCGTCTCGCAGTCGACCACCACGCTGGCGATCCCGTCACCTGCCAGCAGCCGGGCGGCGTGGCGGGCCCGCACCACGGGCTCGGGGCCGCCGGTGGCTCGTCCGTCGGTGACCGCCACCAGCAGCGGACGGCGCGCCGGATCGCGCAGCCGCTCGATCCGCAGCACCTCCCGGGCCCGGAGCAGGCCGGCTGCAAGCGGGGTGCGGCCGCCCGTCGGCAGCTTCTCCAGCCGGGCCGCCGCCGCGTCCACCGAGGACGTCGGCGGCAGCGTCAGTTCGGCGTCCGCACGCCGGAAGGTGACCATGCCGACCTTGTCCCGCCGCTGGTAGGCGTCGAGCAGCAGCGACAGCACCGCGCCCTTGACCGCGCTCATCCGCTGCCGCGCGGCCATCGAGCCGGAGGCGTCGACGACAAACAGGACCAGATTGCTCTCCCGGCCCTCCCGCACCGCCTCCCGCAGGTCCTCCCGGCGCACGACCAGCCCCCGGCCGCTGCGGCCGCGGATGCCCTGGTGCGGCGCGGCGGCCTGCACGGTCGCGGCCAGATGCAGCCGGCCGAGGTGCCCGTTCGGCCGGCGGGAGCCGGTGGTGCGGCCCTGCGCGGTACGCGCCCGGGAGCGGCGCCCGGCCGCACCCTCGCCGACGCCGGGGACGGACAGCATGCGGGTGCGGAACGGCTCTCCGGCCGGAGCGGGGGCGGCCTCGGTGCCCGCCGCGCCGTCCGACGCGGGCCGCTCGCCCGGCTGTTCCGGCACCGAGGGGCCGCGGGTGTCCTCAGGCCCTTCGGCCGGTTCCGGCCGCGGGCCGCCGCCGGGGCCGCCGTCGGGGTCGTCGGGGCCGCCGTCGGGGTCGTTCGGGCCGCCGCCGGGCCCGCCGTCGGGGCCGTCGGGGTCTTCGTCCGGATCGCCGCCGCCGTCGGTGGTCGGAGGTTCTGGCTGCTCCGGCTCGTCGGGGGCGTTCTGCTCCAGGATCTCGTCGAGCCGGTCCTCGTCCAGGCCGGGCGCGTCGAACGGGTTGCGGCGGCGCCGGTGCGGCAGCGCGAGCAGCGCGGCCTGCCGCACGTCCTGCGAGCACACCTGTTCGCGCCCGGCCCAGGCGGCCAGCGCCGTCGCCGTGCGGGCCATCACGATGTCCGCCCGCATGCCGTCGACCTCGAACGCGGCGCACGTGGCGGCGATCTGACGCAACGCGCCCTCGCCCAGCTCCACGTGCGGCAGCAGCGCGCGGGCCGCGGCGATCCGCTCCCGCAGTTCCTGTTCCTCACGCGCCCAGCGGGCGGCGAAGGCGGCCGGGTCGCTCTCGTAGGCCAGTCGGCGGCGGACCACCTCGACCCGCTCGTCGGTGTCCCGCGAGGCGGCGACCTCCACCGTCAGGCCGAACCGGTCGAGCAGCTGCGGGCGCAGCTCGCCTTCCTCCGGGTTCATGGTCCCCACCAGCAGGAACCGCGCGGCGTGCCGCACCGAGACGCCCTCCCGCTCGACGTGGGAGGCGCCCATCGCGGCGGCGTCCAGCAGCAGGTCCACCAGGTGGTCGTGGAGCAGGTTCACCTCATCGACGTACAGCACGCCCCGGTGGGCGTCGGCCAGCAGACCCGGTTCGAACGCCTTCACTCCCTCGGCCAGGGCGCGTTCGATGTCCAGCGCGCCGACCAACCGGTCCTCGGAGGCGCCGACCGGCAGCTCCACCATGCGGGCCGGACGTTCGTCCCCACCCGGGACGTCTTCGGGCGTGTGCGGGCCGTCGGGGCAGCGCGGGTCGGGTGCGGCGGGGTCGCAGGAGAAGCGGCAGCCGGTCACCACCGGCACCGGCGGCAGCAGCGCCGAAAGCGCCCGCACCGCCGTCGACTTGGCCGTGCCCTTCTCGCCCCGCACCAGGACGCCGCCCACCGCCGGGGAGACGGCGTTCAGCAGCAGTCCCAGCCGCAGATCGTCCATGCCGACGATCGCGGTGAACGGGTAGGGCGTGTGGGTGCTCATTCGGGTGCTCCCGGCGGTAGGAACGGCAGGCCCTCGGGCACGCCGTCTTCGATGAGCCGCCACAGGGCGGCCGTGTCGGCATGTTCTTCGATCAGGTCACCGAGCCGGTCCAACTGCTCCTCGCGCAGCGCGGCGAAGTCGGTGTCGGGGGCGGGCACGAAGTCCCGGCCGCTGTCGGCGGCCACCCGCCGCAGGAACGCCCGGCGGAAGTCGTCGCTCTCCAGGGAGCCGTGCCAGTGCGTGCCCCACACCGTGCCGCGCCGGCAGCCGTCGAGCGGCGCGCCGGACTCGTCGGTGAACAGCGGCTCGCCGCCCAGCACTTCGGCGACGCCGTGGTGGATCTCGTAACCTTCCGCCCTGGCACCCAGGCCGTGACCGGCCGGGCGGGCCAGCGTCTTCTCCGGCGCGAAGCGGACCCGCACCGGGAGCAGCCCGAGCCCGGACACCGAGCCGGCCCGGGACTCGACGTCGTCGTGGATGTGCTCGCCGAGCAACTGGTAGCCGCCGCAGACACCCAGCACCGGTCGGCCGGCCGCCGCCCGGGCGGCAAGCTCGGCCGCCAGCCCACGCCGCCGCAGCCAGTCGAGCGCCCGGACCGTCCCCCGCGTACCCGGCACCACGACCAGGTCGGCGTCGGCCAGTTCCTGCGGGCGGTCGGCGAAGCGCACCACCACACCGGGCTCGGCGGCCAGCGCGTCGATGTCGGTGAAGTTCGACATGAGCGGCACGGGCAGCACACTCACCCGCAGCACCTCGGCGCCGTGCGGGGCGGCGGTGTTGCTCTCCCGCACGGTGCCGCGCAGCGATATCCGCAGCCCGTCCTCCTCGTCGATGCCAAGACCGTGCTGGTACGGCAGCACCCCGTAGGTGCCCCGGCCGGTCAGCGAACGCAGTGTCCCAAGCCCCGGCTCCAGCAGCGAGACGTCTCCGCGGAACTTGTTGACCAGATAGCCGGCCAGCAGCTTCTGGTCCTCGGCCGACAGCAGCGCCGTCGTACCGAAGAACGAGGCGAACACCCCGCCGCGGTCGATGTCGCCGACCACCAGCACCGGCAGCCGGGCGGCCCTGGCCAGCCCCATGTTGACGATGTCGCTGTGCCGGAGGTTGATCTCGGCCGGGCTGCCGGCGCCCTCGCAGACCACCACGTCGTGCGTGCGGCGCAGTTCGGCCAGGCAGTCCGTCACGGTGGCCAGCAGCCGCTCGCGGCGCCCGCTGTGGAAGCCGCGCGCGCTCAACTCGCCCACCGCGCGGCCCATCAGCACGACCTGACTCGTCCGGTCGCTCCCGGGCTTGAGCAGTACGGGGTTCATCAGCGCGCTCGGCTCCACGCCCGCGGCCGCCGCCTGCATGGCCTGCGCCCGGCCGATCTCGGCGCCGTCCCGGGTGACGAAGGAGTTCAGCGACATGTTCTGCGCCTTGAAGGGCGCCACCTTGACGCCCTGTCGGGCCAGCCAGCGGCAGATACCGGCGGTGACGACGCTCTTCCCCGCGTCGGACGTGGTACCGGCGACCAGCAGCCCACCGCCCGCGGCCCTGCTGTCAGACGACATCCCGACCCCCGGCCTTCCTCGTGGAGCCGCCGCGCGGCGACGTGGCGGCGGCGCGCCCGGCGAGGGTGACCGCCAGCGCCAGCGCGCCCACCCGCCGCGACAGCCGCACCGCGCGGTTGATGTCGGCAACCTCGACGGCCCGGCCCGCCGCGTTGAGTACCGGACGGTGCTCGATCCGGCCGCCGTATGAGAGCGTGCCGCCGAGCCGCACCCCCAGCGCCCCGGCGAACGCCGCCTCCACCACACCCGCGTTGGGGCTCGGATGCCGACCGGCGTCCCGCCGCCAGGCGCGCACGGCGCCGGCCCGGTCGGGGCCGATCGCCACGGCGAGCAG
The DNA here is from genome assembly GCF_007097205.2 of Streptomyces alkaliterrae. Lineage (GTDB taxonomy): Bacteria > Actinomycetota > Actinomycetes > Streptomycetales > Streptomycetaceae > Streptomyces > Streptomyces alkaliterrae. Next base: position 10,807 of record NZ_VJYK02000003.1, read on the forward strand.
CCCGGACAGCCGGGCCCCCGGCCAGCCCGCCACGTCGTCCAACCGTGCCGCGCTCCAACCGAACCGAAGATGACGCGGGGAGCGGTGACCGACCATCGCGTCCAGCGTGTTGGCGGCCCGGAAGCCCACCAGCCCGGGCACCCCGGCGACCGCCCCCCACACCAGCGCGCCGACGACGGCGTCCGAGGTGTTCTCGGCGACGGACTCGACCACCGCGCGGGCGATGCCGTCGGCGTCCAGCGCCTGCGGGTCCCGTCCGCACAGATGCGGCAGCCGCTCACGTGCGGCGTCGAGGTCGCCGGCCGCCAGCGCGGCGCCGACGGCCTCGGCCTCCCGGGCGAGCGAGGTGCCGCCGAGTACGGCCCAGGCGGCGGCGGCGGTCAGCGCGGCGCGCGGCAGCGGACGGGCCCGGAGCGCGCGCTGCGCGGCGGCACCGGCGAGCGAGGCGCCGCCGACGCAGACGGCGGTGAACACGGCCCCGGCCGCCCGGTCGTCCCGCCACAGCCGCCGCTCGAGCCGCGTGGCGAACGAGCCGAAGACGGCCACCGGATGACCGCGCCGGGGATCACCGAACAGCACGTCGGCGGCGTAGCCCAGCAGCGCCCCGGAGAGATGGCTGCGCATCCGGCCCGCCCCTCAGCACGCCGGTCCGGCGGAAGGGCTCCTCGGATACGGCGGCGGGGCGGCGCGGCAGGGCGCGGTGCGGGGCATGGCGGTGTCCTCACTCAGGGTCCTCGCCCTGGCTCGACGAAACCGGCGGTGAGAGTCTCCTGGCTCCCGGATCCGCACCTTCCCCGGTCTTCCAGCCGCCGCTCCTGGCGGATCGACCGTGACGTGTAGGGGTGTGCTCCCCGGTGACAGTGGCGGGACCGCGCCGGATTCGCACCGGCTTCCTCTCCTGCCGCCGTGATGGCTGCGGGAAGTCCACCACGCGCCGCCGAAGCCGTCAACTCGCCGCTTGACCTGCGGCGGGGGAGTGTGAGCGGGCACACCGAAGCGGGGGCGCGAGAGCCGGGGCTCAGGTCGCGATGAGGTAGATGCCGAAGGCCACGGCGGCGGCGCAGAGGGCGTAGCAGGCGACGGCGGCGGAACGGGCCAGCACCACGCTGCCGCCGGAACGCCCGGCCTGGGAGCTGGAGCCGAGGATGCCCAGGGTGAAGACGCCCACCAGTGCCACGGTGGCCACCAGGCTCACGCCGAAGACCTCGCCCAGGGCGGTCCAGTCGATGTTCATCGTCGTCGTTTCCTATTCGCTCGAGTCCGCTCGGGCGTGTGTGCGCTCGAGCCGGTTCGGACGGGGTGGGAGGTGTGGCTCAGGGGGCCACGTCGGCGGTGGGCTTGCTCGGCTCGCCCGGCCCGTCGCCGGGCGTCGACTCGGTGTCGGACAGCGCCGCCGCGGCACCCGTGGTCGGCGGCGGGACGACGGCCCGGATGGCGGTGGTGACCACACCGGCGGGCTGCGGCTCGGCGCCCTCGTCGGTGGGCCGGGCGGCGTCCGTGCCGGTCGCGGCGTCCGTGCCGGTCGCGTCGGCGTTCTGCGGGGCGATCGGGTCGACGTCGTTGACGTTGGTGTGGTCGACGACCTCGCGGCGCGAAGCCAGCCAGATGGCGGCGCTGGAGACCACCAGCAGGACGGCGACCACCGTGACGCCCCAGTCGCCCTGCTCGGCGATGACCGCGGAGATCGCGGCGATCAGCCCCGCGGCCGGCAGCGTCATACCCCAACCGACGAACATCCGGGTGGCGGTCGACCAGCGGACCACGCCGCCCTTGCGGCCCAGGCCCGAACCCATCACGGCGCCGGAGCACACGTGGGTGGTGGAGAGCGAGAAGCCGATGTTGGAGGAGGCCAGGATGGTGACGGCCGCGCTGGTCTGGGCGGCGAAGCCCTGCGGCGGCTGGATGTCGGTCAGGCCCTTGCCCATCGTGCGGATGATGCGCCAGCCGCCGAGGTAGGTGCCGAGGGCGATGGCGATACCGGCCGAGGCGATGACCCACAGCGGCGGGTCGGCGTCGGCGCCCAGGATGCCACCGGAGATCAGGGCCAGGGTGATGACGCCCATCGTCTTCTGGGCGTCGTTGGTGCCGTGGGCCAGCGAGACCAGCGCGGCGGAGGTGATCTGACCGGCCTTGTAGCCCTTGGCGGTCTTCCGCTCGTCCGCCTTGCGGGCCAGCCGGTAGGTGAGGCGGGTGGCCAGCATGGCCGCGGTACCGGCGACCAGCGGCGCGGCCAGCGCCGGGATGAGGACCTTCATGACCACCACGTCGCCGTTGACGCCGCCGAAGCCGACGGAGGCGAGCGTCGCACCGATGAGGCCGCCCATCAGGGCGTGCGAGGAGCTGGAGGGCAGACCCGCCAGCCAGGTCAGGAGGTTCCACAGGATCGCGCCGACCAGACCGGCGAAGATCACTTCAGGCTTGATCCCGGACGCCTCGTCGAGCATGCCGGACGAGATCGTCTTGGCCACCTCCACGGAGAGGAATGCGCCGACGAGGTTGAGGACCGCGGACATGGCCACAGCGGCCTTCGGCTTCATCGCACCCGTCGAGATGGTGGTCGCCATCGCGTTCGCGGTGTCGTGGAAGCCGTTCGTAAAGTCGAACACCAAGGCGGTGACGATCACGATCCCGATGAGAAGCGTGATGTGTTCCATTCACCCGGCAATCAGTTCGGTGGTCAGGTTGGCTCGGCGAACGTAAGTAGGTTGAGTGAACGGAAGGTGAACTGGGACGGGCGGTCAGGTGTCCCGACGCGGCGGTGGTCGTGTCCTTGAGTGATGGACTCCGCGTATCCGAAGGTCACCGGGGGTTTTCCGGTTGTCCATACCCCGTTCGGGGAGATCCTTGTCACGCCTGCGGAATCCACCGAAAGAGGGGCGGTCGAAGCCGCCCGGGAGCGGAGGGGACAGTGGAGTCGACGCGAGGGTTTCCCAACAGGAGGTGTCCGGCGGGTGACGGCGGGGCGAACCACCGGGCCGACGGGCCGGACGGCGGCGAGCGACGCGCCGCATGGGCCCGCCTCGTGGCCACCGCACGCCGCACGGTCGCCGACGGGCTGGTGGTCGGCACCTCCGGCAACGTCTCGGTGCGCCTGGGGGAGACGGTGCTGGTCACGCCGAGCGGCGTGCCCTACGACAGGTTGGGGCCCGACGACCTGTGCGCCGTGGACCTGGACGGCACGCGCCTCGCCGGTGACGCGCCGCCCACCAGCGAACTCCCCCTCCACCTCGCCGTCTACCGGGCGACCGACGCCCGCGCGATCGTCCACACCCACGCCCTCCACGCCACCGCCGTCTCCACCCTCGTGACCGAGCTGCCGCCGATCCACTACCAGACGGCCGCGCTCGGCGGCCCGGTCAGGGTGGCGCCCTACGCCTGCTACGGCAGCGCCGAGCTGGCCCACAACACCGTCGCGGCGCTGCGCGACCGAACGGCATGCCTGCTGGCCAACCACGGCACCGTCGCGCTCGGCGCCGACCTCGACCAGGCGCTGGAGCGGACCGCCCAACTGGAGTGGATGTGCCGCGTCTGGCTCGCGGCGCACTCCGTGCCCGGCCTCACCCCCCGGGTGCTGGACGCCGCGGAACTCGCCGAGGCCGCCGAACGCTTCCGCGGCTACGGACGTCACCCGGGCGACCCCGCCCGGTAGCGGCGGGCGGCCGTCCGTCCCACACTGGACGGGTGCGCCTGCGGACCAAGGCGGCGGTGGCCGCCACGACCATGCTCGGCACCGGTGCGGCGGCCCTGGCGGTAGGCCGCGTCGGCTCCGGTGCCGCGCTCCGCCCGCGCCGGACGGACGGGCCGCCGGGCTTCGAGCACGCGCCCCTGACCGTGCACGACGTCGGCGTCGACCGGATCACCCTCACCCGCACGCTGGACACCCTGCTGCCCGGCACCTACGGCCTGCTCGGCGCCGACTGCCACGCCGCCGTCGGCGAGGTGCTGAGCGACGGCGCCGGAACCGCCGACACGGTCGCCCGGCGACTGGTCCGGATCACCCGCGGCGACCTGCGGGCCGGAACCCGGGTCCGGATGACACCGCAGATCCACAGCCGCGACCCCGGCCGGGCGCTGGCGATCCCCTACGCGGACGGCGCCATCCCCGGCGAGCTGGGTCCGCTGCCGGCCTGGTTCGTGCACGGCGACCGCGACACCTGGGTGATCACCGTGCACGGCCTGGGCACCACCCGCGAGCACCCGATGAACGTACTGCCGCTGCTGTACCGGCTCCAGGCTCCCGTGCTCAACCTCGCCTACCGGGGCGACGAGGGCGCGCCGCGCTCACCCGACGGTGTCGGGCACCTCGGCGCCACCGAATGGCGCGACGTCGACGCGGCCGTCCGGTACGCCCTGCGGTACGGCGCCGAACGTGTGGTCCTGCACGGCTGGTCCACCGGCGCGACCATGGCGCTGCACACAGCCGTCCACTCCCCGCTGCGCCGCCACGTGTGCGGTCTGGTCCTCGACTCCCCGGTACTCGACTGGCGGGCCACGGTCCGCGCCCTGGCCGCCGGGCGGGTGCCGTCCTTCGCGCTGCCGCTGGTCGAACGTGCGGTGGAGGGGCGGGCCGGACTCGACCACGCCCATCTGACGGAGGTCGTCGACCCGCGCCGGCTCGAGATCCCGGTACTGCTGCTGCACAGCAAGGACGACCGGGTGTCGCCGTTCGGCGCGTCCCGCCGCTTCGCCGAGCGCCGGGAGGAGCTGGTCACCCTCTACGCCGGCCACCACGCCGCGCACGCCGCCCTGTGGAACGCCGACCGTCCGCGCTACGAGGAAGCGCTGCGCCGCTTCCTCACGCCGCTGGTCTAGGGCGATCCGCCGGACGGGGCCCGGCCGCGGCGGCGCCATCTGCGCGGGTACGCGTGCGGTTTGGGCTTTTGGCGGATCACGAGGAAGACTGCCCCCGTGACGTCCCGTACTCCGCGAGACACCAGACTGAGCCTCGTCCCCAGGCAGGCCGTGGCCACCGCCCGCCGCTCCGCCGAGATCCGGCGAAGCCGCCCGGCGCCGCGCCCACCGGCCTCCCTCGCACCCCGGGAGGAACTGGCCCGGCAGGCGCGGGCCGCACTGGAGGACGCCGTACGCCTCGCCCGGTGGGCCGCCTCGGCCGGCATATCCGCGCCGGCCGTCTCGGCGCGGGCGGCCGAGGAGTTGGCGATGCCGGCCGACCGCGTCGCCGTGCACTGGGACCGGGCCAAGCTCGCCGGGCTCGTCGAGCTCCACGGCGGTACCGCGCGGGCCGGTTGGCGGCTGCGCGCCTGGGACCGGGACGACGCGGCCGTGCTGCGCGGCTGGGTCGCGCTCTTCGACGCGTGGTCCCTCGCCCACCCGGCGGCCGACGAGGCCGACCCGACGCTCATCGGCGACACCGTCGTGGCCGTGCCGCAGTTCCTGTCGGTGATGCACCTGTCGTCCGGCCCGATGGCCGAGGATGCGCTGCGGGAACTCCTCGCCCAGCGCATCGCCGAACTCCGCACCGAGCGCGCCGGCCCGGGCGCTCCCGCCGACCAGAGCGGCGCCCTGCCCTCCACCGGTGAGCTGACGCCGATGCTCGACTGGGCCCTGGACGGCCTGGCGGCGGTCGGCGCGCTGACCCGCTGCCACGCCCCGGACGCCGCCGGGCAGGCGGCGCTCACCCCGCTCGGCGACTGGGCGGTGTGGCTGCGCCTGGAGCGGATCTGCGTGGCCGCGCTCAGCCCCGCCGGCAACATCGAGCAGTCCGCCGACGCCATGCTGCGCGGCTGCGCCCGGCTCAGCCCGGGACCGGCCCGCGACGAGTACCGGGCCTGGCTCGCCGCCCGGCCCACCGGACCGGCCGTCGCCGAGCTGCTCGACGCCGCCCGGGGAGAGGACGCCCTGGTGCGGGCGCTGGCATTCGAGGCCCTGCGAGTGGTGGGCGCGCCGGCCGAGGGCGCCGTACGGGAGGCCGCCGAAGGCGACCCCGTGCTGCGGCCCTATGCGCTGCTCTGGCTCGCCGAGCACGAGGGCGCCGACCCGGAGGACCTGGCCGGCGGCGCACCCGGCGTACTGACCAGGGCCGAGGCGACCTGGCTGTGGATCGACACCGCCGCCGCCGTCGCCGACCACGGCGAGGCGCAGCTGCTCGTCGACCACCTGGCCTCGGCCCCCCAGGACTCGCTGCCCCGGCTGCTGGAGGAGGTCCGGGCGACCGGCCACCCCCGCACCGTCCAGGTGCTCGTGGCGCTGGCCGCGGCGCACCCGGACCCGGCGCTGGCCCGGGCCGTGCGGCGCGCCGCCTTCCAGGTCCACACCGGGGGCTGAGCGCCTGCCGGGGCGGCGAGCGGTGCCGGAGCCGCCGGCTGGTCCGGCGTCGGCGCCCGGCCGCCCTCAGCCGCCCTGCTTCACCGTGTACGTGCCGAAGGACCAGACGTTCCCCTCCGGGTCGCGGGCGATGTAGTCCCGCGACCCGTAGTCCTGGTCGGTGGGCGGCGCGATGATCTCCACGCCGTGGCTCCTGGCGCGGTCGTGATGGGCGTCCGCGTCCGGCACGGTGACAAAGACGGCGGTCGTCCCGGCGTCCCGCATGGCCTCGGCGAAGGCGCCCTCACCGCCCCGCGAGCCGACCATGACCGCGCCGTTGCCGAAGGACAGCTCGGCGTGCAGCACCTGGCCGTCCTCGTCCTCGTAGACGGCGTCGGCGGTGAAGCCGAACGCCTCGGTCAGGGTGCTGATGGCGGCCTTCGCGTCGCGGTAGAGCAGTACCGGGCAGATGGTCGGGGCGGACTGTCCGACGGAGGTGGACTCGGTCATCGTGATCACTTCCCTTCGTTGCCCACAGTGTGCCGCCGGGGTCTGACAATCCGGCCCGTCGACAAGCCCGGCCCGCCGACAAGCCCGGCAGCCCCGCCCGCCGCCGACAAAAACCGCTTGCCGTGCGCCGTTAGACTGGGCCGCATGGCCTACACACTCCTGCACTAGTCGACGACGTACCCCACCGCCGCCCCTCCGGCCGGCGGTGCGCGCCAGTCGCCCCCTTCCCGCGTACGTCATGTCCAGGAGAACCACGTGATCACCGCCACCGGTGTCGAGCTGCGCGCCGGCGCCCGCGTCCTCATCGAGTCCGCCACCTTCCGGGTCTCCCGGGGCGACCGCATCGGCCTCGTCGGCCGCAACGGCGCCGGCAAGACGACCCTCACCAAGTGCCTCGCCGGAGAGGGCGTTCCGGCGGCCGGCGCCATCACCCGCGGCGGCGACGTCGGCTATCTGCCGCAGGACCCGCGGACCGGCGACCTCGACGTGCTCGCCAGGGACCGCATCCTCTCCGCGCGCGGTCTGGACGTCGTGCTGCGCAAGATGCGGGAGAACGAGGACCGCATGGCCGGCGGCCAGGGTGCGACGCGCGAGCGGGCGATGCGCAAGTACGAGCGGCTGGAGACGGAGTTCCTGACCAAGGGCGGCTATGCGGCGGAGGCCGAGGCGGCGACCATCGCGGCCAGCCTGGGCCTGCCCGACCGGGTGCTCGGCCAGCCGCTGAACACCCTCTCCGGCGGTCAGCGCCGACGGGTGGAGCTGGCCCGCATCCTCTTCTCCGACGCCGACTACCTGCTGCTCGACGAGCCGACCAACCACCTGGACGCCGACTCGATCGTCTGGCTGCGGGACTTCCTCAAGACCTACCGCGGCGGCCTGATCGTCATCTCCCACGACATCGACCTCGTGGAGACGGTGGTCAACAAGGTCTTCTACCTGGACGCCAACCGGGCCTGCATCGACCAGTACAACATGGGCTGGAAGCAGTACCTGACGCAGCGCGAGGCGGACGAGAAGCGCCGCAAGCGGGAGCGGGCGAACGCGGAGAAGAAGGCGGCGGCGCTGTCCGCGCAGGCCGACAAGATGCGCGCGAAGGCGACCAAGGCGGTGGCCGCGCAGAACATGGCCAAGCGCGCCGAGCGGCTGCTGTCGGGGCTGGAGGAGCAGCGGCAGTCGGACAAGGTCGCCAAGCTGCGCTTCCCCGATCCGGCGCCGTGCGGGAAGACGCCGCTGATGGCCGAGGGACTGTCGAAGTCCTACGGCTCGCTGGAGATCTTCACGGACGTGGACCTGGCCGTCGACCGGGGCTCGCGGGTGGTCATCCTCGGCCTCAACGGCGCCGGCAAGACGACGCTGCTGCGCCTGCTGGCCGGCGTCGAGGAGCCGGACACCGGCAAGGTGGTCCCCGGGCACGGCCTCAAGCTCGGCTACTACGCGCAGGAGCACGAGACGCTCGACCCCGAGCGCACTGTGCTGGAGAACATGCGCTCGGCGGCTCCCGACATGGACCTCGTCCACGTGCGCAAGGTGCTGGGCTCCTTCCTGTTCTCCGGCGACGACGTGGACAAACCGGCGGGTGTGCTCTCCGGCGGGGAGAAGACCCGGCTGGCGCTGGCCACCCTGGTGGTGTCCTCCGCGAACGTGCTGCTGCTGGACGAGCCGACGAACAACCTCGACCCGGCCAGCCGCGAGGAGATCCTGGGCGCGCTGCGGACCTTCACCGGCGCGGTGGTGCTCGTGACGCACGACGAGGGCGCCGTCGACGCCCTCGCGCCGGAGCGGATCATCCTGCTGCCGGACGGTGTGGAGGACCTCTGGGGCCAGGACTACGCGGATCTGGTCGCGCTCGCCTGAGGCCCGTCGGACGATCGACCGACGAGGAATCCGTCATCCGCGTGAGAATCCGTCCGCGCCGCCCCCGCCGGGGAGCGGCGCGGCGGCGTGTCACCCACCTCCGACGGAACCCGTCGTTCCGCTTCTCCGCGCCACGGCCGGCCCGCTGACCAGCCACGTCGCCGTCCGGCGCGGGGCGCGCGCGGTTACCCGGCGGGGCGCGGAGCAGTGTCCTCACGCCGAGCACACATATGTGCCGATCGGCAACCTCCTTCCACAGACCTTGTCGAATGGGTGGCCAGAAGGGCGGGGAGGGGTGATCATGAGAGTCCAGAGCGCACTTCCCATGAGGAGGCACGGGTGGCCGAGACTCTGAAGAAGGGCAGCCGGGTGACCGGCGCCGCGCGCGAGAAGCTCGCGGCTGACCTGAAGAAGAAGTACGACTCCGGTGCGAGCATCCGGGCGTTGGCCGAGGAGACCGGCCGCTCCTACGGATTTGTGCACCGGATGCTGAGCGAGTCCGGGGTGACGCTGCGAGGTCGCGGCGGAGCGACCCGGGGAAAGAAGACGGCGGCCTGACCGGCCCCGCGGGCCTTCGGGTCCGCGGGGCCGGGGGCGCGGGGCCCGGGCGCGGAGGTACCGTGCGTTCCGCCGGGTGGTTACTCTTCAGTCACTTGACTGGCGGGTAACCCATGGAGGATCCGATGACCCTGCTCGACCGGGACGGCGTCCGGCTGACCGTCGACGCCACCGACGCTGCCGTCGCCACCGTCACGCTGGCCAACGCCGCCAAGCGCAACGCCCAGTCGCCCGCCATGTGGCGGGCGCTGACGGACGCGGGGCGGATGCTGCCGGGCAGCGTCCGGGTGGTCGTCCTGCGCGGTGAGGGCCGGTCCTTCTCCGCGGGGCTCGACCGGCAGGCGTTCACCCCCGAGGGCTTCGACGGCGAGCCCTCCTTCCTCGACATGGCCAAGGGCCCGGCCGAGGAGCTGGACAGGCTCATCGCCGAGTACCAGGAGGCGTTCACCTGGTGGCGACGCAACGACGTCGTCAGCGTGGCCGCCGTCCAGGGGCACGCCATCGGCGCCGGCTTCCAGCTGGCGCTCGCCTGCGACCTGCGGGTCTGCGCCGACGACGCCCAGTTCGCGATGCGCGAGACAAGCCTCGGGCTCGTCCCCGACCTGACGGGCACCCACCCGCTGGTCCACCATGTCGGCTACGGCCGTGCCCTGGAGATCTGCGCCACCGGCCGGTTCGTCCACGCCGAGGAGGCCGAACGCATCGGCCTTGCCAACCTCGTCGTGCCCCGCGCCGAACTGGACGCGGCCACCGCGGACCTCGCGGCGGCGCTGCTCGCCGCCCCCCGCGACGCCGTCGTGGAGACCAAGGCGCTGCTGCGCGGCGCCGTGCGGCGCGACTACGAGGAGCAGCGCGCCGCCGAGCGCGCGGCTCAGGGCCGCCGGCTGGCGGACCTCGCCGGTCTCGGCGACTGACCGGCGGCGACAGCTCGACGGCGACCGACCGACGACGGAGAGGAAACCCCCGAACGGCCGTGATGGATCCGGCGAATCAGGGCACCCGGGCCTAACGTGGCAGGGAGGCGGCGGCGCGGGCCGCCGCCTCCAGCACCGAGAGACCGGAGCCGAGAGGCCGAAAGGGGTGCAGGTGATGAGCGAGACCTCCACAGCGACCAGGGAGCCCAACGCCGAGGGCAACAGGGGCCCGTCGGGCGCCCGCAAGAAGGCGGGCGACTCCGAGCGCGGCCGGACCACGATCGCCGACGGCGTGGTGGCGAAGATCGCCGGCATGGCCGCGCGGGACGTGATCGGCGTCCACGACATGGGCGGCGGCCTCTCCCGCACCTTCGGCGCCGTGCGCGACCGGGTGCCGGGCGGCACCAAGTCCGTGACCCGGGGCGTCAAGGCAGAGGTGGGGGAGACCCAGACCGCCCTCGACCTGGAAATCGTCGTCGACTACGGCGTGTCCATCGTCGATGTCGCCAACTCCGTGCGCAGCAACGTGATCTCCTCGGTGGAGCAGATGGCCGGCCTCGAGGTCGTCGAGGTCAACATCGCCGTCAGCGACGTCAAACTGCCCGACGAGGAGGAGGAAGAGGAGGAGGGCGAGGACCGCCGACTCCAGTGACCGGTGACGGGCGGAGCGGCCGACCCGACAGAGCCCGGACCGACTTCCACCACCCGACTCGACGACCGGAGCCCGGCGGGGCCGGGACGTGAGGAGCGCACGATGAGTATGTCCGCCATCGGCCTGATCGCAGGCATGGCGCTGGGCTTCGCCGGGTACTTCGGCGGTTTCGGTGCCTTCCTGCTCGTCGCGGCGCTGGGCGCCGTGGGATTTGTCGTCGGTCGCTTCGCCGACGGAGACCTGGAACCCGGGGACTTCTTCCGGGGCCGCGACAACTCGCGCGGGAGGTAGTCCGTGGCCGTGGACACCGTCCCGGCCCGGGAACGCGGGGCTCTCGCGATCACCGATCGCGTGGTGGCCAAGATCGCCGCGCAGGCGGCGCACGAGGCACTGCGCCGCGCGCCGGGCGGCGCAGGCCGCGCCGCGCACGCGCCGCACGCGGCGGTGGCCGTCCGAGCCATGCCGGGCACCGACAACACCGGCGGCCGGGCCCGCGTCCGGGTGGCCGTCGAACTCGACTATCCGTGCGACATCGCCGCGTGGTGTGCGGCCGTGCGCCGCCGGGTCGGCGCGAGACTGGCCGAACTGGCGGGAATGACCAGCTGCGAGGTCGTGGTGGAGGTGCAGCGGCTGCATGCCGTACGCCTCTTCGAGCAGGAGACGGAGGGTTTGCGGTGAGCGAGGACGCCACGCGGCCCGAGGCGGTGCGGGCCGGGGCCGGGGAGCCCGAGCCGCCACGGCTCACCAAGTCCGACGACCCGGTCACCGCAGACGACGCCGACGACGGCCGGGAACACCCGGGCCGCGAGCAGCCCCCCACCGCCTCCTACCAGCGCCTCCAGCAGGGGCGTCCGGACGACGGCGGGGGCCGCTTCTGGTCCGTGCGGCGCGCACCGGCCCTGATCGTCGGGCTGCTGCTGCTCGCCGGCACCGCGCTGCTGCTGTACGACGTCGCCCTCGTCCGCGCCGGCCGGCGCGGCGGGGCGTGGCGGCGCGAACTCGCCGCCGACCTGGCCACCCGCAGACTCGACGACCCGGTGGTGGTCGTCTGCGCCGCCGCGGCGGTGCTGCTGGGCCTGTGGCTGCTGGTGCTCGCCCTCACCCCCGGACTGCGCAACCTGCTGACGATGCACGGCGAACCGGACCTGCGCGCCGGGCTGGAACGCGGCGCGGCGGCCCTGGTGCTGCGTGACCGCGCGATGGAGGTGCCGGGCGTGCGGAGCGTACGGGTGTCGGTGCGGCGGCGCCGGGTGCGGGTGCGTGCCGAGTCCCACTTCCGGGACGTCGACACGGTCCGCGCGGAGACCGAGGAGGCGCTGGCGGACGGCATGGCCAGTCTGGGCCTGACCCGCCCGCCACGGCTCGCGGTCCAGGTCAGACGTCCGGTGAAACGGTGAGGTGGACACAGTGCTTCGAGTGACGAACCGGCTGCTGCTGGGCCTGGTCGGTCTCGGCCTGCTGGCGCTCGGCGCCGCCGCGCTGGTCGCGGCGGCGGACCTGCCGGCGCGCTGGGGCTTCGGCCTGCCCTCCGGCTGGTCGTGGACGGGCCCGCAGGAGGTGGTCCTGGCCGAGGGCGACCGTACCCAGTGGCGCGGCGAGCGCTGGTGGTGGCCGACGGTCTTCGCCGTGCTCGGCGCGCTGGTGGCGCTGCTGCTGTGGTGGCTGCTGGCCCAACTCGGCCGCGGCCGGGTCCGGGAGATGACGATCGGCCGCCCCGCCGGCGACGGCCCCGGCGAACGTCCCGGCGACGGTCCCGAGGAGCGCCCGGACAACGGCCCCGACGCCGTTCTGCGGGCGCGGGCGCTGGAGGAGGCGATGGCGGACGAGGCGGGCACGCTGCCCGGGGTGCAGCGGGCCGCCGTACGGCTGGTCGGCCGCCCGCGCGCACCGCGCGCCCGGATCGGACTGCTGCTCGAACCGTACGCCGTGCCGGACGAGGCCGTGCATCTGCTGGGCACCGAGGTGCTGGAGAACGCCCGCACCTCGGCTGGATTGGCACAGCTGCCGGCCGAGACCCGGCTGCGGGCCGTCCGCCACCGTCCGAGCCGGGTCGGCTGACCTCGCCGGCCGGCCCCGGTCGGCTGACCCCGGCCCGCCCGGGCGGGTGCTTCAGATCCGGTGCTGGGCGCCGCCGTCGACCGGCAGCATCGTGCCCGTCAGATAGGACGCGGCGGGGGAGAGCAGGAAGGCGGCGGCCCTTCCGAACTCCTCCGGCCTGCCGTACCGGCGCAACGGGATGTTCGCCGAGTGCCGGGCCCGGGAGGCCTCCGCGTCGCCGGACAGCGCGTCCAGCTCGCGCAGCCGGTCGGTGTCGATCCTCGACGGAAGCAGCCCGACGACCCGGACACCGCGCGGACCCAGCTCGTTAGCCAGCGACTTGGCGAAGCCGGCCAGCCCCGGGCGCAGCCCGTTGGACACCGTCAGCCCGGGAATCGGCTCGGTCACCGAGCCGGAGAGCACAAAGCCGATGACACCGCCCTCGCCCAGCCGCCGCGCCGCCGTCCGGGCCAGCCGGACCGCGCCGAGGAAGACCGACTCGAAGGCCGTCTGCCACTGGTCGTCGGTGATCGTCTCCGTGTCGCCGGCGGGCGGGCCGCCGACGCTCACGAGCACGCCGTCGAAGCGGCCGAACCGCTCGAAAGCGGTGTCGACGAGCCGGTCCGCCGTCTGCGGGTCGGCGTTGTCGGCGGCGACCCCGACCGCGCCCGCGCCCAGCGCCTTGGCGGCGGCCTCGGCGGACGCCTCCGTCCGGCCGCTGATCACCACCCGCGCGCCGTCCTCGACCAGCTCCCTGGCGGCGGCGAGGCCGAGCCCGCGCGTTCCGCCGGTCACCACGTAGACCCTGTCCGTCAGTCCGAGATCCATGGTGATCAGTCTGCCGTGCCGCCGCCCGCGCCCGCCAGGGCGGGTTCGCCTGACGCCTCGCCCCGCTTGGCGGCCGCCTGGTCGCGCAGCTCCCGGCGGACCAGGACGACCCAGCCGACCGGCACGGCGGCGGTGAACAGCCACCACTGCACGGCGTAGGCCATGTGCGCGCCGATGCCGCTGTGGTCCGGCTCGGGCACCAGCTCGGCGGAGCGTTCCGCCGGGGGCTCGGGGCTGGTCGCGGACAGCTGGATGTGGCCGCCGAGCACGGGACGGCCCAGCGCCTCGGCCTGCTGCGTGCTGTTGATCAGCATCACCTGGCGGTCGGGCAGCCCGCCCCGGTCCTTGATGCCCGTCCTGGCCGACGTCTCGTCCGGCAGCAGCCGCCCGGTGACGGTGACGGTGCCGGCGGGCGCCTCGGGGGTGTCGGGATGGACGGTCTGGTCCGCGCCCGGCGGCACCCAGCCCCGGTTCACCAGCAGGATCCCGGCGCCGCGCTCCAGCACCAGCGGGGTCAGCACGAAGTAGCCGATCTGCTTGCCGTCGGCGGCGGTGCGGCGGCGCACCACGACCTCGTTGTCGGTGTCGTACCGTCCCGTGGCGGTGACCGCGCGGTAGCGGTGGCGCTCCTCGACCTGGCCGCCCGGCTCGGTGAGCCGGGTCACCGGCACCGGGTCCGCCGCCAGTGCCTGCGCGACGCGGTTGTTGTGCGCGACTCTCGCCTCGTGGCGGTGGAACTGCCAGAAGCCGAGCTTGACCATCGCCGGCATCAGCAGGAGGGCGACCAGCGTGAGGGTCACCCACTGCCGGGTCAACAGGAAGCGGTACACGGTAGTCGACGGTACCCGGCCGCCGGCTAGCGCTGTCCGGTGGGTCCGGGCGCGGGAGCCACGTCCCGCAGCAACTGGGTGAAGGCGGCCTCGTCGATCACCGGTGTACCGAAGCCGCGGGCGCGGACGACCTTGCCGGTGGCCGCGTCGGGGTCGTTGGTCACCAGCAGGCTGGTGAGCCGCGACACACTGCCCGCGATGTGCAGCCCGGCCTCGGTCGCCCGGTCCTCCAGGATCTCCCGGTCGGTGCTGGTGTCCCCGGAGATGGCCACCCGCATGCCCTGCACCAGCGGACCGCCCGGCACGTAGTGGCCCGGGTTGGGGTAGGGGCAGGCGGGGCGCCGCCGGGCCGGCCGCCAGGTGCGCGGGGCGTAGCCGCCCGCCCGCTGACCGGCGGGGGCGGGACGGTCCGACCACTCGGTGAGCGGCTGGCAGGCCAGCAGCGGCAACCGCAGCCCGGCGCCGGCGGCCAGCCGCAGGCTGGGCCGGAACGCCTCCGCGAGCACCCGGGCGTCGTCCAGCGCGTGGTGCGCCCGCCGCTGCACGACGCCGTAGTGCGCGGCCAGCGACTCCAACTTGTGGTTGGGCAGCGGCAGTGCCAGCTCCTTGGCGAGCGCGATCGTGCACAGCCGCTGCCGCACCGGTGCCGAGCTGCGGGCCCTGGCGTACTCGCGGGAGATCATCGTCCAGTCGAAGACGGCGTTGTGGGCGACCAGGACCCGGCCGGCCAGTCTCCCCGCGAACTCCTCGGCGATGTCGGTGAACAGCGGCGCGTCCGCGAGCACGTCGGCGGTGAGGCCGTGGATCCACACCGGGCCCGGGTCGCGCTGCGGGTTGACCGGGCTGTACCAGTGGTCCTGGACCTCGCCGTGGCGGTCGAGTTGGTAGACGGCCGCGGAGACTATGCGGTCGTCCCGGGCCAGGCCCGTCGTCTCGACGTCCACGACGGCGTATCCGTCCGGGTATTCGGACGGCCAGGACCGGTCGGCGGCGTGCTGCTGCGCGGGGATGTGCGGGGCGGCAGCCGTCTGGTCTTCGAGCATGGTCACAGAGGATACGGGCCGTCACTGACAGGATCCGAACCGACGGTGTGCCTCCCGCACCCGTGCGGGGCGTTCTCCGACACGCCGTCAGGACGCCGAGGAGCGCGACGAGTAGTGTCCGAGTCGGGCAAAAGCCATCAAAAGTGGCAAGTTGCCGCTACTGACGCCCGTTCTCGCATACTTGTCGGTAACTCCCTCTGGTCCCCGGGGGGAACTGCTTCTACCGTGCGGTTATGCCGACTGCGCTTCCCGATGTCGTGTTGTGGTCCATACCCGCCTTCATCGTGCTGACCGTCCTGGAGATGGTCAGCCACCGGATCCACCGGGACGAGGACGCCGCCGGGTACGAGGCCAAGGACGCGGCCACCAGCATCACGATGGGTCTCGGCAGCCTCGTCTTCGACGCGCTGTGGAAGATCCCCATCGTGGCCGTCTACGTGGCGGTCTACGAACTGACGCCTCTCGCGGTGCCGGTCGTGTGGTGGACCATCCCGCTGATGCTGCTCGTCCAGGACTTCTTCTACTACTGGTCGCACCGGGGGCACCACGTCGTCCGCGTGCTGTGGGCCTGCCACGTGGTGCACCACTCGAGCGAGAAGTTCAACTTCACCACCGCGCTCCGCCAGCCGTGGACGACGTGGACCGTCTGGCCCTTCTACCTGCCGATGATCGCGCTCGGCGTGCATCCGGCGGCGCTCGCGTTCTGCTCCTCGGTCAACCTCGTCTACCAGTTCTGGATCCACACCGAGCGCGTCGGCAAGCTGCCCGCGCCGATCGAGTACGTCTTCAACACCGCCTCGCACCACCGGGTGCACCACGCCTCCCAGGGCGGCTACCTGGACCGCAACTTCGGCGGCATCCTGATCGTCTGGGACCGGATGTTCGGCACGTTCACGCCGGAGACGACACGCCCCGTCTACGGGTTGACGAAGAACATCCACACCTACAACCCGCTGCGCGTCGCCACCCACGAGTACGCGGCGATCGGCCGCGACCTGCGGGCCGCCCGCGACTGGCCGGAGCGCTTCGGCCGGGTGCTGCGCGGCCCCGGCTGGCAGCCACCGGCGGAAGAGCCGGCGGAAGACGATGTTCTCGAGGACGCCGCCGAGCGGGACTCCTCCAGGCGGGACGTCCCTGCCGGCGGCTCCCCGTGACGCCGTCCGGGGCCGAACACGGCGGAGGGCGCCGGACGGTTGCCGTCCGGCGCCCTCGTCTGTCACTTCGGACGATCGACGGCGGGGGGTGTGCCGTCGGCCCGTCCGTCAGCGCCGGACCGCCGCCAGGGCGTCGACGATGCCGTAACCGTAGAAGTTGTTCACGTGCTCGGTGCCGGTGCACTGCGCGGCGAACTGGCCGTTTCCGCTCGGGTCGTACGGCTCGTCAGGGCACGCGGTGCTCATCGCCTGGGCCTTCAGGCGCCACGCGAGCTCCTGCGGGCTGACCTTCGGGTCCTTGCTCTTGATGAGCGCGGCGACACCGGCGACGTACGGGCCGGCCATCGAGGTGCCCTGGAGGAAGGCGTACTCGCCGTCCGGCATGGTGGACAGCACGCCACCGTGCTTGCCCGGCGCCGGCGGCAGCTGGTAGCGGGCGTCACCGCCCGGCGCGGCCACGTCGACCTGGCCGGTGCCGTAGTTGCTGTAGTACGACTTCAGCTTGTGCGAGCCGGTCGCGGAGACCGAGATCACGCCGGGCAGCTGGGTCGGCATGTCCGGGCAGATCCGGGGGTTGATCTTCCGCTCGACCGGAGTGGAGTCGTTCGGGCTGGTGCGGTCGGTGACCTCGCTGGCCGCCAGGTCCGTGTAGGAGTTGCCGGCGGAGGTCACGTGCGCGGTGCCCTTGCCCCGGCTGTAGTTGATGGCGCGGCTGACGGAGTCGACGAGCGCCTTCTGGTCCGGGTCGTTGGTGCAGGTGAACAGCCACGGGTCGATGTAGTAGCTGTTGTTGGTGATCTCCACGCCCGTCTTGCTGGCGAACATGAAGGCGCAGACGACGGCCTCGGTGTAGAAGAAGCCCTCGCCCGGCTCGCTCACCTTGATCGAGGAGACCTGCACGCCGGGGGCCGCGCCGGCGATGCCGACGCCGTTGCGGGCGGCGGCCACGATGCCGGCGACGTGCGTGCCGTGGTAGCTGCCGTCCGGGTAGGGGCGCCAGGCGCCGCGGGAGGTGTCGGCGACGCCGCCCACGCAGTTCGCGGACTGCTTGGCGGAGAAGTTGGGCGCCAGGTCAGGGTGGGTGTCGTCCACGCCGGTGTCGATGACGGCGACGGTGACGTCCCGGCTGCCCTGGCTGATCGCGTGCGCCTTGTCGGCGTTGATCTGCGGCAGCGCCCACTGGAGGGACTCCAGCGGCTCCTCGTTCAGCTGGTCGCCGCGGGCGGTCTGGTTGGGCTTCGCCTTGGCCAGCTTCTTCACGTCGACGTACTCGGGCTTGCCGACGTCGGTGGTGGTGGCGGTCTCGATCGGCGCGGTGCGGGTGGCGCCGGCCGAGTTGATCCCCGGAGTGGCGCGCATCCGGTCGCCGAAGCCGGAGTTGCGGGAGTGGGCGATGACAACGCCGATCTCCCGGTAGGAGGTGACGACCTTGCCGCCGGCGCGGCGGACGGCGTCCTCGGCCCGTCGGACGGACTTCCTGTCGGGGGCCGTGTTGACCACGTAGGACAGCTTCGGGCCGTCGGCGGTGGCCGACTGTCCCTTGCCGTCCTCGGCGGCGGCGCTCGCGCCGGGCAGCAGTCCGAGCGAGACGGTCAGGGCGAGACCGGCGGAGAACACGACGCTTCGCCGTTTTCCGGACAGGGGTCTCAAAGCCATGTAGAACTCCTCTTGGGTGAACACACTGGTCATCAACCGCCCGTCCGAATAACGGAGTTGGTCGTTCGTGGGCGGCCCGCTGGAACGTATCGGTGAGTTGGACACCCAAACAAGATTTCGGGTGGATCGAGATCAAAAGGAGACGCAGAGTGACGACGCGATGACTTCAACGATCTGTTGAATGTCGGTGCGGTCGCGTACGCTGCGGAGAAAGAGGCCCTACGTCGGAGAGGTGTGCCGCGCCATGCTGCTCGACTCGTACGGCCGGACGGCCACCGATCTGCGGGTGTCGCTGACCGACCGCTGCAACCTGCGCTGCACCTACTGCATGCCGGAGGAGGGCCTTCAGTGGCTCGCCAAGCCCGATCTCCTCACGGATGAGGAGATCGTGCGGCTGGTGGATATCGCGGTGCGCGAGCTGGGTGTCACCGAGGTGCGCTTCACCGGCGGCGAACCGCTGCTGCGCCCCGGCCTGGTGGGCATCGTGGCCGCCTGCGCGGCGCTCGAGCCCAGGCCCCAGCTGTCGCTGACCACCAACGGCATCGGCTTGGAGCGCACGGCGGGCGCCCTGCGGGATGCCGGCCTGGACCGGGTCAACGTCTCACTCGACACCCTCGACCCCGGGGTGTTCCAGCGGCTCACCCGCCGCAAGCGGCACGCCGACGTGCTGCGCGGTCTGGCCGCCGCCCGGGAGGCCGGCCTGCGCCCGGTGAAGATCAACGCCGTACTGATGCCCGGGATGAACGACGCCGAGGCGCCCGACCTGCTCGCCTGGGCCATGGAGCACGAGTACGAGCTGCGCTTCATCGAGCAGATGCCGCTGGACGCCCAGCACGGCTGGCAGCGCGACGGCATGATCACCGCGGGTGACATCCTCGCCTCGCTGCGTACCCGCTTCACCCTCACCGAGGAGGGCGAGCAGGCCCGCGGCTCGGCCCCCGCCGAGCGCTGGCTGGTGGACGGCGGGCCGCACCGGGTGGGCGTCATCGCCTCCGTGACCAGGCCGTTCTGCCGCGCCTGCGACCGCACCCGGCTCACCGCCGACGGCCAGGTCCGCACCTGCCTGTTCGCCACGGAGGAGTCCGACCTCAGGGGCGCGCTGCGCACCGGGGCCTCCGACGAGCGCATCGCCGCCCTGTGGCGGACGGCGATGTGGGGCAAGAAGGCGGGCGCGGGCATCGACGACCCCTCGTTCGTCCAGCCCCAGCGGCCCATGTCAGCCATCGGCGGCTGAGTCGTTCCACTCGCGCAGCGCCACGACGTCCTTCAGGAAGCCGCGGATCCCCAGGAACTGCGACAGGTGCTCGCGGTGCTCCTCGCACGCCAGCCACGTCTTGCGGCGCTCGGGAGTGTGCAGTTTCGGGTTGTTCCAGGCCAGCACCCACACGGCGGGCGCCCGGCAGCCCTTGGCGGAACAGATCGGCGCGTCCTCGGTCGTCACCACCCCATCCAAGCACGCCGCACGCGCACAACGACGCCGGGCAGCCACGGGGGGAGCTGCCCGGCGTCGGTCAGTCGCTCCGACGGGGGATACGGAGCGCGTAGGAAGTATGGCACGGCGGCCCCCCGAAGGTGCACTGGATCGCCGCGATTGACCACAGGTATTTTCCCGTCGTGGCGCGCCGGGCGCGGCGCGTGACGCCGGGTCAACTGGAGAAGTGTGCGGAGCCGTTGGTGCCGCTTCGCGGATGGTCCCCGCCCGGCCGCGCGGTCGCCGGTCCGTCCTCGGGGCGTGGCGCCGCACGGCCCGGTGAGGGCCTGCCCTCCGTCGGCGCCCGGCCCGCCGAATCCTCGTCCGGCGCTTCCGACGCCGGTCGCCCGCCCGCCGGCCTCTCGGCCGCCGGGCCCTCCCCGGTCGCACCTTCGCCGGTCGCACCTTCGCCGGTCGGGGCGATCGCCTCGCGCGGCGCCGAGCGCAGCAGGGAGGAGGGGATGGCGGGGGAGTTCTCGCGCCCGGCGTTGGCGATCACCACCGCGATGTAGGGCAGCGTCAGCCCCAGCACCAGCGTGACCACGGCCAGCGGACGCTGGACGTTCCAGAGGAACACGGTCAGGATCACCGCGACGGTACGGACGAGCATGGAGATCACGTAGCGCCGCTCCCGGCGCCGTACGTCCTCCGCCAGACTCGGCCTCGCGCCGGTGATCCGGAAGACCTCCCCGTCGCGCTTGTCGCGCCGTAGCCGCATCGCATCTCACCGCCCGAAACCGCCCGGTCGCGCCGGCCGGCGTGCCCCCGCGCGCCGGTGAACCACCGGATGGCTCCCACGTTACGCTCCGGCCCCCGTCGGACCGACACCGGCCCGGGAAACGCCCCCGGATCTGTCGCCTCACTCGAACGGAGTACCAAGCGATGCGGTGGGCGACAGCCGGCCCCAGCGTGGGAATGCGCACCCGGCGCACGACAAGGAGGCGAAATGAGCTGGTTGTGGGCCATCATCGTCGGTCTGGTGCTCGGCGTGCTCGCCCGGGCCATCCTGCCCGGCAAGCAGAACATCCCGATCTGGCTGACGATCATCTTCGGTATGTTGGGCGCGTTGCTGGGCAACGCCGTCGCCGGCTGGATCGGCGTCGAGGACACCAGGGGAATCGACTGGATCCGGCATCTGCTCCAGCTGCTCGGAGCCATCCTGATCGTCGGCCTCGGCGCTCCGCTCTACGCGTCGCTACGCGGCAAACAGACCTGACGCCTCGCGCGGAGACTCCGTCCGGAGGCGACAGAGCCCGGTCGGCACACGCACACGTGCCGACCGGGCCCTCTCCGCCGCGTGAGCGCTACAGCCCGCGGATCTCGGCGATCTTCCGCCCGGCCTTGAGGTAGACCGTGCCGCCGACACCCGCCTCGGCGAGCTTCTCCCGCACCACCTCGGCCAGCGGGCGCAGCGCCTCGCCCTCCGCCAGCACGATCGTGTGCTGGCCGTCGGCCGCCTCCACGACCAGGCGCAAGGCGTTCTGCTTGGCGAGCCGGCGGGCCGCCGACGCGCTCGGCACGAACTCCAGCTCCCGGGCCAGCAGCCCGGCGATGCCCTCGCCGCCCAGCTGGGCGGCGTTCAGCGTCGGAAGCGTGTCGACGTCGGCGAAGGACTTCTTCGAGAACTGGGCGGTGAAGCCGGCCCGGGCCTTCATCGCCGTCGGCACGTCGAACATGGCCGCGACGACCTCCCCGGCGAGCACCTTCTTGAGGTCCATCGGGTGCAGCGAGCCGCCGGAAACGCGGGCGAGCGCCTGGCCGACCTCCTGGTCGCTCCACTCCGTCCACGCCTTCAGGTAGGGCTCGATCAGCCGGTCAGGCACCGACATGATCTTGCCGAAGACGTCCTCCGCCGTGGTGGAGAGACCCACGTAGTTGCCCTTGGACTTGGACATCTTCGCGCCGGTGCCGTCCGTGCCCTCGATGAGCGGCATGGTGACGACCAGCTGCGGCTGCTGCCCGCGCAGCTCCATCAGCCGCCGGCCCATCTGGAGGTTGAGCAGCTGGTCGGCGCCGCCGAGCTCGACGTCGCACTCCAGCGCGACCGAGTCCAGCGCCTGCGCGATCGGGTACAGCAGCTCGGACATCGTCAGCCCGGAGCCCGCCGCGAGCCGGTTGCGGAAGTCCTCGCGCTGGAGCAGCTGGGAGACCGGCACCTGGGCCATGAGCGTCAGCAGCTCGGGGAAGGTGTAGGGCGCCAGCCACTCGCTGTTCTCCCGGAAGCTGATCCGGTCGAAGTCGACGAACGGCCGCACCTGGTCGCGGTAGCCGGCCAGGTTGCGCCTGATGTCCTCGTCGGTCAGCGGGGGACGCTCGGCGGTGCGCCCGGACGGGTCGCCGATCTTGGCGGTGAAGTCGCCGATCAGCAGGGTGACGTCGTGGCCCATGCGCTGGAGCCGGCTCAGGATGATCACCGGTACGGCGTGGCCGAGGTGCATGTCCTGTGCGGTCGGGTCCACGCCCAGCTTCACCGACAGGCCCCGGCCGGAGGCCGCCCGCTCCTCGATCCGCGCGGCCAGCTTCTCCGGCCCCGGAAGCACCTCCACCGCGCGGGAGGCGATCAGCTCGGCCTGCTCGCTTGGCGACAGGTCCGTCAGGTCGAGATAGCGCCTCGCCCGGGTCTCGGTCAGCAGTCGCTCGACCGCGGAGTCGGAGGAGAGGTCCTGCGCCAGCAGCTCACTGGCGCGTGCGACGGAGTCGCCGAGGCGTGTCATCGTGGCGTTCCTGTGGATGGTCGTCGGGACGTGATCGGGAGCCGCCCGGCGGCCCGGCACCCCGCCACTGGCGAGGGCCGGACCGCTGGTTGACAGGCCGAGTCTACGGGGCGGCTCACACCCCGGGGCTGACGGAGCTCATGTTGAAGTCCGGCACCCGCAGGGCGGGCATCGCGGCCCTGGTGAAGTAGTCCGACCACTCCCTGGGCAGGCAGCGCTCGGTCCGGCCGGCCTCCTCGGCCCGGGCCAGCAGGTCGACCGGGGACTCGTTGAAGCGGAAGTTGTTCACCGCGCCGACCACCTCCCCGCCCTCCACCAGGTACACGCCGTCCCGGGTGAGACCGGTCAGCAGCAGCGTGGCCGGATCGACCTCCCGGATGTACCACAGGCAGGTCAGCAGCAGCCCGCGTTCGGTGCCGGCGACCATCTCCTCCAGCGACTGCTCGCCGCCGCCCTCCAGGATCAGGTTGTCGACCATGGGCGCGGCCGGCAGTCCGGTCAGCTCGGCGGTGTGCCGTGAGCTGACCAGCCGGGAGAGCGTGCCCTCGCTGATCCACTCGGTGTCCTCCAGCGGCAGCCCGTTGTCGAACACCGAGACGTCGTCGCCGGAGGAGTGCGCGAGGACAAAGGGCGCGCACTGGAGGCCGTCGGCCGTCGGCGCGCCGCGCAGGGTCAGCGGCAGCCGCGCCACCTTCTCGCCGACCCGGGTGCCGCCGCCGGGCGAGCTGAAGACGGTCCGGCCCTCGGCGGCGTCCCGGGCACCGGCCGACCACAGCTGGTACACCATGAGGTCGGCGACGGCGGTGGGCGGCAGCAGCGTCTCGTACCGCCCGGCGGGCAGCTCCACCCTGCGGTTCGCCCACGCCAGCCGCCGGGCCAACTCGGCGTCGAGCGCGGCCGGGTCGACGTCGGAGAAGTCCCGGGTGGCGCGGCCGGCCCAGGCCGAGCGGGTGTGGTCGGGGCTCTTGGCGTTGAGTTCCACCGTGCCGGTGGGCTGGTCGTGCCGCAGCCGCAGGCCCGCGGAGGTGCCCAGGTAGCTGGAGACCACCTCGTGCTGGGCGAAGCCGTAGAGCTCCCGCCCCTCCGACGCGGCGCGGGCGAACGACTCGCCCAGCGCGGGCGCGAACGCCTCGAAGACCGCCGAGGAGGTCTCGGCGGGCGGCGCGGTGAAGTCGTCGGACGGCGGACCGCCGGCGACCAGTCCCCGCGCGTCCTCGGCGGGCCCGGCCCGGCGTGCCGCCTCCTCGGCCGCCCGCACCAGCGGTTCCAGCTCGGTGGCGTCGGACCCGGAGCGCGCCACGACGCCCGAGGCGGTGCCCTGGGCGCCGTCCACGGTGGCGATCACGGTCACCGTCCGGCCCCGGGTGACGCCGTTGGTGGTGAGGGTGTTCCCGGCCCAGCGCAGGTTGGCGGAGGAGCTCTCGTCGGCGATGACCACGCAGCCGTCCGCCCGGCTCAGGTCCAGGGCCCGCTCGACCAGTTCGTGCGGTGCGGTGGTCCGTGCGGGGGAAGTCATCGACCGGCCTCCTGGGTCGTGTTGAGGATGTTGACGCCGCGGAACAGCGCCGAGGGGCAGCCGTGCGAGACGGACGCGGCCTGCCCGGGCTGGGCCTTGCCGCAGCGGAACGTGCCGCCGAGGACGTAGGTGTCCTCGCCGCCGAGGCCCTCCATCGAGCCCCAGAAGTCGGTCGTGGTGGCCTGGTAGGCGGCGTCCCTGACCTGCCCGGCCAGCCGCCCGCCCGCGATGCGGTAGAAGCGCTGCGCGGTGAACTGGAAGTTGTAGCGCTGCATGTCGATCGACCACGAGCGGTCGCCGACGACGTACAGGCCGCGTTCCACGCCGGAGATCAGCTCCTCGGTGCTCGGCCCGCCGGTCGCCGGCCTCAGCGAGACGTTGGCCATCCGCTGCACCGGGACGTGCGCCGCGGACTCGGCGAACGCGCAGCCGTTCGACCTGCCAAGGCCGGTCAACCGCGCCATCCGACGGTCGAGTTGGAAGCCGACCAGGGTGCCCTCGCTGACCAGGTCCCAGGACTGCGCGGCCACGCCCTCGTCGTCGTACCCGACGGTCGCCAGCCCGTGCTCGGCGGTGCGGTCGCCGGTGACGTTCATCAGCTTCGAGCCGTAGGCCAGCTCGCCGAGCTTGTCGAAGGTGGCGAACGACGTGCCCGCGTAGGCGGCCTCGTAGCCGAGCGCCCGGTCCAGTTCGGTGGCGTGGCCGATCGACTCGTGGATGGTCAGCCACAGGTTCGACGGGTCGACGACCAGGTCGTGGCGGCCGGGCGTGACGCTCGGCGCGGCCATCTTCTCCGCCAGCAGCTCCGGGATCTCGGCGAGTTCGGCGTCCCAGTCCCAGCCCGTGCCGCGCAGGTACTCCCAGCCCCGTCCGACCGGCGGGGCCAGCGTGCGCATCGAGTCGAAGGCGCCGGAGTCGGCCACCGCGACGGCGGTCAGCTCCGGATGCAGCCGTACCCGCTGCTGGGTGGTCACCGTGCCGGCGGTGTCCGCGTAGAACTTGTTCTCCTGCACGGACAGCAGGGTGGCGTCCACGTGGTCCACCCCGTCGGCCGCCAGCAGCCGGGAGCTCCACTCGGCGAGCTGCCCGACGCGTTCCTCCTCCGGCACGTCGAACGGGTTCACCTCGTACGCCGAGATCCAGGTGCGTTCGCCGTGCACCGGCTCGTCGGCCAGTTCCACCCGGTCGGTGCCGCCGGCCGCGCGGATCACCTTCGCCGACAGCTTCGCCATCGCGACGGCCTGGCCCGCCACCCGGGCCGCGGCGTCCATCGACATGTCGACACCGGCGGCGAACCCCCAGGCCCCGTCGTGGACGACCCGCACCGCGTAGCCGGTCTCCGTCGCGTCGTGCGAACCCGCCGGGCGGGCGTCGCGCAGCCGCACCGACGCGTTCCGCACCCGTTCGAAACGGAAGTCGGCGTGCTCGGCGCCGAGCGCTCTGGCCCTGGCGAGCGCGGCGTCCGCCAGCGCCCGCAGCGGGAGCGCCGTGAAGGTCTGGTCAATGTCTCGGGACACTCTTCCTCCCATGGTCGGCAACCGATCATGCCCTGTCGCGCCCGGCCGCGCCCGCGGATTCCGGCGGCGCGACTGTAGGGATCCGACAGGAGGCCGTCGAACCCCCTGTCGGTGGTCGAGTCCCGCGAGGCGGCCCGGTACCGATAGTTTCTTGGGTGCGGTATTGGACCGGCAGTTCGACCGAACCGACGTGACGAACCGACGTAACGACACAGACCGACAGCAGAGAAGGTGGTCTCTCTTGAGCCGCTCCGTACTTGTCACCGGCGGCAACCGTGGAATCGGTCTGGCCATCGCCCGGGCCCTGGCCGAGGCGGGGGACCAGGTGGCGATCACCTACCGGTCCGGCGAGCCGCCGGCCGGTTTCCTCGCGGTGAAGTGCGACATCACCGACCCCGAGCAGGTGGAGCAGGCGTACAAGGAGATCGAGGAGAAGCAGGGCCCGGTCGAGGTGCTCGTCGCCAACGCCGGCGTGACCCGCGACCAGTTGCTGCTGCGGATGTCCGAGGAGGACTTCAGCTCGGTGCTGGAGACCAACCTCACCGGCACCTTCCGGGTGGTCAAGCGGGCCACCAAGGGCATGCTGCGGGCCCGCAAGGGCCGCATCGTGCTGATCTCCTCGGTGGTCGGCCTGCTCGGCTCGGCGGGCCAGGCGAACTACGCCGCCTCCAAGGCCGGTCTTGTGGGCTTCGCCCGATCCGTCGCGCGCGAACTGGGCTCCCGCAACATCACCTGCAACGTGCTCGCACCGGGCTTCGTCGACACCGACATGACCCGCGCACTCAGCGACGAGCAGCGCGAGAAGATCGTCGGCCAGGTGCCGCTCGGCCGTTACGCGCAGCCCGAGGAGATCGCCGCCTCGGTGCGATTCCTGGTATCGGACGATGCCGCTTACATCACTGGAGCCGTCATTCCGGTTGACGGCGGATTGGGCATGGGGCACTGACACCATGAGTGGACTTCTCGCAGGCAAGCGCATCCTCGTCACCGGGGTGCTCACCGACGCGTCGATCGCCTTCCACGTGGCCCGGCTGGCCCAGGAGGAGGGCGCGGAGGTCGTGCTGACCGGCTTCGGCCGGCTCAGCCTCGTCCAGCGCATCGCCAAGCGGCTGCCCAAGGAGGCGCCGGTCATCGAGCTGGACGTGCAGAACAGGGAGCACCTGGCTACGCTCGCCGACCGGGTCGCCGAGCACCTGGGCGAGGGTGTGGGCCTGGACGGCGTGGTGCACTCCATCGGCTTCGCGCCGCAGGACGCCCTCGGCGGCAACTTCCTCAACACCGAGTGGGAGTCGGTCGCCACGGCGGTGGAGGTCTCCGCCTACTCGCTCAAGTCGCTGACCATGGCCCTGCTCCCGCTGCTCGAGCAGCGCGGCGGCTCGGTCGTCGGCATGGACTTCGACGCCCAGGTGGCCTGGCCCAAGTACGACTGGATGGGCGTGGCGAAGGCCGCGCTGGAGTCGACCTCCCGCTACCTGGCCCGGGACCTCGGCCCGAAGAACATCCGCTGCAACCTGATCTCGGCCGGCCCGATCAAGTCGATGGCCGCCAAGTCGATCCCCGGCTTCGAGGAGCTGGCCGACGTGTGGAACACCCGCGCGCCCATCGGCTGGGAGCTGAGCGACCCGGAGCCGGCCGCGCGCGGTGTCGTCGCGCTGCTGTCGGACTGGTTCCCCAAGACGACCGGCGAGATCGTGCACGTCGACGGCGGCGTGCACATGATGGGCGCCTGAGCCCGTCCCCCGTCTCAGGGGCGAGGGCCCGCCGTGCCGCTTCCGGCACGGCGGGCCCTCGCCTTCTTCTCCCGGCCCGCGCTCACTCCGGCCCGGACGTGCCGCGGCAGTGCCAGGCGTGCGAGGCGGCCTCGGCGGCCGCCGCCGCCTCGTCCCGGTCGCGGATCGCGGCGAGCATCCGCGAGTGGTCCAGGTGCTCCTCGGGGCGCAGCTCGTCGCCGACGTCCGAGCGCAGGAAGTCCCGTACGACGGCTCCCAGGTCGGCGTAGAGGGCGGTCAGCACCTCGTTGTGCGAGGCCTCGACGACCGCCAGGTGCAGCGTCGCGTCGGCCTCCACGAAGCGGCCGACGTCCCCGGAGTCCCAGGCCGCCTCCCGGCGCTCCAGCAGCGCCTCCAGCCGCTCGACGTCCTCCTCGGTGCGGCGGCGGGCGGCCAGCCGAGCACCCTCCGCCTCCAGCGTGGACCGCAGCTCCGCCACGTCCCGCGTCGCGGCGTCCGCGAAGCGGCGCTGCATCACCCCGGCGAGCTCGCTGGTGGCCGCCACGAACGTGCCCGACCCCTGGCGGATGTCCAGCAGCCCGTTGTGGGCGAGGGCGCGCACCGCCTCCCGCACCGTGTTCCGGGCCACCCCGAGCTGTTCGACCAGCTCGGGCTCGGTGGGGATGCGGGAGCCGACCGGCCAGGCGCCGGAGGTGATCTGGCGCCGCAGCTCCTCGATCACCTGCGCGGAGAGCGCCGCGCGGCGCGGCGACGTCAGCGGCATGCCGACTCCCCGGGTCTCCCCGGCCCGCGGACCGGGAGCGGAACCTGTTGGCGTGGATTCATCCCATGATTCTATGATGGGCGGCATGGGTAAGGACGACCGGCTCGCAGAACGCACCACCGACACCACCGCGACCGGCCCGGGGGAACCCACCGGGGGAGCGAGCCGCGTGGGAGGGGGACGCACGGGAGTGGGACGCACCACCGCGCTCCTCGTCGCAGCCGGTCTTGTCCTCACCGCGCTCAACCTCCGCCCGGCGGTCGCCGGCCTGGGCCCGCTGCTCGCGGAGGTGCGCACCGGCCTCGGTATGAGTGGCACGGTCGCCGGCCTGCTCACGTCCGCCCCCGCTCTGTGCTTCGCGCTCTTCGGCGGCCTCGCGCCCCGCCTCGCCAGGCGCTTCGGGCCGACGACGGTGGTCGCCGGCGCCGTGCTGGTCCTCGCTCTCGGTCTGCTGCTGCGCCCGCTGGCCGGCAGCACGGCGGTCTTCCTGGGCACCAGCGCGCTCGCGCTCGGCGGCATAGCGGTCGGCAATGTGCTCATGCCGGTACTGGTCAAGCGCTGGTTCCCCGACCGCGTCGGCACCATGACCGGCCTGTACTCCATGGCGCTCGCCCTGGGCACCGCCGCCGCGGCGGCCCTGACCGTACCCGTGGTGCGGGCGCTGGACGCCGACTGGCGCTTCGGCCTCGGCATGTGGGCCGGGCTCGCCCTGCTCGCGCTGCTGCCCTGGACGGCCGTACTGCTGCGCCACCGGGCGACCGAGCGGGCGCGGGCGTCCGCCACCGGCACCGCGCCCTCCGGCGAGCGCGTCGGGTCCGGCCCCCCGATCGGCCAGACCCCGGCCGCCGAGCTGCGTATCACCCGTTCCCGCACCGCCTGGGCACTCGGTCTCTTCTTCGGCCTCCAGGCGACCGGCGCCTACGTGGTGCTCGGCTGGCTGCCGCAGATCCTCCGCGACGCCGGCGTCCCCGCGACCACCGCGGGCGTGCTGCTGGCGGTGACCATGGGCATGGGCGTCCCGCTCTCCTTTGTCCTGCCCCGGCTCGCCGCCCGCCTCGGCCACCAGGGCCCGCTGGTGGCCGCGCTCGGCGTGAGCGGCCTCGCCGGCTATCTGGGGCTGCTGCTCGCCCCGGCGGCCGGCGCCTGGGCCTGGGCGCTGCTGCTGGGCGTCGCGAACTGCGCCTTCCCGCTGGTCCTGACCATGATCGGCATGCGGGCCCGCACCCACGCCGGGGTCATCAAGCTCTCCGGCTTCGTCCAGGGCACCGGCTATCTGCTGTCCGTGCCGGGGCCGCTGCTGGTCGGTGTGCTGCACGACGCCTTCGGCGGCTGGCGGGCGCCGCTGCTGATGATGGCCGCGCTGGTCGTCGTGCAGATGGGCGTCGGCGTCGTCGCCGGGCGGGACCGCTGCGTGGAGGACGACGTCCCGGTGCGACACTGAACGCATGCCAGTGCTCGAACCCAATCCCCCGGGCGGCCAGCGCAAGCTGCTGCTCGTCCTCGGCGCCATGCTCGGAATCTCCGTGGTGATCGGAGTGATCGCCACCATCTTCGCGCCCTGACGCGGACCCGACCCTGACGCGGACCTGCCCCTGACGCGGACCCGCCGACGACGCGGCGGGGTGGGGCTGGCCCCACCCTCCCCTAGGGGGCCTGGCTCAGGGGCAGATGGGTGGGAAGCCTGATGGGCGCGCGCCCCCGCGGAGCCTAGCGTTGTTCCCAGGACGACAGGCCTGACGCGGACGGCGAGGCGACGGAGGCGTAGACGATGAGTGCCCGGACCCGCATCCCCACCTCTCCCGCCGTCCGCGCGCTGCCGTGGTGGGCGCTGCTGCCGTCGGTCGCCGCGTTCACCGGTCTGTTGGCGCTGCTCGCCCTCGGCGGCGGCGCCGGGGAGGCGGCGGGCGGTGAGTGGGCCGCCACGCGGGCGGTCGGTGTACTCGTCGGGGACCTCGTCGAGCAGCTGCGGCAGACCTTCGCCGGCTGATCCGAGAGGTCTCCAACACCCGGGCTGACTGGCTCGTTTCGTGCGAAGCTGGGGAGATGAGCGTCGATGTGCCACGCAGAATCGTTCTTCTCCGCCATGCCAAAGCAGACTGGCCCGAGGTACCCGACCACGAGCGTCCCCTCGCCGACCGCGGGCGGCAGGACGCCCCCCTGGCCGGCGGCTGGCTCGCCGCCCAGGGCCTCGTGCCGCAGCTGACCCTCTGCTCGACCGCCGTCCGCACCCGGGAGACCTGGAAGCTGGCCGTCCCGCAGCTCCCCGAGCGGCCCAGGACGGTCTACGAGGAGCGGCTGTACGAGGCCTCGCCCGGCGAGATCATCGCGGTGGTCAACGAGGTCCCCGACGAGTACACGGACGTCCTGGTGGTCGGGCACAACCCGGGCGTCCAGGGCACCGCCCAGGTCCTCACCGGCGAGGCCGACGAGGAGGCCGGCACCCGGCTGGAGCGCCGGGGCTTCCCCACCTCCGCCATCGCCGTACTGGAGTTCACCGGCTCCTGGAAGGCACTCCAGCCCGGCGCGGCCCGCCTCGCCCGTTTCTGGCTGCCGCACGAGTGACCGCGCGCCGCTGACGACGACGAGGGCGCCCGGAGTCGGCCTCCGGGCGCCCTCGGACGTGTCGCGGCGGACGTCACTCCTGCACGTCGGCCGCCTCCACCTCCTCGCGTGTGACGCCGAGCAGGTACAGCACGGTGTCCAGGAACGGCACGTTCACCGCCGTGTGCGCGGCCTGCCGTACCAGCGGCTTGGCGTTGAACGCGACACCGAGGCCGGCCGCGTTGAGCATGTCCAGGTCGTTGGCGCCGTCGCCGATGGCGACCGTCTGGGCGAGCGGCACACCCGCCTCGGCGGCGAAGCGGCGCAGCAGCCGGGCCTTCCCGGCCCGGTCGACGACCTCGCCGGTCACCCGACCGGTGAGCTTGCCGTCCACCACCTCCAGGGTGTTGGCGGCCGCGAAGTCGAGCCCGAGGCGTTCTCCCAGGTCGTCGGTGACCTGGGTGAAACCGCCGGAGACCACGCCCACCTGGTAGCCGAGCCGCTTGAGGGTGCGCACGAGCGTGCGGGCGCCGGGCGTCAGCCGCACCTCGCCGCGCACCTTCTCCACCACCGACTCGTCCAGCCCCTCCAGCAGCCGCACCCGGGCGTGCAGGGACTGCTCGAAGTCCAGCTCCCCGCGCATGGCCGCGGCGGTGACCTCGGCCACCTGCTCCTCACAGCCGGCGTGCGCGGCGAACAGCTCGATGACCTCGTCCTGGATGAGGGTGGAGTCCACGTCCATCACGACCAGGCGCTGGGCGCGGCGCTGCAGCCCGGAGGCGACGACCGCCACGTCCACGCCGAGCGCCGCGGCTTCCGGCGCCAACGCCGTGCGCAGCGCCGCCGTCTCGGTACCGGAGACCTCGAACTCCACTGCGGTGACCGGGTACTTGGCGAGCCGGAAGATGCGGTCGATGTTGCCGCCGCCGCGCGCTATCGTCGCCGCGATCGCGGCCGTCGACTCGGCGGTGAGCGGGTGCCCGAGCACGGTGACGTGCGAGCGGCCGACACCGCGCGGTCGGTTGTCGCCGCGGCCGGAGATG
This sequence comes from Streptomyces alkaliterrae, assembly GCF_007097205.2. Taxonomy (GTDB): domain Bacteria; phylum Actinomycetota; class Actinomycetes; order Streptomycetales; family Streptomycetaceae; genus Streptomyces; species Streptomyces alkaliterrae. The sequence continues at coordinate 42,402 of NZ_VJYK02000003.1, forward strand.
ATCTCCGCCTGGAGTTTCACGGACTCGGCCCAGCTGTGCACGGTCGCCCGGAGCGAGCCCTCGGAGCCGTCGCCGGCGGGCTGCGTCACGAGGGCGCACAGCGTTATCCGGCCACGGGTGACCACCTGTTCGATGTCGACGACGTCCACGCCGTACGCGGCGAGGGTGTCGAAGAGTCCTGCGGTGATGCCCGGGCGGTCCTTGCCGAAGATCTTGACCAGCAGGGTGGGGTCGTCCTCCCCGCCGGGGACCGTCGGGTGCGGAGAGGGCTGCGACGAGGTCTGCGATGCGCTCATGGTGGTTCCCACGGTATCCGCCCTCGGCGGGGTTCGTACGCCCGTCCGTCACTCGGACAGGTGACGGACGTCCGTGCGGCGGTGTGCCCAGCGCGTCCGGCGCGTCTGCCACCAGCCTGTCACGCGACGGCGGACGCCACGAAGCGGTACCCCGGTGTGCCGGGGCCGTCGCTCTGCGTGCGTCCTTCGACGCTTCGGTCACCGTGTGGTCACCGGATCCGGGGCCGACTTCCTGTGAGGCGGTGAAGCCTGGAATAGTTCCCCATCGATGTTCGCCATCCCAAGACCCCGCTGGACGGGGTCGCTCGGGGGAAAAGTTTGTGGGGCATGGAGTGCCGGAACTCGTACTGGAACTGAACGGTCAGACCTGGACGCTCGATCCGTCCAGGTCGTACACCCTGGGGCGGGACCCGCAGGGCGATGTGGTGATAGAGGACGCCCGCGTGTCCTGGCGGCACGCCGTACTGCGCTGGGGCGGCAACAGCTGGCTGCTGGAGGACCAGGGCAGTACCAACGGGACGTTCGCGCAGGGGCACCGGGTGCAGCACCTGGACCTCTCGGCGGGGACCGTCGTACACCTGGGCAACGCCGGTGACGGCCCGCGCCTGACCTTCGGCGGCGCCGCGTCGCCGGGCGGTCAGCCGCAGGGTGGGGAGTGGCACCAGGCCGCCGCCCGGCAGCATGCCCAGCCGCAGCACGCCCCGCAGGCGCAGCCCGGCTGGCAGCAGCAGGGCGGCCAGCAGCAGGGCGGTTGGGCGCAGCAGCCGCAGGGCGGCCGGCAGCAGGCCGCCTGGCCGCAGCAGCCCGCGGCCCAGCAGCCGCAGGGCGGCCAGCAGCCGCACCCGCCGCAGCAGCACGCCGCCCAGCCGCACGTACCGGCACAGCAGGCCCCGCACGCACCGGCGCACGACCCGGCCGCCGCCGGGCAGCCGTCCGCCGCGGGCGTGACCCCGGCAGCCCAGCGGCCGCAGTCGCAGGGCCTCGGCGGGGACCGCAGCCCCACCACGTTCCACCAGCTCGCACTCGGCCGGGTCATGCGCATCGGTCGTGCGCTGGAGAACGAGCTGGTCGTCTCCGACCTCCAGGTCTCCCGGCTGCACGCCGAGTTCCTGGCCGCGCCCGACGGCCGCTTCGAGATCCACGACCTCGGCAGCCACAACGGCACCTACGTCAACGGTCAGCAGCTGCCGAAGAACGGCCGCCAGCAGATCGGCCCGAACGACATCGTCGGTATCGGTCACTCCACCTTCCGCCTGGTGGGGGACCGGCTCGAGGAGTTCGTCGACACCGGCGAGGTCTCCTTCGCGGCACGCCACCTGACCGTGCAGGTCGACGGCGGCAAGACGATCCTCAACGATGTGTCCTTCGGGGTGCCGGAGAAGTCCGTCATCGCGGTGATCGGCCCCTCCGGATCCGGTAAGTCCACCCTGCTCAAGGCGCTGACCGGGTACCGCCCGGCCAACCAGGGCGAGGTGCTGTACGACAACCGGAACCTCTACACCCACTTCGCCGAGCTGCGGCACCGCATCGGCCTCGTGCCGCAGGACGACATCCTGCACACCGCGCTCAAGGTGCGCACCGCGCTGCGCTACGCGGCCAAGCTGCGCTTCCCCGGCGACGTCGCCGAGGCCGAGCGCAACGCCCGGGTCGAGGAGGTGCTCGCCGAACTCAAGCTGGACATCCACGCGGACAAGCGCATCACCTCCCTCTCCGGCGGTCAGCGCAAGCGTGTGTCGGTGGCGCTCGAACTGCTCACCAAGCCCTCGCTGATCTTCCTCGACGAGCCGACCTCCGGCCTCGACCCGGGCATGGACCGCGACGTCATGCAGCTGCTGCGCGGCCTCGCCGACGACGGCCGCACGGTCCTGGTGGTCACCCACTCCGTCGCCGAACTCCAGCTGTGCGACAAGCTGCTGGTGATGGCTCCCGGCGGCGGCGTGGCCTACTTCGGCCCGCCCGAGGAGGCGCTGAACTTCTTCGGCTACGAGACCTGGGCCGACGTCTTCTCCGCGTTCGAGAACTACCGCGACTACGACTGGATGGGCCGCTGGCGCGGCTCGGAGCACTACCGCCTGTACGCGGCCGACATCGACGCCGTGGCCCCCCAGCCGGTCAACTTCCAGCAGCAACAGGCGAAACTCCAGAAGCCGCAGAGCTGGGGCAGCCAGCTGTGGACGCTGATGCGCCGCTACGGCTCGGTGATCGCCTCCGACCGCGGTTTCATCGGCCTGATGTTCATCCTGCCCGCGGTGCTGGGCGTGGTGAGCGTGGTCATCCCGTCCGACCACGGGCTGGCCTTCGGCAAGCCGCCGACGTTCACCAACCGGGACGCCAGCACGATCCTGCTCATCCTCGCGGTCGGCATGTGCTTCTCCGCCGCCGCGAACTCCGTCCGCGAACTCATCAAGGAACGGGTGATCTACGAGCGGGAACGCGCCACCGGACTGTCCAGGTCCGCGTACCTGATGTCGAAGGTGATCATCCTCGGACTGATCACCGCCCTCCAGGGCGTGATCATCTGCGCGATCGGCTTCATCCCGCGTGACATGCCCGAAGAGGGCCTGCTCTTCTCGAACACACCCGCCATCGAGATGACCCTGGTCGTCATCGCGCTCGGCCTGGCCTCGATGATGGTCGGCCTGATCATCTCCTCGCTGGTCAAGACGGCCGAGAAGACGATGCCGCTGCTGGTCATGTTCGCCATCGTCCAGGTCGTCTTCACCGGCGTGCTCTTCCAGATCCACGACAAGCCCGGCATCGAGCAGCTGGCCTGGCTGATGCCCTCCCGGTGGGCGGTCTCCGGCATGGGCAACACCGTCCAGCTGAACGTCCTGCTCCCCTGGGACGTCCAGAACCCCGACCCGCTGTGGGACCACGAGCTGAGCCAGTGGTTCCTCAACATGGGCGTGCTGCTCACGATGAGCGTGCTGTGCGGTGTGGTGGTGGCCCGCTTCCTGCGGCGCCACGAGCCGGAGGTCATGCGCAAGTAGCGGCCGCCCCGCAGACACGCCTGACGGCGGTGCCCCTGTCCGGGGACACCGCCGTCAGTGCTTCCGGGCGCTTCTCGAGCGCGTCAGTACCAGTGGTTCTGCTGCCAGAAGGACCAGGCGCCGCACGGGCTGCCGTAGCGCTCCTTCATGTACTCCACACCCCACTCGATCTGGGTGGCGGGGTTGGTACGCCAGTCCGAGCCGGCCGAGGCCATCTTCTCCCCGGGGAGCGCCTGGACCAGGCCGTAGGCGCCGCTGCTCGGGTTCTGCGCGGTGTGGTCCCAGCCGCTCTCCCGCTCGACGATGTTCGCGAAGCAGGTGTACTGCCGCTGGTCGTCGATGATCTCCTGGGCGGCCTGCCGCGGGGCGCTCGCCGACTGCGCTCCGGCGGCCTGCGCGGCCGACGGCTGTCCCTGCGCGGGAGCCGCCTGTGCCTGCCCGGAGAGGGCCGACAGGGCGAGCGTGGCGGCGCCCACGGTGGCGGCGCCTGCCGCGACCACACGGCGACCGAGGGGCTGACGCGGGAGACGAAGGGCGGAGAGGACGGGCATGTACGTCTGACCTTCCGAGTCGGGTGACGCAGTGGACCCTGCGCCGACGGACATTGGTAGCAACCCACCGGAAGACCGGGCAAAAGGTGCATGTACTGCCGCGCCTAGTGGACACCGGCCGGCGTCTTCGGCGGAGGCCCCTTCCCAGGCCGCGCGGAAGCCCTCCCCGGCACTAACCGGCCTCGTACGTGACGCGGGTCCTATGCGCCGACTCACATCCCGGGACCCGCCGGACCCGCACCGCCGAGACCCACGTCACCCCGGACGGCGTGCCGACACGGCGCTCGGTGCCGGCCCTGCCGTCGACCGCGCCGACCCGTGCGGCGCGGCACGTTCCCACCAAGCGGCGGCGGACACAAGTCACCCGTCCGAATGCGGCACCTGATTCATGCTGTCGTGTGATAGTCCCTCAGATGCGCGCAACCTTCCGGCGGCCCCGCCGTTCTCCATGGCGTGCCGCGGCGAAACCGCCGCGGAACCGCTAGGAGGGTTGAGAAAGTGAAGAACCTGAAGAAGGTCGTCGCCGTCACCGCGGTCGCCGGCGGGATCGTCGCCGCCACCGCGGGTGCCGCCGCCGCGACCGGCGGCGCGCACGCCCACGGCAAGGCCGTCGGCTCCCCGGGCGTCATCTCCGGCAATGTCATTCAGGTCCCGGTGAACATCCCGGTGAACGTCTGCGGCAACACCGTCAACGTGATCGGTCTGCTGAACCCCACGTTCGGCAACACCTGCATCAACAAGTGACGTCCGCGGCGCCCCGCGCGCCGCGACCAGCGCTCCGGCCCCGGACCGCACCGCCGTCCGGGGCCGGCCCGCTGCCAGGCTGCCCCTGACACCGTCTCGCCGGCGCGGGCCGCCGACTGCTCCGAACGGGGGTATTCGCCCCACGGATGGCTTTCCAACCGTGTCAAGGCGACCCCGCCCGCGTTGATCGGCATGTGGCTCCCGGCCGGAGCCACGGACCGTCATTCAGAAGGAAGACCAGCACCCATGAACGCAGCCAAGAAGGCCGTCGTCCTGCTCGCCGCGTCCGGCGCGGTCGTCGGCGCCACCGCCGGCACCGCCTCCGCCGACGCATTCGCCGGAGCCAAGGCCGCCCACTCGCCGGGCGTCGCCTCCGGCAACGTCATCAGCGTGCCGATCCACGTGCCGATCAACTTCTGCGGCAACACCATCAACGGCATCGCCGGGCTGAACCCGACGTTCGGCAACACCTGCGTCAACGGCTGACCGAAGCGCACACCCCGACACCCCGTCCGGCACACCGCCGGGCGGGGTGTCCGCGCGTCCCGACCGCTACGGCGCCCCGTGCCGCCGCGCGACCTCCTCCGCGTACGCGTTGTACGCCGCCACCTGGGCGCGCCGCGCCACCCGCTCCACCGGCCGCAGCAGGTCGGCGCGCGCCCCCATCTGCCCCGCGCTCACCGCGCCGCCGTGCTCCGGCGCCGCCGCGATGCCCAGTAGCGCCGACACCCGCTGCGCCAACTCCAACACCCGGACCGCACGCGGCGGATAGCCCGGCGCCAACACCCGGCGACCGGCCTCCGCCCGGGCCTGGTACGCCTCCAACGCGGCCCGCGCCACCGGCCCCGAACCCGCCACGTCCAACCGCACCAGCGCCTCGGTCGCCTCCCGCAGCGCCTCGACCAGCTCCCGCTCCGCCTCGCCGAGCGAGGGCACGTCCGCCGGCGTAGCCTGACGCACCGGCAGGCACGTCCATTCCACCTCCACGTGCTCGTCGCCCTCCGGCCCCACGGCCGCCGCCTCCGGCACCAGCCCGAGTCCCGCCCCGGGCGCCAGCACGGCCTCGCCGACCTCCAGCGCCCGCGCGTTGAACTCCGGTGGGCCGCACAGGCCGAGCGGGTGGCCCGGCGCCGGCAGCGCCACCGTCAGACCCGTCGCGCCGAGCGCCCGCAGCCGCCCCAGCGCCAGCGTCAACCCGACCGGGCCCGTCTCTCCGGGCAGCTCCACGACCCGGTGCGCGGCGTCGCCGCCGACCGCTTCCGAGGCCGCCTCGTCCGGTGACACGGCACCGGCGTACAGTGCGTTTCCCCAGGCGGCGAGCCGCCCGGAGCGAGGTTCTTCCAGCATCCCTCCACCTTAGAGAGGAAGCCGGGGGACCACGGGCGAGTACGGGTGGCGTAGGTTTTCCCTGGGGACCGTGCCCACAGGCACGGGCAAACGCGATTGCATTGGGAGACAGCGCGCTCATGAGCGATGTACTGGAGCTGGTGGACGTATCCGTGGTCCGCGAGGGTCGCGCTCTGGTGGACGAGGTCTCCTGGTCGGTGAAGGAGGGCGAGCGATGGATCATCCTCGGCCCCAACGGCGCCGGGAAGACCACCCTGCTCAACCTCGCCTCCAGCTACCTGTTCCCGACCACCGGCACCGCCACCGTCCTCGGTGAACGCCTCGGCGCGGTCGACGTCTTCGAGCTCCGGCCCCGCATCGGCATGTCCTCCAGCGCGCTCACCGAGAAGCTGCCGCGCAGCCAGACCGTCCTGCAGACCGTGCTGACCGCCGCCTACGGAATGACCGCCGGCTGGCAGGAGTCCTACGACGCCGTCGACGAGGAGCGCGCCCGCGCCTTCCTGGACCGGCTCGGCATGAGCGACTACCTCGACCGCCGCTTCGGCACCCTCTCCGAGGGCGAGCGCAAGCGCACCCAGATCGCCCGCGCCATGATGACCGACCCCGAACTGCTGCTGCTCGACGAGCCGGCCGCCGGACTCGACCTCGGCGGCCGGGAGGACCTGGTGCGCCGCCTCGGCCGACTGGCCCGCGACCCCTACGCCCCCTCCATGATCATGGTGACGCACCACGTCGAGGAGATCCCGGCAGGCTTCACCCACGTCCTGATGATCCGCCAGGGCAAGGTCCTCACCGCCGGCCCGATGGAGACGGAGATGACCTCCGCCAACCTCTCCCGCTGCTTCGGCCTGCCCCTGGTCCTGGAGCGCCAGGGCGAGCGCTGGACCGCCGCCGGGCTCCCGCTCGGCTGACGACCGGTCGTCCCAGGACCGCGCGCCGCGGCCGGGAACGTTCCCCGGCCGCGCCGCGCACTGTCCGTGAACGCCCGCCACCCCTATCATTGACCTTGTGGATGCTTGGGTGTGGTGGCTGATCGCCGCCGTAGGGCTGCTCATCCCGCTTGTCATCACCGCCATGCCGGAGTTGGGCATGCTCGCCATCGGCGCGGGCGCGGGCTCGCTCACGGCGGCGCTCGGTGGCGGCCCGGTCGCGCAGGTCGCGGTCTTCGCGATCGTCTCCACCGCGCTGATACTGGTGGTCCGCCCGGTCGCCCGCCGGATGCGCGCCGAGCGGCCCGAACTCGCCAGCGGCGTCGACGCGCTCAAGGGCCAGCGGGCCGTCGTCCTGGAACGCGTGGACGAGAGCGGCGGCCGGGTGAAGATCGGCGGCGAGGTCTGGTCGGCCCGTGCGCTGGACTCCGGCGAGGCCTACGAACCCGGCAGCCGCGTCGACGTGGTGGAGATCGACGGGGCCACCGCCGTCGTGATGTGATGGCCCGTGACACAGGCACGGTCACGCACGGTGGCCGCCGCCCAGCGAACACCTACCGACAGTCCAGGGGGACGCGATGGATGCAGTCATCATCGTCTTGATCATCCTGGTGGTGCTTGTCTTCATCGCACTCATCAAGACGATCCAGGTCATCCCACAGGCGAGCGCGGCCATCGTCGAGAGGTTCGGCCGTTACACCCGCACCCTCAACGCGGGCCTGAACATCGTCGTGCCGTTCATCGACACCATCCGCAACCGCATCGACCTGCGTGAACAGGTCGTGCCCTTCCCGCCGCAGCCGGTGATCACCCAGGACAACCTGGTCGTGAACATCGACACCGTCATCTACTACCAGGTGACCGACGCCCGGGCCGCGACCTACGAGGTCGCCAGCTACATCCAGGCCATCGAGCAGCTCACCGTCACCACACTGCGGAACATCATCGGCGGTATGGACCTGGAGCGCACCCTGACCTCCCGCGAGGAGATCAACGCGGCACTGCGCGGCGTCCTCGACGAGGCCACCGGCAAGTGGGGAATCCGCGTCAACCGCGTCGAGCTGAAGGCGATCGAGCCGCCCACCTCCATCCAGGACTCGATGGAGAAGCAGATGCGCGCCGACCGCGACAAGCGCGCCGCCATCCTCCAGGCGGAAGGTGTCCGGCAGTCGGAGATCCTCCAGGCTGAGGGCCACAAGCAGTCCGAGATCCTCCGCGCCGAAGGTGACGCCAAGGCCGCCGCACTGCGCGCCGAAGGTGAGGCGCAGGCGATCCGCACGGTCTTCGAGTCCATCCACGCCGGAGACCCGGACCAGAAGCTGCTCTCCTACCAGTACCTCCAGATGCTGCCGAAGATCGCCGAGGGCGACGCCAACAAGCTGTGGATCGTGCCCAGCGAGATCGGCGACGCGCTCAAGGGCCTCGGCGGCGCGTTGGATACCTTCCGAGGCGGCAACGGAGGCGGCAGCGGCGGCGGCAACGGAGGCGGCCAGCAGGGCGGAAAGTCCGTCACGCCCCCCACCGAGCGCCCCTCGATCGACTGATTCAAGCCGTTCGGCCGCCCGCCCCTGGGCGCTTGTGGAACACAAACGGGCCCGCCGTCCGACCTCCCCGGTCAAACGGCGGGCCCGCGTCATTCGCGGCAGTCACCGCGCACCGCTCAGGCCGCCGGTGCCGGTAGCCGCAACCAGTCCGGAAGCCCCTCCCCGTCACGGAAGTTGAGCGCCAGCAGCAGCGCGTCCGCCGGCGTCGGCTCGAACGGCCGCACCAGCAGCCGCATCCCCGCCTCCGCCGGAGTGCGGTCCGCCTTGCGGTGGTTGTCCGCAGCGCACGCCGCCACGGTGTTCAGCCAGGTGTCCCCGCCGCCGTGCGACCTGGGCACGATGTGGTCGACCGTGGTCGCGCGCCGCCCGCAATAGGCGCAACGGTGGCGGTCCCGCACCAGCACACCGCGCCGCGACCACGGCGCCCGTTGTCGGAACGGCACTTTCACGTACCGCCGTAGCCGGATGACCTGCGGCACCGGGAGCTCGACGTGCGCCGCCCGGACCTTCAGCCCACCGTGAGCCTGCTCCACCACGGCCTTGTTCTGCATCACCAGAACAACCGCCCGTCGAAGCGCCACCGTCGCCAGTGGCTCGAAACTCGCGTTCAGAACCAGCGTCTCCCGCACGTCCACCTCCCCGTCAGGCCCGCCGGGCGGCGGGTGGCACCACTGTGCCGGTGCCCCTTCCGGCCGACAACGCAATTTCCCCGCGGTGTACGGCGGGCGACGGAAGCGGGACGTGCGGGGGACGGGTGGACGGCGGGAGAACCGCGGCCGCGCGTCGCTAGCGCTCGCGCACCTCGTACTCGGCGATCAGGTGCGCCCGACCGATCGCCTTGAACCGCAGGTTGAAGCCGACCGCCGCGGGGGTCGCGCCCTCGTCGACGCCCAGCTTGTCCTCGCCGACGGCGTAGACCGTGAACACGTACCGGTGCGGCCCGTCCCCGGGCGGCGGGGCCGCACCGCCGAAGTCGGCCGTGCCGTAGTCGTTGCGCACCTGCACCGCGCCGGCCGGCAGCCCGGTGAAGTCACCGCTACCCGCCCCGGTGGGCAGCTCGGTCACGTCGACCGGGATGTCGAAGACCGTCCAGTGCCAGAAGCCGCTGCCCGTCGGCGCGTCCGGGTCGAAGCAGGTCACCGCGAAGCTCCTGGTGCCCTCCGGGTGGCCCGCCCAACGCAGGTGCGGCGACGTGTTGCCCGCCGCGTACACCTGGGCCGGCCCGAGCGTGCCACCGTCCTCCACATCGTCACTGACCACGGTGAAGGAGGGCACCGGGGGGTGGAAGTCGTGGGGGAGCGGACGCCGTCGCTGCTCGGTCATGTGAAGCCTCCTCGTCGCGAACTTCGGTGCCCGGCCAGCCTAACCAGCCGCCGAGGGGCGGTGCTGGCAGCATGTCGGAGTGCTCAGAAGGATATTGCTCGCCCTCGTGGCCGCCCTCGCCCTGCTGCTGACCGGTTGCGGCGCCGACACCCCCACCACCGGCAACCCGTCGGACCCCACCGCGACGCCCGGCGTCACCGCGACGCCCGAATGGGCCGAGGGCATGCCGCTCCTCACCCCCGGCGAACTCCCCGCGGAAGCCCGGGAGACGCTGCGCCTCATCGAGGCCGACGGCCCGTTCCCCTACGCCAAGGACGGCAGCGTCTTCGGCAACTACGAACGCCGACTGCCGCTACAGGCGAGGGGCTACTACCGCGAATACACCGTGCCCACACCCGGTGCCCGCAACCGCGGCGCCCGACGCATCGTCACCGGCGACGAGGGCGAGCGTTACTACACCAGCGACCACTACGAATCGTTCAAGGCTGTGGTGAACCCATGACTCTGCCCCTCCCGGCCCTGCCCGACGCCTCGGTGCCGGGCCTGCTCGACGAATCCGTCCCGCCGGGCGCCTACCTGTGGGAGCCGTCTCCCGATGTCACCCGCGTCACCGAGGTACTGGAGGCCGCGCGCGCCGCCCGCTGGCGCTGTGCACTCGCCCCACTCGAAGGAGTGACGGACAAGGCCGGCTTCCTCGCGGCCTGCCAGTCGGGCATGGAACTGCCCGACTGGTTCGGCCGCAACTGGGACGCCCTCGCGGACTGCCTGACCGACCTCTCCTGGTGGGAGGACGGCGACCCCGAGGGCTATCTGTTCGTCCTCACCGGCTGGGCCGACTTCGCGGCGGCGGCGCCGGAGGACGCCGCGACCGCGACCGACGTGCTCACCGCCGCCGCGGGCTTCTGGTCCGCGCGTGACACACCCTTCGCCGTCCTACTGGGCTGAGCGGCCCGCACGGTCGCGGGGTGCCCTCCGAGGCACCCCGCCGCCAGGCCCCGCCGGACCGCGCGTCCGTCAGAACCACTTGCGGCGACCGCCCACCTCCGCCAGCCAGTGGTTGAGGTAGCCCGCCCAGTCGGTCTGGTGGAAGTCGGCGAGGTTCATCTGGAAGCAGCGGTAGGAGTCGCTGTGGCCGCTGAAGAGCCCCGGCTTCTTGTCCATCTCCAGGACGACGTCCATCGTCTGTCCGTCGGCCACGAACGACAGCTCGACCTCCTTCAGCCCCCGGTACCGCTCCGGGGCGTGGAACTCGATCTCCTGGTAGAACGGCAGCTGCTGCCGGGTGCCGCCGATCATGCCCTTCTCCAGGTCGGCGCTCTTGAAGCGGAAGCCGAGCGCGCCGAAGGCGTCCAGGATCGCCTGCTGCGCGGGCAGCGGGTGAACGGCGACCGGATCGAGGTCCGTGGAGTCGATGGCCCGAGCGATGTCCAGCTGGGTGGTGACGCCCACGTGCATCCCGGTCAGGTGCTGGCCGAGGAAGCAGGTGACGGGCGTCTCCCACGGGATGCCCAACGCGAACGGCACCGTGTGCACGGCACCGGGAGCCAGCTCGAACGCCCCGCCCAGCTGCTGCTGGTAGAAGGACATGTCCTCCCGACGCTCACCGTCCTGCGTCTCCACCTCCACCCGGGCCTGGAGCCCCACCGAGAGCCCCTGGACGCGCTGGGCCACCGAACCGCCCTCGATCCGCACCTCCCCGTGCACCACGCCACCCGGCAGGACGTTCGGCTCGGACAACACCGTCTCCACCGACGCCCCGCCGATACCCATCGACGCGAACAGCTTCTTGAGGGCCATCTCTTCTCCCCGAGACTCGACTACGCTCGAACGACATGATCTCCGGCCGTGACCGTACTGCTCTGCCACGTACCTTCTTCGACCGCCCCGTACTCGACGTCGCCCCGGACCTGCTGGGCCGGATCCTCGTCCGCACCACCCCGCGCGGGCGCATGGCCCTGCGCCTCACGGAGGTGGAGGCCTACGACGGCGAGCGAGACCCGGGATCGCACGCCTACCGGGGGCGCACCGCCCGCAACGCCGCGATGTTCGGACCGCCCGGACACGCCTACGTCTACTTCACCTACGGCATGTGGCACTGCCTGAACCTGGTGTGCGGGCCGGAGGGCAAGGCGAGCGGAGTCCTGCTGCGAGCGGGGGAGGTCGTCTCCGGTGTGGACCTGGCACGAAGCCACCGCCCCAACGCCCGTCGCGACGCCGAACTCGCGAAGGGACCGGCGCGGCTCGCGACCGCTCTGGACGTCGACCGTGCGTTGAACGGTGTCGACGTCTGCCTCGTGGAGACGGACGCCGAGCTGCCGGCCGCCCCCGAACCGGACGGAGAACTCGGCGTGCTGACCGGGCGGCCGCCCGGCCGCGGCCGCGTCCGCAGCGGGCCGCGCACCGGCGTCGGCGGGGAGGGCGCGCCGTACCCGTGGCGGTTCTGGATCGAGGACGATCCGACGGTCAGCCCCTACCGCGCGCACCAGCCGCGAAGCCGTGCGCGGCTTCGCACCGAGGCGACTTGACTCTGTCCGCCCGGCCGCCTAACGTAGTCCGAGCCGCAACAAGAGGCGGCGGGGACGCGAAGGCCGTTCAAGGTCGTACAGCCCCCGTCGAACCGGGCGGCGCAACTACTCCAGCGGATCACCTGAAGGTGTGCCAAAGGCATGCCATCACGCATTCCAGAAGAGCTCGATTATGAGTTCCACGGAAGAAACGCTAAAGTAGTGAACACCGAAGGGAAGCGCCCGGAGGAAGCCCGGAAGGGAATCCGAAGGAAGCGTCCGTTCCTTGAGAACTCAACAGTGTGCCAAAAGTCAACGCCAGATATGTTGATACCCCGTCCGTTCACGTTTGTGGATGGTCGAGGTTCCTTTGAAACACAACACAGCGAGGACGCTGTGAACGAGTGGGCTTATTCCGCCTGCTTGTTCCGCTCTTCTGTGGTTGTGACCCCGATTACGGGGAAGCATTCATGGAG